>NZ_JBICVX010000004.1:0-45354 GCF_043199435.1 Streptomyces sp. NPDC048604
CGCCGACGCCGGCGCCCGCCGCATCGGCCTCCTCACCGGCACCACCACCGACACCTACACCCGACTCTCCACCCAGGCCTACCTCCACTGGTGCCACCGCGTCGGACAAGACCCCGTCTACGAGGCCTACCCCGCCCACGACCCCTGCGCCGGCGCCGTCGCCGCCGACCGCCTCCTCGCCCGACCCGACCGACCCGACGCCGTCTACGGACTCTTCGACCCCAACGGCACCGACCTCCTCGCCGCAGCACGACGCTACGGACTACGCGTCCCCGACGACCTCCTCCTCGTCTGCTGCAGCGAATCCACCGTCTACGCCACCACCGAACCCCCCATCACCACCCTCTCCCTCAAACCCCGACGCATCGGCACCGCCGTCGTCCAACTCCTCATCGACGCCATCGAAGGCATCGACACGGACGGACCGGTGGAGCAGGTGATACCGACGGAGCTGATCGTCCGGACGTCGTCGCAAAGGCGCTCGCCCCGGACGACGGTCAGCCCGCCCCGGTCGCCCGCGCAGGACTAGACCTTCCCAATTGGGGCGAAACAACCGGTGAACCGGGAGTGGACCCCGATTCACCACCCCTGGTGCGTCACACAGAGGGAGCGTCATTCCTATGATGGGCGCACGACATCGCGGACCACCCCGACCAGGTCGGTCCGCGATGTGCAGGGCGGTCGCGACGGTGGTGGAGGGGTCGATGACTCAGGGGGCCGGTCAGGAACCCGTGGTGCGGACGGCCACATTGCGTGATTTCCGTGTGCCGCCTTATGCACGGGTGCCGGTGCAGGGCCATTCCGCCTCGCCGGTCGCCGGAAACCCGTACGCCACGGAAATCCCGCCGGTGGAGGGCTCTTCGGCCACCCCGGTCGCTGCGGCCACCCCGGCCACCCCGGCCACATCCGCGCAGGCAGTACCCGCGCAGACCACGGTCCCGCCGACCACGGTCCCGCCCGCCGCGCCCGCGCCGGCCGCCCCCTCCCAGGGCACGGCCTCGCCGCCCGACGCGCCGCAGGCCGAGCCCGCCGGCTCGGGGCACCCCGGCAACGCCGTCCCCGCGGACGAGTTCCCCGACGGCTACACCCCCACCGCGCGCGACCTCCCGGTGATCAACCGGGGCGACACCCTCCAGGTCCGCGTCGAACCGGCCGCCGAGCCCGCCCCCGCGCCCCGGCCCGACGGCCCCGGCCCGCTCTACGTGGTCGGCGACGTGCACGGCTACCTCGACGAACTCCTGGTCGCCCTGCACGAACAGGGCCTGATCGACTCCGAGGGCCACTGGTCCGCCGGCAACGCCCGCCTGTGGTTCCTCGGCGACTTCACCGACCGCGGCCCCGACGGCATCGGCGTCATCGACCTCGTCATGCGGCTGTCCGCCGAGGCCGCCGCGGCCGGCGGCTACTGCAAGGCCCTCATGGGCAACCACGAGCTGCTGCTCATCGGCGCGAAGCGCTTCGGCGACACCCCCGTCAACTCCGGGGCCGGCACCGCCACCTTCCAGGCGGCCTGGCTGCTCAACGGCGGACAGAAGCACGACATGGACCGCCTCCAGGACGTCCACCTGCAGTGGATGTCCCGGCTCGACGCCGTGGCGCAGGAGGACGGACACCTCCTGCTGCACTCCGACACCACCGCGTACCTCGAGTACGGCGACACCATCGAGGACGTCAACGACACCGTCCACGAAGCCCTCAACCGCAACGACGCGGACGAGTGCTGGGACCTGTTCCGCAAGTTCACCAAGCGCTTCGCCTTCCGCGACGAGGCCGGCCCCCAGGCCGTACGGGAGCTCCTCGCCACCTACGGCGGCACCCGCATCGTCCACGGGCACAGCCCCATCCCGTACCTCCTCGGCCAGGTCGGCGGCGAGAACGGGGACGGCGAGGACGGCTCCGGTCCGGTGGTCGAGGGGCCGCACGTGTACGCGGACGGGCTCGCGATCGCCATGGACGGCGGCGTGACCATGGCCGGAAAGCTGTTGGTGCAGCGGCTCCCGCTGCATGACTGAGCCCGGGGCCGGGAAGGCGATTTACGGAAACCCCCTGTCACCGCGTGCCGTCCCGGCTCTACCATCTGCCTATCCGTAGCAGGCTCTCCTCCGTTTGTGCCCAACCGCCCGTGCTCCGCGGGTGATCCGGCCTTCGGAGCATCGGGGGATGCACATGAATGTGGCTCCACACCTGCTGACCGAGGACCGCGCCGAGTTCGAGCGGATCCTCGACGACGCACTGCGCACCGCGCACGAACGTCCGGATCTCGCCGAGATCGGGAAGCGGCTCAACGCCGAGCAGCTGCGCACGATGGCGTTGAACGCGACGGCCCTCATCGCCACGGCGGCGACGGCCGAGTACGAGCACTTCGTGAAGGTCCGCCAGGACTTCCGCTCGCCGCCGGCCCGGCCGAGCGTGATGGACGCCGTCCTGTCCCGGGGCGACGACGACGAGGAGCTGAGCGGCCCGGGCGCGGGCTTCGCGGCCGTCGTCACCGTCCTGGCGCCGATCCTCGCCGGGCTCGCGGCGGTGATCTTCCTGCTGTTCGGCTCGGTGCTCCAGGCGGTCGGCGCCGCGCCGGACTTCGCCGGGGCGCTGATCACCGCGGGCTGGTTCTTCACGGCGGTCACCGCCTTCGGCCTGCTGTGCGCGGCGATCGGGCTGCTCCTGACGGCCCTGCGCAACAGCGCCACCGAGGTCCCGGCGCAGGAACCGGGCGGTGAGCTGCCCGACGAGGTGTCACGGGCCCGGGAGGCGTGGCGGCACGCCCTTCTGGAACGCGGCATCATCCCGTTCCTGCGCGACGCCCTGGCCGACCCGAGCGCCGGCCCGGCCTCCTCCGGTCCGCCGCATCCGCAGCACCGCTACCCGAAGGTCGGCTACAGCGGTCCGGACTTCACCAGCCCCGACGAGGGCAAGTCCGAGGTCCGTCCGTCCTTCACCAGCCCGGACTTCACCAGCCCCGACTTCACGGCCCCGGACTTCAGCACGGCACCGGAATCAAACCCGGACGCGGACTCGGACGTGGATTCGGATGCGGACTCGGACGACGAGCCCGACGCTCCGCGCAACTGAGCTGAGCCCGACAGAAGGAACGGCCGGCGACTCCCCCGAGGTGTCGCCGGCCGTCCCGTTCCGTCCCGGTCCGGGCTACTCCGCCATCGGCAGGTAGACCCGGTTCCCGGAAGCGGCGAACTCGGCGGACTTCTCCGCCATGCCCGCCTCGATCTCGTCGGCCTTCAGATCGCCGCCGTGCTCGCGGCGGATGTCCTGCGAGATCTTCATCGAGCAGAACTTCGGGCCGCACATCGAGCAGAAGTGCGCCGTCTTCGCCGGCTCCGCCGGAAGCGTCTCGTCGTGGAACTCACGGGCCGTGTCCGGGTCCATGGCGAGGTTGAACTGGTCCTCCCAGCGGAACTCGAAGCGGGCGTCCGACAGCGCGTCGTCCCACTCCTGCGCCCCCGGGTGGCCCTTCGCCAGGTCCGCCGCGTGCGCCGCGATCTTGTACGTGATCACGCCGGTCTTCACGTCGTCCTTGTTCGGCAGGCCCAGGTGCTCCTTGGGCGTGACGTAGCAGAGCATCGCGGTGCCCCACCAGGCGATCATCGCCGCGCCGATGCCGGAGGTGATGTGGTCGTACGCGGGCGCGACGTCCGTGGTCAGCGGGCCGAGCGTGTAGAACGGCGCCTCTTCGCAGATCTCCTGCTGGAGGTCGATGTTCTCCTTGATCTTGTGCATCGGGACGTGGCCCGGGCCCTCGATCATGGTCTGCACGTTGTGCCGCTTGGCGATGGTGTTCAGCTCGCCCAGCGTCTTCAGCTCGGCGAACTGCGCCGCGTCGTTGGCGTCCGCGATCGAGCCGGGCCGCAGGCCGTCGCCGAGCGAGTACGTCACGTCGTACGTCGCGAGGATCTCGCAGAGCTCCTCGAAGTTCGTGTAGAGGAAGTTCTCCTTGTGGTGCGCGAGGCACCAGGCGGCCATGATCGAGCCGCCGCGGGAGACGATGCCGGTCTTGCGGCGGGCGGTCAGCGGCACGTACGGCAGCAGCACGCCGGCGTGGACCGTCATGTAGTCGACGCCCTGCTCGGCCTGCTCGATGACCGTGTCCTTGTAGATCTCCCAGGTCAGTTCCTCGGCCTTGCCATCGACCTTCTCCAGGGCCTGGTAGAGCGGCACGGTGCCGATCGGCACGGGGGAGTTGCGAAGGACCCACTCACGGGTGGTGTGGATGTTGCGGCCGGTGGAAAGGTCCATCACCGTGTCCGCGCCCCACTTGGTGGCCCAGGTCATCTTCTCCACCTCCTCCTCGATGGAGGAGGTGACGGCGGAGTTGCCGATGTTGGCGTTGACCTTCACCAGGAACCGCTTGCCGATGATCATCGGCTCGATCTCCGGGTGGTTCACGTTCGCCGGCAGCACCGCCCGCCCGGCGGCGATCTCCTCGCGGACGACCTCGGGAGAAACGTTCTCGCGGATCGCGACGTACTCCATCTCCGGGGTGATCTCGCCCCGGCGGGCGTACGCGAGCTGCGTCACCGCCTGGCCGTCGCGGCCCCGGCGGGGCAGCCGGGGACGGCCGGGGAAGACCGCGTCGAGGTTCTTCAGACCGCCGCGCGGCGAGGTGTGCTTGATGCCGTCGTCCTCGGGACGGACGGGACGGCCCGCGTACTCCTCGGTGTCGCCGCGGCCGATGATCCAGTTCTCGCGGAGCGGCGGCAGGCCGCGCCGGACGTCGGTCTCCACGCCGGGGTCGGTGTACGGACCGGACGTGTCGTACAGCGTCACGTCCTTGCCGTTGGTGAGGTGCACCTGCCGAACCGGCACCCGGAGGTCGGGGCGGGAGCCCTCGACGTACCCCTTGTGCCAGCCCGGCTTCCGCTCGGCCTGGTCGGAGGCCTGGTCAGCGGCCTGATCGGCGGCAGGCGTGCGTGCATCCTGAATGGTCATGAGACCTACTCCCTACGCCGGCATTACCCGGTAACAGGTTCGGCGGTCGGCGCAGCCTCCTCCCGTACGTACATCGGTACGCGCGTACGGTGATCAGCGCCCTCTCAGCCCGGTGCTCCGAGCTCCCGCGTGTGCAAAGGTGTCACCACGCTAGCGTTTCCCCTGGCGTGCTGAACAGAGGGCCCCCCTCGTTCTTGCGATGATCGGTCGGTGACTTCCACGCAGCGGAACCCCGAACCGGACGACCAAGGGCAGGACGGCGGCCACGGACACGGCCATGCCCACACCCACAGTCACGGGCCGGCAACGCCTGTCTCCCGCCATCTGCGCAAGGTCATCGCCGCGGTGCTGATCCCGTTCGCCACCGCCGTCGTGGTCGGGCTGGTGGTGCTCTGGCCGGGCGGTGCGCCCGCGCACGAGCGCACCGGCGTGGGCTTCGACCGGCAGACCGAGCAGGGCAAGGTCGTCTCGGCCGAGAAGATCGACTGCAAGGACGTCAACGCCGCCCAGGTCCCGCCCACCGGCGACACCTCGACCCCGCAGGGCCGCGAGGCCGTGAACGCCCAGCAGGGGGAGTGCACCAAGGCGACCGTCGAGGTCACCACGGGCCCGCAGAAGGGCCGTACGTTCACCGAGATCGTGCAGCCGGACGCGCCCCGCCAACTCCACGAGGGCCAGGGCGTGGTGGTCGCGTACGCCCCGGACGCCCCGCGCGATCTGCAGTACTCCGTGGCCGACGTGAACCGGAAGGTTCCGCTCACGGTGCTCGCGCTGATCTTCGCGCTCGCGGTGGTGGCCGTGGGACGGATGCGCGGCGTGATGGCGCTGATCTCGCTCGCGGCGAGTTTCGTCGTCCTGACCTTCTTCATCCTGCCGGCGATCCTGCAGGGCTCGAACCCGCTGGTGGTGGCGGTGGTCGGGTCGAGCGCCATCATGCTGATCGCGCTCTACCTGTGCCACGGCCTGTCGGCCCGGACCTCGGTGGCGGTCCTCGGCACGCTGATCTCGCTGCTGCTGATCGGCCTGCTCGGCTCGGTGTTCGTCGGCTGGGCGGCGCTGTCGGGGAACACCGACGACTACACCGGTCTGATCCACGGCCTCTACCCGGAGATCGACATGTCCGGCCTGCTGCTCGCGGGCATCATCATCGGCTCGCTGGGCGTGCTCGACGATGTGACGGTGACCCAGACCTCCGCGGTCTGGGAGCTGCACCAGGCGGATCCGCGGATGGGGCCGCGCGCGCTGTACCGGGCGGGCATCCGGATCGGCCGGGACCACATCGCGTCCGTGGTCAACACGCTCGTCCTCGCCTACGCGGGCGCTGCGCTGCCCCTGCTGCTGCTGTTCTCGATCGCGCAGAGCAGCGTGGGGAACGTGGCCAACAGCGAGTTGGTCGCGCAGGAGATCGTCCGGACGCTGGTCGGCTCGATCGGACTGGTCGCCTCGGTGCCGGTCACGACGGCACTGGCGGCGCTGGTCGTCTCGGCCGACCGGCCGGGGGACGGAGCGGGAGAGCCCGCGAAGCGCCGGCCGGCTCGGGGCGGACGGCGCCGACGCGCGAAGTAGCGGACCGTCAGCCGGCGTTCTCCTCGGCGAGGATCTTGCCGAGCGCCGCCTCCAGGGAGTCCTCGAAGTCCCCGAGGGTGCGCTCCTGGCCGAGCGGGACCAGCTTGTCCGTACGGTCCAGGAAGGCGACCAGCGGCGGGGCGCTGGCCCGGAACAGGGCCCGATCGGTGCCCACCTGGAGCCGGATGGAGACGTCCGAGAGGTCCTCCGGCTCGGTGGGCGCGATGTGGACGTCGCCGTCACCGCTCGGCCTGTTGATCCCGTCGAGCAGCAGCTCACGGCCGAACGCCCAGGTCACAGGCGCGTCGCCGGGCAGGTGGAAGGTCATCCGCACCGCGTAGGGATCCCTGGTCTCGTACCGCAGCTCCACCGGGATCCGGAAGGAGAGCTCCTCGGAGACGAGGAAGCTCATCAGGACCTCGGCCTGCACCGACTCGCGCATCGTGTACCCCGCAGTAGATGAAGCAGTTCTGACAAGACAGCTGTGGAAAGCAGTGACCTGTGGCGAAAACGGCCAGGAACGATCCCCCATGGCCCTCTTGACGCCATCGTGGTCCAAGCGTTTGGAGATCACAAGGAGTGATTTTTCAGATACTGATAGAGAACGCGAGAGAACTCAAGAGCCTTCCGATCTCATTCCGTAGTTGTTCGACTGCGGGGAGCAACCGATTTGCCTGGTGGAGGGGGAGGGAAATGGCCATGGCGGCCGCAGTTGACCCCACGGTGATGGGGATCGCGGCACAGACCGTGCCGAGTGCATATTCCTGACGTTCGATTGCGGGCTCCATTCGCCCCATATCGCCCAAACGCTCCAAAAGCGCCCGTCGGTTACGCACCGTGTACGGAGTGAGTGCTTCGACCGGATGCCGGTCGAGATGGTCTTGACGGCTTTTCTCGTCCAGTTGACTGAGCAGGCACTGGCCGATCGCATGTGCGTGTCCGGTTTCGCGGAAGTCCGCCCATTCGTCGACGGCGGGGACGGCGGGCGTGTCGGCGACGGCGACGAGTTCGATCTCGCCCTCGCGGTAGATCGCGAAGTACACCGGGACGCCGATCGAGTCGCGCCAGAAGGCCAGCGAATCCTCGATCTTGCTGCGACGATTCTGCACGGCTCCCCCGCCGGCCAGCCGGCCGGCCGCGTCGCCGAGGACGAACACGCCCTTCTCGCGCCGCAGATAGCCCTCGTACGTCAGCGTACGGAGCAGGTGGTACGTGGTGGGGAGGGCCAGACCGGCCTCCCTGGCGAGCTGTTTGGCGGGGGCCCCGTCCTCGTGGGAGCCCACGGCCTCCAGGAGCCTCAACGCCCGCTGCACCGAGCCGATCAGGGTCGGCGCGCTCGGCGCGGCCGTCTGCGGAGCGAAAGCCGTGGCCACAAGGTCACCCCCAGGGCGTGTCGACGGGTGGGCGCACCCGTCCGCGGGGGCCTCCCCCGCTCACCTGCCGCACTCCACGGACCGGACGTTGAATCCACGGGCCAGGGGGTTCGACAACGCCTCAATTCCCAGGGCGGCAGCGGTTTTCCACTCTAATGGCAGCCCCTGGGGTGCAGGGGTTTCACCCGGGGCTTATCCCCCGGCCGGGCTAATACCCGGCCAGGAGGCCATACCGATCAGTAGCTTGTGCTACCAGTCGCTCTTGGACGTCGAGGACGTCATGAACTTACGGACGACGAAGACCAGTCCGCCGACCAGGGCCACGAAAAGCAGCACCTTGAACAGCAGGCCGACCAGGAATCCGACGACGCTCGTAATCAGACCGCCGAAGACGAACAGGGCGATGACGGGTATCGCGACCCACTTCACCCACCAGGGCATCCCCGCGAGAATCTCCCGAACCGCCATGGTTCTTGCTCCTCTCCATGAGTCCTCTCGCACCGAACACCACCGATGCTAGGGGCGACCAGGGGTGCGGCGGGGGCCTCGCGGCCCTTGCTCTCCCCTGATCCGACCCCTAGGGAACCCTGGGACTCGGGTCGGTCCGAGTCGGGCCGGCCGGCCCGAGTCCGGCTCGACTCGGTCCGACTCGGGTCAGCTCTCCGGTGGCGAGAACACCACCATGACCCGCAGGTCCTCGGTGATGTGGTGGAACTTGTGCGGCACACCGGCCGGCACATAGACGACACTGCCCCGCCCCACCTGCGTGGTCTCCGACCCCACCGTGATCGAGGCGCGTCCGCTGACGACGAAGTAGATCTCGTCCTCGGTGTGCGGGCTCTGCGGATCGAGCTCGCCCGCGTCCAGCGCGTAGAGCCCGGCGGACATGTTCCGCTCACGAAGGAACTGGAGGTACGCGCCGTCGTTGGCGCGGCGCTCCGCCTCCAGCTCGTCCATTCGGAATGCCTTCATCGTTCGTCCGTCCACCCCTGCCTTGGCGCGATCGTGTCTGCCACGATCAGACACATGAAGAATTTCGTAGTCAAGACGCTCGCGAACGCGGGCGCCCTCGCCGTCGCGACCTGGCTGCTCCACGACATCACCCTGACGGGATCGAGCACCGGCCGGAAGATAGGCACCCTGCTCCTCGTCGCCCTGGTGTTCGGCCTGGTCAACTTCCTGGTGAAGCCGCTCGTGAGCCTGCTCTCGCTGCCGCTGTTCCTGCTGACCCTGGGCCTGATCACTCTCGTGATCAACGCCCTGATGCTGCTGCTGACCTCGTGGTTGGCGGACCAGCTGGACCTGTCCTTCCATGTCGAGGGCTTCTGGACCGCCGTGCTCGGTGGCCTGATCATTTCGGTCGTGTCGTGGGCGCTGAACGTGGTGCTCCCCGACGGCAAGGACTGAGCCGCATGGAGGGAAACCGCGACGGGGCCGGATCCGAGGCGCAGGCTGAATCCGAGGCACGGTCCGAGTCCGAGGCGCCGGCCGGATACGGCGAGGGGACGCGGGCGGTGCGGGCCGGGCTGCCGGAGCCGGTGAAGTACGAGCCGACCCTGCCCGGTCCGGTCTTCGCCGCCCACTTCCACCTGCCCGGCGAGCCGACCGGCCCGTACACGTACGGCCGCGACGAGAACCCGACCTGGACCCATCTGGAGCGGGCGATCGGCGAGCTCGAGGCGCCGGGGGAGAGCGTCGAGACGATCGTCTTCGCCTCCGGCATGGCCGCCATCTCTGCCGTGCTGCTGTCCCAGCTGAAGTCCGGCGACATCGCGGTGCTGCCGAGCGACGGCTACCAGGCCCTGCCCCTGCTGCGCGAGCAGATGACGGCGTACGGGATCGAGGTCCGCACCGCGCCCACCGGCGGCGACGCCCAGCTGGAGGTCCTGGACGGGGCGCGGCTGCTGTGGATCGAGACGCCCTCGAACCCAGGGCTGGACGTGTGCGACGTACGGCGACTGGTGCGCGCGGCCCACGAGGGCGGGGCGCTCGTGGCCGTCGACAACACGCTGGCCACCCCGCTGGGCCAGCGGCCGCTGGAGCTGGGCGCGGACTTCTCGGTGGCCAGCGACACCAAGGGCATGACCGGCCACGGCGACATCCTGCTCGGGCATGTGACCTGCCGCGATCCCGGACTGGCGGCGCAGGTACGGCGCTGGCGCAAGATCGTCGGGGCGATCCCGGGGCCCATGGAGGCCTGGCTGGCGCACCGTTCGCTGGCGACGCTGCGGCTGCGGATCGACCGGCAGTGCGCGACCGCGCTGACGCTCGCGCAGACGCTCGCGGGGCGGTCGGAGGTCAGCGGACTGCGGTATCCGGGGCTGCCGGGGGACCCCTCGCACGCGCTGGCGGCGACGCAGATGCGGCGGTTCGGGCCGGTGGTGTCGTTCGTGCTGCCGGACAAGGAGTGGGCCGAGCGGTTCCTGGACGGGCTGCGGCTGGTGGACGACGCGACCAGCTTCGGCGGGGTGCGGTCCACGGCGGAGCGGCGCGGTCGGTGGGGCGGCGACGCGGTGCCGGAGGGCTTCGTCCGCTTCTCGGTGGGCGCGGAGGATCCGGAGGATCTGATCGAGGACGTGCTGCGCGCGCTCGACAAGGCCGTCGGCTGAGGCGTCGGCCGTGACCCGTTCCGGACCTGTTCGGGGCCCGTTCGGGGCCCGTTCGGGGCCCGTTCGGAGCCCGTTCGGAGCCCGTTCCGGCTGGGACATGCCGGAACTGGGTGCTCCGAGCCTCCCCCCTCGTGGCTCGGAGCACCCGGCTCCACGCGCGGAGAACCCGCGCGTACAAGGCTAGTTGACTCTGCGTCAGTGTCCAATCACGGTAGCGACAGAGACCTATCGACTTATTTATAGTTGGACGGTCAGGCGACGGCCGGAGAGGGGCGGACATGGATCTCGCCCTGCTGCGCACGTTCGTCACGGTGCACCGGGCCGGCTCCTTCACCCGCGCCGCAGCCCTCCTCGGCCTCTCCCAGCCGGCCGTCACCAGTCAGATCCGCACGCTGGAGCGGCAGCTGGGCCGGCCGCTGTTCCTGCGCCAGGCCCGCGGCGTCACCCCCACGACCATCGGCGACGAGCTCGCCCACCGGGCCGCCCCGCATCTGGACGCGCTCGTGGAGATCGTGGAGACCGGGCTCGACGAGGAGAGCGGGGCGCGCACCCTGCAACTCGCAGGGCCGCCGGAGTTCGTCTCGGCGCGCGCCCTGCCCGCGCTCACCCCGCTGGTCTCGCAGGGCCTGACCATCCGTACCTCGCTGCTCGGCAACACGGAGGAGACCCTCGAAGGGCTGGCCGCCGGGCATCACGACCTCGCCGTCGCCACGGCCCGGCCGCGCGGCGGGCTGCTCGCCGCGACGCCGCTCTGCGACGAGGAACACGTCCTGGTCGCCGCACCGCGCTGGGCCGCCCGGCTGGGGCCCGAGGTGCCGCTGCACGAGGGCGCGGTGGTCCTGGAACAGCTCCCGGTGGTGGAGGTGCACGAGTCGCTGCCGTTCGTGGCCCGTTACTGGTCGGCCGTCTTCGAGAGCAAGCCGGCCGCCTCCGCCGCGGTGATCGTCCCGGATCTGCGCGCCGTGCTGCGGTCCGCGGCGGCCGGGGCGGGACTGGCGGTGCTGCCGCGGTATCTGTGCCGGGACGCCCTGGAGACGGGCGAGCTGGTGGCGCTGCTGGATCCGCCGGTCCCGCCGCTGCGGACGTACTTCCTCGTGGTGCGGACGGGGACGCTGGCCCTGCCGCACATCGCGCGGGCCCACGAGTGTCTGCTGCGGGCAGCCGGGGACTGGTGAGCCCCGGGCGTTTCAGGAGGGCGGCGCCGGGCCATTTTCCTCACATGACCGAACGACCCGTGGTCAAGCGCACCGCACGCGCCATCCTGCTCGACGGAAACGATCTGATCCTCATCAAGCGCACCAAGCCGGGGATCGATCCCTACTGGCTCACGCCCGGCGGCGGCGTGGAGCCCTCCGACTCCACCGTCGTCGAGGCCCTCCACCGCGAGGTGGACGAAGAACTCGGCGCGAAGATCACGGACGTGGTGCCCTGCTTCGTCGACACGATCGAGCACATCGGCTCCGACGGCGGCGTCTCCGGCGTGAAGGTGCAGCATTTCTTCGTCTGCCGCCTCGAGTCGATGGACCCGACACAGCGGCACGGCCCCGAAGTCGACGAGCCGGTGGGCGAGTACGAGATCGTCCGGGTGCCGTTCAGCCGCGTCGGCATCGCCGCGGTCCACCTGGTGCCGCTCTCACTGCGGCACTATCTGGACGGCAATATCGAGGGGGTCCGCGCGATGCACGCACCCGACCTGGGCTGAGCCCCGCCGGCCGGTGTCAGGGCGTGCCGGCCAGTTCCGCGGGGAAGTCGTGGCGGATGCGGTCCGCCGGGATGCCCACGCCGGGCAGGACGTCGACGCCGCTGCGGATCATGGCGAGCGGTCCGGAGAGGTAGGCGTCGTACTCGGCCCAGGGGCCGTACCGGCAAACGGCCTCGGGCAGACGGCCCTGCTGCTCGGTGACCGGGCGGACGTTGAGCCAGGGGAAGGTCTTCTGGAGCCGCAGCATCGTGTCGATGTCGTACAGGTCCTGATCGCTGCGCGCCCCGTAGAACACCTCGACGGGGCGGCGGTCGCCGTGTTCCGCTACGTCCTCGACGAGCGCCTTGATGGGCGCGATGCCGGTGCCTCCGCCGAGACAGAGCAGCCCGTTGTGGGTCGAGTGGTCGACGGTCATCGAGCCGGCCGGCGGCCCGAGCCGCAGCACGTCGCCGGGGCGGGCACGGTGGACCAGGGCGCTGGAGACCCAGCCGGCCGGGACGGCCTTCACATGCAGGGAGAGCAGCCCGTCGGGGCGGGGCGCTGAGGCGAAGGAGTAGTGCCGCCAGACCCGGGGCCACCAGGGAGTCTCCAGCATTGTGTACTGGCCGGCGAGGAACGGGTACGGCTGGTCCGGGCGCAGGGTGACCACGGCGATGTCGGGGGTGCGCAGATCGTGCGAGACGACCTCGGCGTGCCACCAGGGCGGCCGCTGCGTCTCGTCCTCGGCCGCCGCGTCGATCATGATCTGCGAGATCGTCGTGTACGTGCGGACCCAGGCGGCCTGGGTCTCCTGGTCCCAGGTGGAGGCGTACCGGACCAGCGCCCCGATCAGCGCCTCGCCGACCGCCGGATAGTGACCGGCCGCGGTCCCGTACTTGCGGTGGCCGCGGCCCAGGTTCTTGAGGTAGGGACCGAGCACGTCGGGGTCGTCCATGTGCTCGGCGGCGGTGAGCAGGGCCTTGAGGAGACGGTCCCGCTGGGTGTCCATCGCGGCAGGGAACAGGCCGCGCAGTTCCGGGTGGTGGATGAACAGCAGGGCGTAGAAGTACCCGGTGACCTTGTCGGCGACGGGGGCGATCTCGGCGAGCGTCCGCCGGACGAGGAGTGCGTCGGGTGAGGGATCCTGTGCGGACGCAGGAGGTATCCGCGGCTCCGCGGTCTCGGTCATGGGCGCAGCATGGCAGTTCCTGTAGCGGGTTGGGACAGAGAGTGGAATTCCCGCCCATTTCCTCCTCGGATCGGACTAGGCTGCGCCCTTTCACCCCGTCGCCGGAGAAGGCAACGGCCTCATACTCCCCGGCTCGTACCCCGTGGCTCGTACTCCTCGGCTCGTACGCGGGGTTACTCCGGCTGTCAGACGCGGGGCGACGGGTGCCGACGGCACGGTGTTTCACGTGAAACCACTCCAGCGGCCCGTCCGGCGGGCACTTCTCGTCGTCCATGTCGCCGTCTCCGTGAGCTGGCTCGGCCTCTCCGTGGGACTGCTGGCGCTCGGCATCACCGCGTACGCGACGGCGGACCCGTCGCTGACGGAGGCCGCGTACCGGGCCATGAAGGTCTTCGCCGACTGGCTCCTCGTCCCCGTCGCCCTCACGGCCTTCGGCAGCGGGGTGCTGCTCTCGCTGGGCACACCGTGGGGGCTCGCTCGGCACCGCTGGGTCTGGATCAAGTTCTGGATCACGCTGGGCACCGCGGCAGCGACCGTGTTCGCGCTGCGTCCGGAGATCGCCCATGCGGCCGCCGCCGGGGTCCCGGACATCAGCCTGGTCGCCGCGCCGAGCGTGTCCACGTCGGCGTACCTGTTCATGACGGCCGTCTCCGTACTGAAGCCCTGGGGGCTGACGCGCCGGGGCCGGCGGCTGCGGCTCTCGGCCCGTTCGGCCCGTTCGGACGGTTCCGGCAAGGCCGTGGACGGGCGTTCCGGTGGGGCGGTGGACGGGCGCTCAGGTAAAGCAGTGGACGGACGATCACCGAGTCCGTCAGCCTGACCTCCATGCCGACTCCGCTCCCCCCGCACGCCTCCCTCGACGAACTCCCCATCAGGCGTCTCGACCTCGACGACCTGACTCTGTGCGCCGATCTCTCCGAGGACCGCGGCTGGCCGCGTGAGGAACACAAGTGGAGCCTGCTGCTGGCCGGGGGCACCGGCTACGGCATCGACGACCCGGAGGGCAAGGGGCTCGTCACGGCCTGCGTGCTCACCTCGTACGGCCCCGGACTCGCGGCCATCGGCATGGTGCTGGTCGCCGAGCGCTACGCCCGCCGGGGCGTCGGCCGCCGGCTGATGCGCCATGTCCTGGCGGAGACCGGCGACACCCCGCTCACCCTGCACGCCACTCCGAACGGAAAGCCTCTGTACGAGGAGCTCGGCTTCTCCGTCACCGGCCGCGCCGAGATGGTCAAGGGCCGCTTCACCGGCGCGGAGGCGGCCCCCGCGATCGCCACCCGGCCGGCCACGGCAGAGGACCTGCCGGCGATCCTGCGCCTGGACGGAGAGGTCTTCGGCCGGGACCGGACGCACATGATCACCCGGCTGCCGGCCTTCGCCGACCGGCTCGAGGTGGTGGAGGAGCACGGCGAGATCACCGGCTACGCCGCCGCCTGGCCCAACATGGACACCCATGTGATCGGTCCGCTCGTCGCCCGCGACACGGCCTCCGCGCAGGCCCTGGTCGCCGCCCTGGCCGAGGGCACGGACCGCCCGCTGCGCACCGACGTCGACGTCCGCCACGAGACCCTGCTGGCCTGGCTCAAGGCGAACGGTCTGGGCTCCATCGCATTCAACGCGGTCATGACGCGCGGCGTCCCCGCGCTTCCCGGCGACTGGAGCCGCCGGTTCGCCCCGCTGACGGTCGCAGCGGGCTGAGGGCCCGGGCGCCGCCAGGGCACCGAGGCGCTCCGACCACATGGCCCGATGCTTGCAGACGCCGACTATTGCGGTTCGTCTACTCTGGGAGAGGCCGCTGCCGACTCAGGAGACCTTCATGACCGCGACCGACCCCGCGCTCACCGCCCTCGCCCAGAGCTGGTGTGCCCTCTCGCTGCTCCACGGCAGGATCGAGTCCCACGTCGAGCGCGCTCTGGAGGCGGGGCACGGGCTGAGCCTGCGCGAGTACTCCCTGCTCAACGTGCTCGGCCGCCAGCACGCGGGCCCGGGCGGCCACCTCCAGATGAAGCAGGTCGCGGACGCCGTCGTCCTGAGCCAGAGCGCCACCACCCGGCTCGTGGGCCGTCTGGAGGACCGCGGTCTGCTCACCCGCTACATCTGCGCGACCGACCGCCGGGGCATCTACACCGACGTGACCGACGCCGGCCGCGCGCTCCTGGAAGAGGCCCGGCCCACCAACGACGCGGCGCTGCGCGAGGCGCTGGACACGGCCGCCGAGGACCCCGAACTGGCCCCTCTGGTACGGGCCGTCGAGGCACTCCGAGCCCCTGGCGACCCCGCGCCGGTCGAGGCGTAGCCTGCGCTCATGAGCGATCTTGAGATACGGCCCGCCCAGCGCGAGGACATCCCGGCCGTCGTGGCGATGCTCGCCCACGACCCGCTCGGTGAGCAGCGCGAGTCCCCCGACGACCTCAGCCCGTACGAGGAGGCCTTCGACCGGCTCGAGCAGGATCCGAACCAGCACCTGGTCGTCGCCGTCCGCGCCGGCAACGTGGTCGGCACCATGCAGCTGACGGTCATCCCCGGGCTGTCCCGCAAGGGCGCGACCCGCTCGATCATCGAGGCCGTCCGGGTCCACGAAAGCGAGCGGGGCAACGGGCTCGGAACCCAGCTCATGGAGTGGGCGATCGAGGAGTCCCGCCGTCTGGGCTGCCAGTTGGTGCAGCTGACCTCCGACGCCTCCCGTACCGACGCCCACCGCTTCTACACCCGGCTCGGCTTCACCGCCTCCCACGTCGGCTTCAAGATGGCGCTCTGAGGACCCACACAGACGCGAACGGGGCGCGGGAGCGGGAGCGCGGCACAGTCCCGCCCCTGCGGCCCCGTTTCACGTGAAACAGCGGCTCACAGGCCGCGCCAGCCCTCCTCGTCCACCCCGCCCGGCACGGCGTCGCCCGGCTCGTACGGCTCCCGGGTGAAGACGAACGAGCCCAGGTCCAGATGGCTCACCGAACCGTCGCCGCGGCGCACCGCCCTGAGGGTCTCACCCGCGTAGTAGCCGTTCAGGCCGACCCAGCCGCCACCCGGCAACGCCCGGAACCGGGCCCGGCGTCCGGCGCCGCGCAGCGGCTCCAGGGTCACGCCGCCGTCCCTCTCCAGGCGCAGCCCGTAGGCGTACGTGCCCCAGTACCAGGGGCCGGTCAGCGCGAGCAGCTCCTGGTCCACCTCCGGCAGGGGCCTCCACGGCTCGGGGATCCGCGGCTCCGCCTCGGCCACGATCCTGACGAGATCGGCGGCGACCGTCCCGACCATCGGGCCCGAGGTGGCGTTGGCGAGCGCGACCGCCGCGACGCCGTCCTCGACGCTCACCCACAGGCAGGCCACGAAGCCGGGCAGCGAGCCCGTGTGGCCGATGTAGGTCCGCCCGTCCCGGCGCAGCAGCTGCACGCCCAGGCCGTAGCCGCCCTCCCAGTCCCCCGCTGCCGGCGGCACGGCGGGCGTGCGCATCTCGGCGACCGAGGCGGCGCCGAGCACCCGGTCGTCCCCCTCGGCGAGGAAGACGGCGAACCGGCACAGGTCCGCTGCCGTCGACCAGAGCTGGCCGGCCGGGGCCATCAGCCCCAGGTCCTGGGCGGGTTCCGGCAGCATGACATCGGCCCAGGGGTGTACGGCCCAGCCGCCGGCGTGCGGGGCGACCGGCTGCGCCGTCGTCCGGGTCAGCCCCAGCGGCTCCAGGATCTCGGTGCGCAGCGCCTCCTCCCACGACACCCCGCGGACCGCCTCGACCAGCGAACCGAGCAGCGTGTAGCCGGGGTTGGAGTAGTGGTGGCCACGCCCGGAGGGGTGCAGCAGCGGCTTGTCGCCCAGCACGTCGCCGAGCGTGGGGCGCTCGGTCCCCGGGGTCCGCTCCCACCAGGGCGCGGGCGACTCGGCGGCCAGTCCCGCGCCGTGGCCGAGGAGTTGGGCGACGGTGACCTCTCCGACCCCCGTCTCCGGAAGGTGCTTCTCCAGCGGGTCGGCCAGATCGAGCAGCCCCTCGTCGCGCAGCCGCATGACGAGGACGGCGGTGAACACCTTGGTGATCGAGCCGATGCGGTACTGCGTGTCATCGTCCGGCGCATGCCCGTCCACACAGCTCCGCGAGCCGGACCACACGGTCCGCCCGTCCCGGGCCACGGCCCCGACCAGTGACGGCGCCCGCCCCTCGGCCTGGGCGACGGCGACACGATGCAGCAACGCCCGCTCGGTGGACGGCAGCAGAGCTTCGAAGGATGAGGTCATACCCCGATCCAACGCCGTCCCCCGACCCCCGTCGACTCCATTTCACCCACCGCCGAACCCATTTCACCCACCGCCGAACCCAGTGTCCCCCGGGCGGGCGGTGTAGGTTCTCACTTTCGATGTCATGCGCCGACGCTATGACCTGGACGTTCCCCTCCAGTCTCACGACGTGTCGGCAGGCGGCTGTCTCAGATCGGTGTCATTTCCTCAGACTGTCCAGCCGGCTGCACCGCATATCCGCGCACCCGGTCTGAGTGCACCACCACGTACGGAGATACGTGCGCCAGCGGCTCATGTCATCGCGCCGGCGGGGCGGCAAACCTCCAGGATGACTGCGGTGCCGGCCACGGCTCGGTCCTCGTGCATGGTGATCTGCTGGCCGGGCTGGACGTGCGTCCAGTGGGAGGGAGTGAGGGGCACAAGGCGAACCGTGGCTCGCCCGCCGGGCTCCAGCATGGGCATGTTCTCAACCCAGAGCCCAGCGATGCTGACCGCGCGTCCGCCGGTGGGTGAGAAAAGTCCGATGTCCCACATGGGCCGCAGAACACCGGCACCGGAGATTGGCGTCGTGCGTCGGGCCTCGGCGGCAGGGCCGAGAGTCAGATCCGCCCGGATCACACCGTTGCGGATCTCGGAGCATCGCCAATGGCACCACGTCGCGCTCCGCTCCAGCCGGAGCTGCTCAGCCGCTTCAGCGAGCTGCTCCCAGAACGCCAGAGGGAGCGAGCGAGCGTCCCCGAGCTCCTCCAGCAGGCCCAGGGCAATCTCCCACTCGTCGTGGACGAGGTAGTCCCAGATGTCTCGCACCGTGATGTCGTTCTCGGTGGCGGCCTCTTCCGGAACCAGCAGGGAAGCTACTTCGAGCAACTCAGCGACGTCCATGCGCTCATTGTCGACCACCTGAACGTGCTGTCCGGTCTGAATTGTCAGACCCTGCGCTTAGAGTGCGGCGAGATGGGGCCGGTCCCGAGGCCGCCAGCACCGGAAAACGGCAGCCTCCCTGGTCTGCTCGGGGGTGGTTTCGGCCCAACCGGCGTCCAGGCATCGTCGAGGGCCACGAATGCAGCCTGTCAGCCCGGCCCCATCTCACCCAACGCTCTGTATTCCGTGGTGCACTCTCAGGGGCACGCCGACAGCGCTGGCCGGAGCGTCACGAACCTGAATCGACAGCCATCCGTTCCATCCACTCCCGCACCTTCACTGCTTGCTCAATGCGGTTGACGATGTCCTTCTTAGACGCCGTGTCCAAGGTCTCCGGGATCTTGTCGAAGGTCTCGGGAAGGACGTCGATGAGACCCCAGATCTGTTCGCCGGTGCTGACGGTCAGCAGTTGCTGGCACCTCCACTGCAGCGGCACCTCGGGACGGTGCGTGAGCCGCTGCACGAGCGTCGGGAACAGGTAGTGCGTCGCCTCTGCAGCGAGGTGATCTCGTAGCCAGTCGACCGGAAGCCGCTGGCTGAAGCCATGCATGGCGGCCTCCTGGGCCAGGTCCAGGAGCTGAGCGGTGTCGACGGCTCGGACGGTGCGGGGAAGGGTCGGGGTCATGCCGCGATGATGCCAAGAAGGCTCCGCAGGACCGAAAGGTCGGGTGGACGCGACCTGCAGATCTCAGCGGGGGTCGGATCTGACTTAGATCCGACCCCCGCTGTTGAGTTGACGGCCCTACACGCCCAGTCTTACAGACTGCGGACCACGCGTGCCCTGCCTTGGGTACGGAAACCAAGTGCATGGCGGTAGATCTCAGGCATTCGGTAGCGTCCGTCGGCATCTCTTGCCAGCGCGCCCCACTGCTCAAGAGCCTCAATATCGTCTGCCGTGAGCTTCAAATCTGCCGCGTCGAAAGGCATCTTCACGGAGTCCGAGAAGGTCGACATGTCACGCAGGAGCTTTCCGAGGCGTGGATTCTCCTGATTGATCTCCTCCACCTTCGCACGGCTACAAGCGCCCAGAGCGTGACGCATGGCCGACGGGGTCAACAGTCTGTCTGGCCAGCGTCCATCTCCCACAGATGCGTCCGCTGCCTCACAGAGGAATCGGACGACATCACGGGCCTGGATCTGCTCGTTGAAGTCCGCGAGGGCTGCGGGGACCCACCGCTCGCTCCATGCCTCGCGTGAGCTAGCAGTCCCGAGTTTCGCCCCCCAGAGGGGAAGGAGCGCGTGGACAATCTCGTCGTAGCCCATGTCGGCGATCGGCAAGTCCGGGGTCACCACCGCCTCGGCATTCGTCGCCACCCAGAGTGAGAGTCGGAGGGCGTCCTCAGTGTCCCAGCGCAGCTCGTAGGGGCCATAGCGGTTGAGGAATTGGCCGAGATTCTGTCTGATCGCCGCGCGAACCAAGTCCTGGCGTACGAAGACCACGAGGCCGACTGAGCGACTCCTAAGCCGGCGGAGCCAGGCTGGTACCTCGATCAACAGAGTCCGAAGCGCGATTCTCCTCGGTTCCGTATCCAGCGACTCCAGCCAATCCTCCAAGCCATCAATGACGAAGAGGCAGGATCCAGACGCGTCCAACGTTCGCTCGATCAGAAATTCTTCTGCAGATCGCCCCTGTTCGGCACCTGCCGACAAGGCCAGGCACTCCAGCCAGTGCTTCCTCCAGAACTCCGGGTCTTCAGAACGCTCGTCCCGGATGCCTGCATTGAGATGGCTGCGGATCTCGTCTGCAGTAATACCGGACCCGCCTGCCGCCTGATCTCTGAGCTTCTGGGGCGACATCGCGTCCGCATGTGGCTCAGCGATGTTGACCGGATCCAGAACGGGGATTACCAGCGCGGCCCGCTCAACATCCTGACCGTTCTCTTGGGCAAATGCTTCCCAAGTTCCTGCGGCACACATCCTGGCGAACGTGAATGTCTTACCCGCACCCTTCGCACCGACCACAACCGTTACTGGAAGGTCGGTGCTGTGATCCGCGATTAGTCGGCGAACCGGCTCGGTAGTAAGAAACCCGAGTCCGGAGTCCATACCGCGCTGCTCAGCAAAAACAAGCTGGCGTGCGGTGCCCTCTAGGGCCCGCCGGCGATCGTCCAGCGTGGTTGGTTCCTCAGGACCGGTAGCTACCTTTGATGCCACGCTTGGGGCGAATTCAGCAAGCAGGCCAGGAAGACCACAGCGCCGGACGACCTCCACCACTGCGTCCCAACTTTGCGGAAGCGCCAACAATTCCTCGCGGAACGGGCTCAGAACCGGCTCAGTCAACACCTGCTCGTCTACTGCAAGATCCTCCGGTGCGCACTCATTTGCAGCCGCGCCCACGAGGTCGATCGTGGACGACAGCGCACCCGCAAGACCCCTCCGCGCCTCCTCGGCATGGCTGTCGTGGACGTCAAGCCGATACTGCGTCACGATCGCACCAGGAGCAGGGTCCATCCCCGCCACTGCGGGAGACTGTGCCCCCAGCTGCCGGATCATGGTCTCGGTTCCTTGGAGGGATTGGCTACTAATCGTTGTGACGAAAACCCGCATCACCCGAGGGTCCAGCAGGACCGGTGCGGCCAACTCCGAGGCCCCGGCCCGGAGGTCCAGAACGACGGTGTCAGCCTCAGCAGCGACAGCGAGGGCTACTAGGGATTCGCTGAGGAAATACGGAGAGCGGTCCTCAGTCAGCAGGTCAGCTGGTCCGATCCGGGGCGGTCCGAGCCGCGTGCGCCGACTGGCCGGAAGGACCGTCACACGGCCCTTCCCGGGGTACCGCGAGACTCCCTGATTCGGAAGGTACGCGGCGGCAATCTCCACCGCCTGAGTCGGATCGCCCTGCTGCGAGGAATGAAGAAGGGCCAGGACATCCTCGTACGCAATGTCGCATCGGCCACCCTGCGCCTGATACATCCAGGTGATGCCTGGCGCCTCCAAATCCGCATCAATGAGGAGGACATGCTGCCCCTGCGCGGCTAGACGGTCAGCCAGCGCCACCGCATGCAGCGTACGCCCTACGCCACCTTTGAAGGAGTGAAAGGCAATCAGCTGCCTATCGCCCTCGAACTGCGAGCTCGCCGGGCGCGGAAGCGCGTCACTCAGAGCTGAGGTGACACGGCGCTCACTGAGCTTCGGACGACGTGGAACAGTACTGGATTCGGTCGACTCGACCAGAATCACAGGCAGCGACTTAGAAGTTTGGGACGATGGGCGGTCAAGGGCAAGTTCCAGGGATCCCTCATGTTCGACGGCTGATCCCAGACCGAACTGGCTGTCCAGCCACACCTGAACCACAGCAGTATCGGTTCCCGGGAGAACCGTCAGCTCCAACCCATCCCACCAAGCGTCGACCTCCAGCAACCACTGTGGCCACTGGCCATCAACAGCTGCCTCTGCCAGCTGAGCATCGACGTCAACCCAGGTGAAGAGCTTGCCAGTCATACCGCTCAAGATCCCTTCCTGGCTTCCTTCACCAGTCCCCTTAGAACTTCCAAAGCCGCCTTCTGATCATCGGCACGTAGCTCTGCACCATAGCGCCATGCCTCATGAAGCTGGTGGCCCTCGATCCAGGTGCCACCCTTATGCCGGTGGCATCGCAATGGGTCCGGTCCGGGCCCCGGGTCTTGGAGCCTCAGCGCCTTGGCCAGGCGACGTAGATTGTGGCTCCGCAGGTCATCGGGCAAAGCCGAGGTGTCCTCGCGACCAAGAACCCAACGCAGCACCTCGGCCTTCAGCCCACACTCGGCAGCGTAGAAGAGCAGCAGACCGCCGATCGCTTCGTCGCCTGCTTGCTCGGCGGCTTCTCCCTGCTTGGCGAGCCGATCACGGCTCCGTCGCAACTCGCCGACCCCCACGTCCACCATGGCGTCAGATTACTCGGGCTAAGAAGTCGTAGTGCTTCATGTGGACAACACAGGCTCATAGTTCAGGCTGATGACCCTTGAGATCAGGTCTGACTCGTGTACCGGCCGGGCATGGTGCGGATGGCCGCGATGACCTTCTCACCGAAGGGAGTCAGCTTCATGGCCCGGCCGCGTTCCGCGCGTTCAAACAGCGGCTCTCCGAGGTCCGCTTCGAGGCGGTTGATTTGGATCACCAGGGTCGACTGGTGGATGCCGAGGTCTCGGGCTGCATCGGTGAGGGTGGGATAGGACCGCGCTGCTAGGAAGCGCGAGAGCCGCTGGCGTGCATATGGGCTGGTCAGTGCTTTGCGGAGGATAGCGGGGAGAGTCTCGGCTTCGTCGGCGGTGCGGAGGGCGGTCTGGTGGCTGGCTCCGCCTCGCGGCCGGAGTGGGATGTTGTGGGTGTGGGATCAGCGGGCCATGTTCGCGGTGCTCATGCCGGCTTCTCGGGCGAGGTCGGGCAGGGTCCGGCAGCGGTGGACGTACTGCTCGATGAGCCAGTCCCGTTCGACGGTGCCGCGGCGCTTGTAGTCCTTGGGGCCCTCGCGGAGCGGGATGCCGTAGTCCTTGGCGAGGCCGGTCAGCACGCTGCGGGAGAAGCCGGTGAGGGTGGCGATCTGCTGGAGGGACCGGTGTTCGTCGAGGTAGAGCCGGGTGAAGCCCTGTGCCGGAATGGCTTGCCGGGCTTGCTGCCGGATGCGGCCGGTGGCTCTGGCGGCGTTCTTTGTCAGCGGGGGTGCGGGGGCTGGGTGTTCGTCGAGAACATGCCGGACGGCCTCGACGGTCGTGCCCAGGACCTGGGCGGCGTGCTGAACGGGGTGCTGGCGTTCGCGGACGAGCTGGTGCAGGCGGGGTAGGTCGACGCGCGCCGGGTCGGGGCCGGGAAGGGAGAGTCCTGCCAGCAAGGTGGCGGGAGGCTGCCAGGTCACGGGCTCGTCGTGGATGTGGTGTGAGGCCAGGAAGTTGAGGGCTTCCTGCTGGAGGGCGTGCGCGAGTTCGGGGGTCTGAAGCGCGGTGAACCGCAAGGACGTCGCCCGGAACTCTGCGCTGTCGAGCCCGCCCAGGTCGTCGGGGAGAGACTCGGCGGGCAGGCCGCTGAGACGTTGGAAGAGCTGGCTGCGGGCGATGCGTTCGCGCCGTCCGGTTCCCGGTGGTGTTCCCGTGCGGCGGCAGATCTCCAGCCAGCGGTCATGAGGAAGCAGGCCGGTGTAGTCCAGGAATCGGCGCCGGCCGTAGTCGATGGGGTGCTGTTGGTATCGAGGTAGTCGACGAGCCGGTCCAGGGCAGTGGCGATGCCCGGCCATTGCGGAAGGTCGTCGAGTTCCTGGAGGAGTCGTGACACCTCGATGCCGTCGATGGCGTTGCCGATCAGGCCGGCTGCCTGGTCCAGGGATGTGCGGCTGTCGGGGATCAGCAGCAGGGCGGCGAGAACGGGGGCCAGAGCCCGCGCGTGGATTCCTTCGGGTGGTGAGAGCCCGATCGTCCAGGGCGGCCAGAACATCGTGGGGATCTTCCTGGCTCGCTGCTCGATGTCTTGCGTGGTCCTGGTCGGTCGGCGGGGAGTCTCGGTCGTGATGCGGTAGCGGACGTATTCGCTGGGGCGGAGGGAAGGGGCGAGGGCGGCCAGGTGCACGGACTGCAGCACCGGGCTGATCCCCCGGCGCCCCAGCTGTCGATGCTGGTCGCGGAGATCTGCGCGAGTTCCTCGCGTACTGCTTCCAGCAGGTCCCGCAGGGCCTCGCCGGCCGGTTGGATTCCTGGTTGCTCCAGGATGCTCAGGGCCACGGTGACCGCGACGGCGGTGTCCGCGGCTCGGGGCGGGGCCATGAACCCCGGACGTTCCGTCGCCTGTCCGGTGTGCGGGGAGGCCGGATCGGTGCTGAGGTGTGCTTCGGCGATGTCAGTCGGGATCTGTTCCCGTAGGACAGCTGCCGGCAGGTCGCTCAGGACGCGGATGCCCAGGGCCCGGATGTCCGCCAGCACCGCCGATGCCGGCTGGGGAGAGGTCCGGTAGGGACCGAAGGCAGCCGTGGCCTCGTCGATGATCTCGGATATCCGGTCCTGTGCCATGAGAACCGGGTGGCCAGGGGGGAGAAGAAGCGTCGAAGCACGGGTCAGGTCGGTGCCGCAGCCCGCCGTGATCGGACCGCCGGGGCGGATCGGCGGATTGCCGCAGAGTTCAGGCCAGGGAACGGACCGGCCGGAACGGGGCCGCTGCCGTGGGACCCGTCCGCAGTGCGGGCAGCGGTCCGCCAGCAGGCGGCGGTGCCGGGTGCAGGCGAACGAGAAACCGAGCCGCCAGGACAGTTGCCAGCGCCCATCGCTGGAGTGGAGGCAGTCCGGGCAGAACCGGGATCCGCTTCCGCGTCCCCAAAGGACATGCCGTGTCACAGCCCGGCCTCCGGAACTCAGCTGCAGGGCCCGTCCGTCATAGTGCGCCAGGGTCATCGCGGTGACGGCCTCCGGGACCGCGCCGGTGGCGTGTGCGACAGCGGCGGCCAATCGCTCGTCGAGGAAGATCGTCCAGTCTGCCGGGATGCCCCGGAACTGGTTCCCGGCCCGGTGCCGGACCGGGAAGCCGAAGTGCAGCATGACGTCACCGAGCGCGGTGTCCATCCGTCTGGCTGTCGCCTCCAGCCATGAGTCCAGGGCCTCGCCGGGCAGTGGAGGCAGGCGGATCGGCAAGGTGCGGACCGGCGTTCTCATGCGGGTCGTCGGCTCCGGGGCCGTGGACGGCTGGTCAGCCGCTTCTTCTCCAGCGCGGCCTGAAGTTCGAGGCGGGCAGCCTCGGACGCCTCGTCGTTCTTCACCCGGTCCATGAGCTCCTGGTCAAGACATTCGGCGCCGGTGCGGACCGCCCGCTGGCAACTGCGGTTGATCAGCGTCATCAGCGAGCCGATGTGTCCGGTGCTGCGGGCGAAGAGGTAGTCCGACAGATCGTCGGCGAGCATGCCGGGGTGCTTGTCGGTGAGCACGACGCGCTGTTCGAGGGCCAGGAGCATCTGCCGCCATTCCCGGCGCCCGGCCTCCGTATCGATGGTGAACGGACGAAGTCCGAGGCGGGTGGTGCGGCGGCCGGTCTGGGCCAGAGCTGTGTCGCGCCCGTTCGTTCCCTCGCCGAACAGGCCCTTCTTCGCGAGCTCGACCCCCACCATCAGCAACGTCACCGGGAACTCGTTGGCGATCCACTTCAGGTGGTTGCTCACCTCGATGCCGCTCTTCTGCCCCCATTTCAAGAAGTGCAGATCGTCCAGAACCACCAGGCGGACAGCACAGGACAGCACGCAGTCCAGCACCCGCCGTCCGAACTGGGCGATGGTCCCCCGCATCTGTCCGGGGTGACCGAAGAACTCCAGCATGGCCCGGTTGAGATCCTTCATTCCGGTGTTCCCGGTCAGTCCGACCCGGCAGACCGGGATCCGCTCGTGCCCTTGGCTCGTGAACGCTCCCGACTCCTCGATCTCCCGCTGGTGGAAGTCCCGAGCGAAAGCCAGCACCGAGGTCGTCTTGCCCAGCCCCGGGAACGCGTCGACGGCCACTGCCCCTTTGGCCTTGTCGCCATCCTGTTCGTTGCTGTCGACGATGTCCCAAAGGTCTTCATGGAGCTCTGTCAGTTGCGGCGTCTTGACCGGGCCGATGTTCGCGTGCCACTGCCGGCGCTGACGTTCGTAGTCTGCCCGTGCCTGTGTGGGAAGGGACTTCAGCTGCTTGCGGGTCAGCAGGTCGGGCCGGCTGCGGCGAGGGCTCTCGGCGAACGCCTTGAAGTCCTCCTTCCGCGACAAGGCAAGACTGCCCGGCTGCGGAACGCTGCCGTCATTCACACGTCCTCCAGGGCATCGGCGTAGAAGTCGTCTTCCCCGGCGAGGTCCTCCAGATCAGCCTCGTCATCGTCCCCCATCTCCGTCACCACGTCGGGCTCCCGCAGTTCCGCGGTCTGCTCGTCCTGGCCGAGGGCTTTGCGTACGGAGGGAAGTGAGACGACCGTTTCCGCCTCACTCTCCGGAAGTTCGATGGCGGCCTGTTCTCGCGAGAGCCGCAGGGCCATGCGCCGCTCGGCAATCGTGGTGCCCAGGCCGAGATTCCACCGCTCCAACAAGTCAGCGACGGCAAGCCGGTCATCGGGGAAGCGATACTTCGAGGCCGCCAACTTCCGGGCGAACGTCAGCGCGTCCTCGCTCAGCGGCATCTCGGCCGACGGTGCGTGCTCCCAGACCAGTGTGTGCCAGGCCCGAGTGGCCGGATCACGGAAGTAGATCCGGGTGATGTCGTCGGGGTCCACCTGGAATGGCCAGCCGTTCTTGATCGGGCTGTCGTAGGGGCTGCGGACTCCCGGCTCGGGCAGGCCGGGGCCGCTGTAGCGGCGGCGGCCGATCTCGACCCCGTAGTGCTGGACCGTGCGCCATTTCGTCTGCAGGAACTCGAACGCGAGATCGCGATCCCGGGGAACCTCGATGTAGCCGGCGCGGGCCATGCCGTGCTCGAACATCTTCGCCGGGGACATCCTCAGACCCGGCAGGCCGGGATCGACCAGGCTGGAGTGCGGCCTGCAGTGATAGACCGCCGCGGTCCACTCCCCGATGATCGCCTCAAGCTCGTCGAGGAAGAAGAACGCGTCGTCCTCCGGGCTCTCGCCCCGCGAGTGGATGTCGGGCCCCTTGTAGCCGGGCAGCACCTGCAGCAGTCCCTCCCGCAGGGTCCGGAAGTAGCGCTCGACCGGCCCCTTGTCGCGGCCCGTCCGCAGCCGGGCTGGCTGGATGGAGATGCCCATCCGGCGGCAGACGCTGGTCAGGTGCTCCGAGACGTAGACCTTGCCGTGGTCGACCACCAGCGTCTCGGGAACCAGGGGCGGCGAGGCGAGCCCCGGCCCGGTGGCGCCCTCGACGTCGACCAGGACGGTGCGGGGAATGCCGTGCTCGGGCCAGACCGCGTGCCGAGGCCAGTCCCGCCCCGCCGGCCGCGGCCGAAACGACTGGAACAGCACCGCGCTGACATCCACCGCCTTCGTCGAGACCGGCGTAAGCCGGATCCCCGTGATGCAGCGGGAGTACCAGTCCATCCCGACACTCAGCTCGGCCTGAACCCACTTCAGCGTCAGCGGGTCGAACGCGAAGACGTCCAAGCGGGTGGAGTCCATCAGCAGATACTCACCGGGCCGCGTCGGCCGCAGCTTCCCGTACGGGCCCTCCGGCCGATCCGCGATATCTCGGTTCCGCTTCGTACTCAGCCGGAACAGCGGGTGTCGCCGCTCCAGCTCCGTGAGCACCCGGTAGGCCGTGGCTTGGCTGGGCTGGGCTGCGGTACGACGTCAGGACCGAACCGCGCGATCACCCGGGCCTGAGTCCGCTCTATGACCATCTTGCGTGATGGCTTCGACTCTCCGGTGTGCTCGACCATGACTTCCAGCGCGGTCTCCACCCATCGATCGTCGGCCCTGCCGAAGGGCCGTGCCTGGGGACTTGTCCGCTGGACCAGGCCAGCCTCACCGTGTCGGCGATAGTCGGCGACCCACCTTCGAATGGTGCGATCGGTGACTCCGAGTTCAGCAGCTTTCGCCGCATAGCGCGCGTCCAGCGACAGCGTCGACGTGTACGGAGCTCGCGGTTCGCCCTCACGCGCAAGTTCGGTACTGCCGGACCGATATCCCGTGAGGAGTTCGCGAATGTGCTCGGCCCGCTCCAGGATCTTCCGCCTGTGCTCCTCATCCAACTGCCCCAGTACCACCGAGGCGATCTCCTCGGCATCGTCCGAGGACGGTCCCGGCCCCTCGGGGATGAGAGTGGCCCGGTCGGAGAAGAGCAGTTCCCGCAAGGACAGACGCAGGAGTCGGCCCTGGCCATCCTTGAGGACGACCTCGCTGCCGGCCGTGGTGGCGGCCATCTCGACCACCTCGACGGTCTCCCCGTCGTAGCGGAAGTGTGTACCGACACCGACCCGCGCTCCGGCCCTGGTCATGCCGTCCTCCTGAGCACGTGCGCCGGGCTAAACGGCTGGTCGAGATCCACCATGAGCTCGCGTGTCCACAGCAAGTGATAGACCGCAGAACGAACTTGCTCCTCCGGGCGGCTGGGCAAGCTGGCCGCCGCGCGACGCAGAGAGACTCCGTCGAGCTCAGCGCCTCGGAGCTCGTCGACGAGCCCACGATCAAACAGCCAGTCTCTGCGGTAGCCCGACAGGAAGCGGATGTTCTCCATCTGCGTCACGGGTGGCTCGCTCCAGACCTCGTACCTCCACCCGCGGACCTCCACCACCTCACGGGTCCAACCGAAAGTGAAGGCCACCTCCGGCTTGGACAACCGGTGCAGTGGCTTCACATCCACGACCACAGGCCCCTCGTCAGTGACCAGGAGATAGTCCGGGATGTGCTTGCGCACAGCCCCGTCCACCTCGGCCTTGAGCAGGAAGGGCTGGGCCACGACTCGCCGTACGGACGGATCGAAATCAGCGAAGAGGAGCCGCGCGAGTTCGAGGCGCGACTCGTAGGTGACGTGATCGCGCATTCTGGCGGACCAGTAGGTACCCGAGTAGTGCCGTTGGCCCCTGTACCAGCGGAAGATCCGCCAGGGTGCCGCCGCCGCAAGCTGGTCGATCGAGGTCCCGGTCCACTCCCGGTTCTCGATCAGGCTGCCGTTCGCTCCCCGAATACTCACGGTGATCGATGCCGCGCTCAGCCCTGCCGCCATGAGTCACCCCCCGGATCGTCGGCAGCCTCCCCCGCGAGCGTTACGTTCGCATTCGAGTGAGACTCCCGCGCCGGGCCCGAAGCAAGGCCACCCGAACGAGTGACGGCAGTGATCAGCGGTTCTCAATCCCGTGTCAGATCGGCCAGCCTGATGACATCACGACTGAGAAAATGACACCGGATTTGAGAACCTACAGGCGGGTGCGTCAGGTCTGGGCCATGTCCACGAAGCGGGAGTAGTGGCCCTGGAAGGCGACGGTGATGGTGGCCGTCGGGCCGTTTCGGTGCTTGCCGACGATGATGTCGGCCTCGCCGGCGCGCGGGGACTCCTTCTCGTAGGCGTCCTCGCGGTGGAGCAGGATGACCATGTCGGCGTCCTGCTCGATGGAACCCGACTCTCGCAGGTCGGAGACCATGGGCTTCTTGTCGGTGCGCTGTTCGGGGCCACGGTTCAGCTGCGAGAGCGCGATCACCGGCAGCTCCAGCTCCTTGGCGAGCAGCTTGAGGTTACGGCTCATGTCCGAGACCTCCTGCTGCCGGCTCTCGGACCGCTTGGAGCCGCCGGACTGCATGAGCTGCAGGTAGTCGATGATGACCAGCTTCAACCCGGCGCGCTGCTTGAGCCGCCGGCATTTGGCCCGGATCTCCATCATCGACAGGTTCGGCGAGTCGTCGATGTAGAGCGGGGCCTGGGAGACGTCCGGCATCCGGCGGGCGAGCCGGGTCCAGTCCTCGTCGGTCATGGTGCCGGAGCGCATGTGGTGCAGCGCGACCCGGGCCTCCGCCGAGAGCAGGCGCATCGCGATCTCGTTGCGGCCCATTTCGAGGGAGAAGATGACGCTGGGCAGGTCGTGCTTGATGGAGGCCGCCCGGGCGAAGTCCAGCGCGAGCGTGGACTTACCCATGGCGGGACGCGCCGCGATGATGATCATCTGACCGGGGTGCAGCCCGTTGGTGAGCTGGTCGAGATCGGAGAAGCCGGTGGGCACACCGGTCATCTCGCCGCTGCGGGAGCCGATCGCCTCGATCTCGTCGAGCGCGCCCTCCATGATGTCGCCGAGCGGCAGGTAGTCCTCGGTGGTGCGCTGCTCGGTGACCGCGTAGATCTCCGCCTGAGCGGAGTTCACGATCTCGTCGACGTCGCCGTCGGCCGCATAGCCCATCTGCGTGATCTTGGTGCCGGCCTCCACCAGACGGCGGAGCACCGCGCGCTCGTGGACGATCTCCGCGTAGTACGAGGCGTTGGCGGCCGTCGGCACGGACTGCACCAGGGTGTGCAGATACGAGGCGCCACCGACGCGGGTGATCTCACCGCGCTTGGTGAGCTCGGCGCCGACCGTGATGGGGTCGGCGGGCTCGCCCTTCGCGTACAGGTCGAGGATCGCGCTGTAGACGATCTCGTGCGCGGGCTTGTAGAAGTCGTGGCCCTTGATGATCTCCACGACGTCCGCGATGGCGTCCTTGGAGAGCAGCATGCCGCCGAGCACGGACTGCTCGGCGTCGAGGTCCTGCGGGGGCACCCGCTCGAAGGCCGACAGTCCGCCGTCCCAGGGGCCGCCCTCGGGGCCGCGGTCGTGCTGGTCGTCACGGCCCCGGCCGCGTCCCCGGCCGTCGCCGCGCTGCCGGGTGACGGGCAGACGGTCACTGGGCCCGGTGTCCGCCCAGGGGTCGTCCAAGGGCTCGGGAATACTCACCAAGCCACCTCCTCCCGTCCGCACCGCGGACCTCACCGTGCCACTCTTTCTTACGCCACGGCTCGGACAAACAAGAGACTTTGACTCCGCTTCTGGCGCGTCGGGCGCCGGACCACGGTAGGCCCGCGGGCACCGTCAGCCAATCTGGTTATCCACAGGGTCTGTGGGTGAACGCCCAGATGCTGTGGAGAACCCGCCGGAACCTGTGCACGGACCGGGGGACAGCCATGTGGACAAGTTCATACCAGCAGCACTGACACCCATCTGACCTGCATGTTTTCCATCCACGGGCTGTGGGGGAGAAAAAGTTTCCCCACCGGGCCAAGATCAGAACAAACGGCGCACACCCCAAGCCCCACTCCGACGATCTGTAAGGACTGCAAAGGGATTGCATCTCTTACCTGTGGAAGATTAGATTGAGCCCATGACCCAGGCCCCCGCGCCCCCCAAGGCCGTCCGCCGGCAGCACGACCGCGAGATCATCTCTCTCGCCGTCCCGGCCTTCGGCGCGCTCGTCGCCGAGCCGCTGTTCGTCATGGTCGACAGCGCCATCGTCGGCCACCTCGGCACCCCGCAGCTCGCCGGCCTCGCCATCGCGGCCGCCCTGCTCACCACCGCCGTCAGCGTCTTCGTCTTCCTCGCCTACGCCACCACCGCGGCCGTCGCCCGCCGCGTCGGCGCCGGCGACCTCCAGGCGGCCATACGCCAGGGCATGGACGGCATCTGGCTCGCCCTCCTCCTCGGCGCGGCCGTCATCGCCGTCACCCTGCCCGCTGCCCCCTGGCTCGTCGGGCTGTTCGGAGCCTCGGACACCGCCGCCCCGTACGCCGTCACCTATCTGCGCATCTCCAGCCTCGGCATCCCGGCCATGCTCGTCGTCCTGGCGGCCAGCGGCGTCCTGCGCGGGCTCCAGAACACCCGCACCCCCCTGTACGTCGCCGTCGGGGGCTTCGCCGCCAACGCGCTCCTCAACCTGGGGCTCGTCTACGGCGCCGATCTCGGGATCGCCGGCTCCGCCTGGGGCACCGTCGCCGCCCAGTGCGGCATGGCCGCCGCCTATCTGGTCGTCGTGGTCCGCGGCGCCCGCCGGCACGGCGCCTCCCTGCGCCCCGACCCCGCCGGCATCCGGGCCAGCGCCCAGGCCGGTGCCCCCCTCCTCGTGCGCACCCTCTCGCTGCGCGCCGTCCTGTTGATCGCCACCGCCGTCGCGGCCCGCCTCGGCGACACCGACGTCGCCGCCCACCAGATCCTGCTCTCCCTGTGGAGCCTCACGGCCTTCGCCCTGGACGCCATCGCCATCGCCGGCCAGGCCATCATCGGCCGCTACCTCGGGGCCGACGACGCCGAGGGAGCCCGTCAGGCCTGCCGCCGCATGGTCCAGTGGGGCGTGGCCTCCGGGCTGGTCCTCGGCGTGCTCATCGTCCTCGCCCGCCCGCTGTTCATCCCGCTCTTCAGCTCCGACCCCGCCCTGCACGAGACCCTGCTCCCCGCACTGCTCGTGGTGGCGCTCTCGCAGCCGATCGCCGGCGTGGTGTTCGTCCTCGACGGCGTTCTGATGGGCGCGGGCGACGGCCCGTACCTGGCCTGGGCGATGCTGCTGACCCTGGCGGTCTTCGCCCCGGTCGCCCTCCTGATCCCCACCCTCGGCGGCGGACTGACCGCGCTGTGGTGGGCGATGACCCTGATGATGACCGTCCGCCTGCTCACTCTGTGGCGGCGGGCACGCTCCGGACGCTGGATCGTCACCGGCGCCACCCGATGACGCAGAACGCGGTGTTTCACGTGAAACCACGCTGTTTCACGTGAAACATGCCAGAAGGGCCGCACCCGAGGGTGCGGCCCTTCTGTACTGCTGGAGCAGCGTTACGCGGCGACGACCTCGACGCCGAGCTTCGCGGCAACCTCGGGGTGCAGACGCACGGACACCTGGTGCGAGCCCAGGGTCTTGATCGGCGAACCGAGCTCGACGCGGCGCTTGTCCACGTCCGGGCCACCCGCGGCCTTGATCGCCGCAGCGACGTCACCCGGGGTCACGGAGCCGAAGAGACGGCCGGCGTCGCCGGAGCGAACGGCCAGGCGCACCTTCGTGCCCTCGAGCTGGGCCTTGATCTCGTTGGCCTGCTCGATGGTCGCGATCTCGTGGATCTTGCGGGCGCGGCGGATCTGCGCCACGTCCTTCTCGCCACCCTTGGTCCAGCGGATCGCGAAACCACGCGGGACCAGGTAGTTGCGAGCGTAGCCGTCCTTGACGTCGACGACGTCGCCGGCGGTGCCGAGGCCAGAGACCTCGTGGGTCAGGATGATCTTCATTGTTCGGTCACCCTTCCCTTATCGCGCGGTGGACGTGTAGGGCAGCAGCGCCATCTCACGGCTGTTCTTGACGGCCGTGGCGACGTCACGCTGGTGCTGCGTGCAGTTGCCGGTCACGCGACGGGCACGGATCTTGCCGCGGTCGGAAATGAACTTCCGCAGCATGTTCGTGTCCTTGTAGTCCACGTACGCGGTCTTGTCCTTGCAGAACGCGCAGACCTTCTTCTTAGGCTTGCGCACAGGCGGCTTCGCCATGGTGTTTCTCCTGTGTGATCAAGAAGTGGGGGTACGAGCTGCTTCGAGGGCGTGGCCCTAGAAGGGAGGCTCGTCCGAGTAGCCGCCGCCGCTGGAGTTTCCACCCCAGCCGCCCCCGCCGCCCTGCTGCTGGCCACCGGAGGGAGCTCCGGTCGCCCAGGGGTCGTCGGCAGGCTGGCCGCCCTGGCCGCCGCCGGAGTTTCCACCCCAGCCGCCGCCCTGCTGCTGCTGCCCACCGCCGCCGTAGCCGCCCTGGCCACCGCGACCGGTGGTGCGGGTGACCTTGGCCGTGGCGTTGCGCAGGCTGGGGCCGACTTCCTCGACGTCCAGCTCGAAGACCGTGCGCTTGACGCCCTCGCGGTCGTCGTACGACCGCTGCTTCAGCCGGCCCTGCACGACGACGCGCATGCCCTTCTGAAGCGACTCGGCGACGTTCTCCGCGGCCTGACGCCAGACCGAGCAGGTCAGGAACAGGCTCTCGCCGTCCTTCCACTCGTTGGTCTGACGGTCGAAGGTGCGCGGAGTGGACGCGACGCGGAACTTTGCTACCGCGGCACCGGAGGGGGTGAAGCGCAGCTCGGGGTCGTCGACGAGATTGCCGACGACCGTGATGACGGTCTCGCCTGCCATGGGTGAACCTCTCGGCGGGATTGCTTGGCTGCTTGTTACGGGCTACTCGAACCCTTTGACCTCTGAGCGGAAGACGCTCAGTGGGTCTCGGGGCGGAGGACCTTGGTCCGGAGGACCGACTCGTTCAGGTTCATCTGGCGGTCGAGCTCCTTGACGACCGCAGGCTCGGCCTGCAGGTCGATGACCGAGTAGATGCCCTCGGGCTTCTTCTTGATCTCGTAGGCGAGACGACGACGGCCCCAGGTGTCGACCTTCTCGACCTTTCCGTTGCCCTCACGGACGACGGAGAGGAAGTTCTCGATCAGCGGGGAGACAGCGCGCTCCTCGAGATCGGGGTCGAGGATGACCATCACCTCGTAGTGACGCATGTGGAACCCACCTCCTTTGGACTCAGCGGCCACGGTCGTTCCGTGGCAGGAGGGTCGTGATGCGTAGCGACGGTATCGGCGACCACTGACAATCCCCCTCGGCGAGCGAGGGGCGCTGTCGGGCCCAGAGGCGGGCCTGGGCAGACACCGGCGCAGACCGTACAGAGTACCCGCACATCGGCTTCCGGTTGAAATCCGGCGGTGGGGGGACGCAATCTGTACACATCGGATACGGGCGGCGCTACCATGCGCCGCCTTCCGGCAGGCACGCCAGGAGGTGCCCCATGGCTCAGGCAATGCGACCCAACACCGGCCACTCCCTCTTCGCCACCGACGGCAAGCCGCACCCGCTCCAGGACACCCTGGTCGGGGTGACGCTCTTCCTCGGAGTCCTCTCCTTCATCACCGCGCAGTTCCACGACCTGCATGTGCTGGCCTCGTGGTCCGGGCTGATCGGCATCCTGACGGGGGCGTACGGACAGTTCATCTCCGTGACCACGAGGGAGCGCTTCGCCTTGATCGTCGGACTGGGCGCCTCGGGCGTGGGGTTCTATCTCGGCATGTTCTACGGCGGCCTCGCCTGAGCCGTCCCGGGTCGGCCGCCGGCCGAGGGACACACGCCATTCGGGGCGCTCCCCGGTCACAGTAGGCTTCGCGCGAGAGCCGGAGCCCCTGTACCGAAGGGGACACACCAGCCGAGGAGCGCCCCGCATGAGCCTGACCCTGAGGACCATCAGCCGTGAGCAGCATCTGGCGTACATCCAGAGCCTGCCCGCGGCGAGCCACTGCCAGGTCCCTGCATGGGCGGACGTGAAGACCGAGTGGCGCTCGGAGAACCTCGGCTGGTTCGACAAGAACGGCGAGCTCGTCGGCGCCGGCCTGGTGCTCTACCGCCAGCTGCCGAAGCTCAAGCGCTACCTCGCGTACCTGCCCGAGGGCCCGGTCATCAACTGGTACGCCCCCAACCTCGACGACTGGCTGCAGCCGATGCTGACGCACCTGAAGCAGCAGGGCGCCTTCTCCGTGAAGATGGGCCCGCCGGTCGTCATCCGCCGCTGGGACGCGGCCGCCATCAAGTCCGGCATCCAGGACCCGGACGTGAAGCGCCTCAAGGACGTCCAGGCCACCCACATCGAGCCGCGCGCCTTCGAGGTCGCCGACCGCCTGCGCCGCATGGGCTGGCAGCAGGGCGAGGACGGCGGCGCCGGCTTCGGCGACGTCCAGCCCCGCTATGTCTTCCAGGTCCCGCTGGCCAACCGCTCCCTGGACGACGTCCTCAAGGGCTTCAACCAGCTGTGGCGGCGCAACATCAAGAAGGCCGAGAAGGCCGGCGTCGAGGTCGTTCAGGGCGGCTACGAGGACCTCGCCGAGTGGCAGCGCCTGTACGAGATCACCGCGGTCCGCGACAAGTTCCGGCCCCGCCCGCTGTCGTACTTCCAGCGCATGTGGTCCGTCCTCAACGCCGAGGACTCCAACCGCATGCGGCTCTACTTCGCCCGCCACGACGGCGTGAACCTGTCCGCCGCGACCATGCTCGTCGTCGGCGGCCACGTCTGGTACTCCTACGGCGCCTCCGACAACATCGGCCGCGAGGTCCGGCCGTCGAACGCCATGCAGTGGCGCATGCTGCGCGACGCGTACGCGATGGGCGCCACGGTCTACGACCTGCGCGGCATCTCGGACTCGCTCGACGAGACCGACCACCTCTTCGGCCTGATCCAGTTCAAGGTCGGCACGGGCGGCGAGGCCGTCGAGTACGTCGGTGAGTGGGACTTCCCGCTGAACAAGCTGCTCCACAAGGCACTGGACATCTACATGTCGCGCCGCTGAGTGGTTGCGTAGTCTCGTAGTTCTCGTGCACGTCATTCGTACACGTCTTTGATGCACCGCCCTTTGACGCACTGCCCTTTGATGCATCGCCCCCACAGAAAGGCTCCGGACCGGCCATGGCGCTCTCCCTCTACGTCGACACCGCTCGCTGGCGGGCGCACCAGAAGTCCGTGATCCAGCAGTTCCCGGGCCTGGTGCCGGTCTGCAAGGGCAACGGATACGGCTTCGGGCACGAGCGGCTGGCCGACGAGGCGGCACGCTTCGGGGCGGACATGCTGGCCGTGGGCACCACTTACGAGGCCGCGAGCATCAAGGACTGGTTCGGCGGCGACCTGCTGGTCCTCACCCCCTTCCGGCGCGGCGAGGAGCCCGTTCCGCTGCCTGACCGGGTGATCCGCTCGGTCTCGTCGGTGGACGGCGTGCACGCCCTGGTGGGCGCCCGCGTCGTCATCGAGTGCATGAGCTCCATGAAGCGGCACGGCATCCGCGAAGAGGAGTTGGGCCAGCTGCACAGCGCCATCGAGGACGTCCGCCTGGAGGGCTTCGCGCTGCACCTGCCGCTCGACCGCACCGACGGCACGGACGCCGTCGAGGAGGTCATCGGCTGGATGGACCGGCTGCGGGCCGCCCGGCTGCCGCTGCACACCATGTTCGTCAGCCATCTGCGGGCCGAGGAGCAGGCGCGGCTGCAGCAGCAGTTCCCGCAGACCCGGTTCCGCGCCCGGATCGGCACCCGGCTGTGGCTGGGCGACCACGAGGCGACGGAGTACCGGGGCGCGGTGCTCGACGTCACCCGCGTCGCCAAGGGGGACCGGTTCGGCTACCGGCAGCAGAAGGTCGCCTCGGACGGCTGGCTGGTCGTCGTCGCCGGCGGCACTTCGCACGGTGTGGGCCTGGAGGCCCCCAAGGCGATGCACGGCGTGATGCCGCGGGCCAAGGGCGTGGCCCGCGCGGGCCTCGCGACGGTCAACCGGAACCTGTCGCCGTTCGTCTGGTCGGGCAAGCAGCGCTGGTTCGCCGAGCCACCGCACATGCAGGTGTCGATCCTGTTCGTCCCCTCGGACGCCCAGGAGCCGAAGGTCGGCGACGAACTGGTCGCCCACCTGCGCCACACGACCACCCAGTACGACCGCCTGGTCGACCGCTAGGCCCTGTCAGACCCTGATCCGCCGGACAGGCGCTATGCCCTGTCCGGCCCTGATCCGCCCGACAGGCCCTGCTCCGGCGTCGGGACGCCCCACTCCACCCGCGGCCCCTCCACGGCCTGTGCCGCGTGCCGGGCCGGGTGGGCCGCCCTCCCCCGTACGAAGACGTCCTCGGCGCCGTCCAGGACGCCGCCCGAGGGATCGTCCGAGCCGTCGCGCCGCACCCCGTCCTTCTCCGGCATCAGAATGTCGCGGACGATCAACGCGCACACGAACAGCGTGCCGAGCAGGTGCAGCAGGATCGCGAACTGGTAGCCCTCGGTGGGCAGTCCCTGCTTGTTGCCGCTGGTCGTGTACGCGAGGTACATCCAGATGCCGAGGAAGTACATGACCTCGCAGGTCTGCCAGATCAGGAAGTCGCGCCAGCGCGGCCGGGCCAGCGCCGCCAGCGGGATCAGCCAGAGCACGTACTGCGGCGAGTAGACCTTGTTGGTGAGCACGAACGCCGCCACGACCAGGAACGCGAGCTGCGCGAAGCGCGGCCGGCGGGGCGCGGTGAGCGCCAGCGCGGCGATCCCTGCACAGGCCAGCAGCATCAGCACGATCGCGTAGGTGTTGGCGGTCTCGGGCTCGATCGGCCGGCCGGTGCGCTGGGTGATGATCAGCCACAGGGAGCCGAAGTCGACGTTGCGTTCCTGGCTGAACGTGTAGAACTTCTTCCAGCCGACCGGCGCCAGCACCATCACCGGCAGGTTCACCACCAGCCAGGACCCTGCCGCGCCGAGCAGCGCCGCCCCGAACTCCCGCCACTTCCAGGCCCGCCAGCACAGCAGGAACAGCGGGCCGAGCAGCAGCACCGGGTAGAGCTTGGCCGCCGTGGCGAGGCCGATGAGGATGCCGAAGGCGAGCGCGCGGCCGCGCGACCACATGAGCATGGCCGCGGCGGTGAGGGCCACGGCGAGCAGGTCCCAGTTGATGGTGGCGGTCAGCGCGAAGGCCGGCGCCAGGGCCACCAGGAGACCGTCCCAGGGGCGGCGGCGGTGCGTGCGCGCCACGCAGACGGCCATGACCGCGGCGCAGGCCAGCAGCATGCCCGCGTTGACCATCCAGTAGATCTGCTCGCGGTACATCAGATCCTCGCCGCCCGGCGTCAGCCAGGACGCGACCTCCATGAACAGGCCCGTGAGGACCGGGTACTCCAGGTACTCCATGTCGCCGCTGAGCCGGTCGAAGTACGGGATCAGCCCGTCGGCGAAGCCGCGCCCGACGAACAGGTGCGGGATGTCCGAGTAGCAGGCGTGCATGTACTGCGAGGTGGCCCCGCGGAACCACGCCCAGTTGTAGCAGGGGAGCTTCTGCACCATGCCCAGCGCGAACATCCCGATGGCCACCAGGGCGACGACACGCACCGGGGTGAGGGAGTGCCCGCCGGGCCGGGCCCAGCGGCCGAACGGCCCGCCGAACAGCGCGCTGCCCGCGGCGGCGACCTCGTCCTGTCGGGTGGGCTGCACCACGGGCCGGTCCTGCCGCGGGCGGGTGTTCTGGTGGCTCGGCATGGGGGACATCCTGCCGTACGCGCCCGGGGACGCGGCGAGGGCCGCCGTGCCCGGGATCGTACGGATGTACGTCCTGGTCACGGCGGCCCTCACCGGAGCTGCTCATGGCGGTTGCGGCCGCTAGCCGTCCGTTCCGCCGAAGAAGCCGCCTCCGCCGGGCTTCCCGTTGCCGTTGCCGCTGCTGTCCGACGTTTGGGTGGGCGTTCCGCTGGGGAGCCCGGTGCTGCCGTCGGTGGTGCCTCCGTCGGTGGTGCCTCCGTCCGTCGCACCGCCGTCCGTCGCTCCGCCGTCCTGGCCACCGGTGGTGTTGCAGTCCCAGTCCCACACGTCACAGCTCTTGCCCGGCTTGGGCCGGTTGGACGGACGCTGCGTGGGCCCGTTGGACGGCATGCCGGACGGGGTGCCCGAGGGGGAGTTCGTCGGCGTGGGCGTCGGGCTGGGGGCGCCGCCGCCGAAGACGGCCTCGGCGTCCGGCAGCTCCTCCGGCTCCGGGAACTTCTTGACCGGCTGACCCTTGAGCGCCTCGACCATGTAGTCGTGCCAGATCCGCGACGGGAACGAGGAACCGTGGATCGTCTGCTGGCCACCCGTGTTGTACATCTTGAGGAACTCGCGCTTGGTGTTCTTCTCGTTGTCGTCGAGGCGGTACATGTCGATCGCCGTCGACAGCTGCGGGGTGTAGCCCACGAACCAGGCCGACTTGTTGTCGTCGGTGGTACCGGTCTTGCCGGCGATGTCACGACCCGGGATGGCGGCCTTGCGGCCGGTGCCCTCGGGGTCCTCGACGACGGACGTGAGGACGTCCGTGACATTGCTGGCCACGGCGGTGGTGAAGGCCTGCTTCGCCTTGTCCTCGTGCTTGTAGACGACGTGCCCTTCCTTCTTCGCCTCCTTGACGGAGAACGGCTCGCGCTGCTTGCCGTTGGTCGCGAAGGTGGCGTAGGAGCCGGCCATGCGGATGGCGCTCGGGTGGGAGATGCCCAGGGAGAACGACGGGACATCGCCCTTCACCAGCGAGTTCTCCTTGAGCCCGGCGTCAATCGCCGCCTGGCGCACCTTGTCGATGCCGACGTCCATGCCCAGCTGCACGAACGGCGAGTTGGCGGACTTGACCATGGCGCGGCGCAGGTTGACGGAACCCAGGCTCTCGTCGCCCTCGTTGGCCTGCTTCCACTCCTTGCCGGTCTCGTCGTGCCAGATCGTGCCGTCGTAGTTCTTGATCACGAGGTTGTGCTTGGCGTTGTACCGGCTCTTGTCCGGGTCGACCTTCGTGCGGATCGAGGGGTCCTTCGGGTCCCGGACGCCGTCCCGCATCGCCGCCGCCAGAACGTAGGGCTTGAAGGTCGATCCGACCTGGGCGCCCGTCTCGTTGGCGTTGTTGGTGAAGTGCTGCGTCGCGTCCTTTCCGCCGTAAGTCGCGACGATGGCACCGGTCGCGGTATCGATCGAGGCGCCGCCGAACTGCACGTGGGTGTCGTACTCGGGGCGCTTCTTCTCGTCGATGTACTCCTCGTAGATCTTGAAGACGGACTTCCGAAGCGCCTCGACCTTCTTCTCTTCGAAGGTCGTGTAGATCTCGTAGCCGCCCCGGGAGAGCTGCTCCTCGGTGATCTCGGTGTTGGAGAGGAGGTACGCCTTGGCGAGGCCCACCAGGTAACCCTTCTGACCGCCGAGCGCCGTGGCGTTCTGCGGCGGCAGCGGCATCGGGAACTGCTGGAACTTGGCCTGGTCAGCGGCGGTCAGGCTCCCGTCGTTGACCATCTCGCCGAGGATCCACTTCCAGCGCTTCATCGCACGGTCGGTGTTGTTCTCGCGACTCGCCTCGGGATCGATGTCGGGATAGCCCGCCGGGTCGTAGTAGGTGGCGCCCTTCAGCACCGCGGCCAGGAAGGCGCACTGGCTCGGGTTCAGCTTGTTCGCGTCGACTCGGTAGTACGCGCGCGCCGCGGCCTGGAGGCCGTAGGCGCCGCGGCCGTAGTACGCCGTGTTGAGGTAGCCCGCCATGATCTTGGGCTTGTCGTACGTGTTGCCGACCTTCATCGAGATGAAGAGCTCCTTGACCTTGCGGGTCAGGGTCTGCGACTGGTCGGCGAGCCGGTTGTTCTTCACGTACTGCTGGGTGATCGTCGAACCACCCTGGGTCTGTCCGCCCTTGGCCATGTTGAACACGGCGCGGCCGATGCCCATCGGGTCGATGCCGGAGTCCGTCCAGAACGTCTTGTTCTCGGCCGAGACCACCGCGTCCTGCATCGCCTTCGGAATGGCGTCGTAGGCGAGGATCTGGCGGTTCACCTCACCGCCGGTGGCCGCCATCTGGGTCTTGTCCGCCCAGTAGTAGACATTGTTCTGCGCCTTCGCGCCGTCGTCCTCGTTCGGGACGACCACGTTCGCGTACGCGATCATCGACCCGCCCATGAGCAGGCCGAGGAACGTCAGCGTGAGGCCGGAGACCAGCTTCCAGGAGGGCACCCAGCGGCGCCAGCCGTACTTCCCGTAGCGCGGGTAGTCGATCATGCGCTTGCGGCCCGGCGGACGGCCGCCGCCGCGGCCCCGGCCGCCTTCGTGACCGCCGCCTCCGCCGCCTCGTCGGCCGCCGCCGCCGTGACCGCCGGCATCGCCGCCGGCCGCGCGCCTCCCCCCGCGCTGCTGGGCTCGGCGGGCCTCGGCCCGTCCGCCGTAGGGGCGCTCCTCGCCGTAGGGCGAGGAAGGGGTGCCCGTGCTGACGTCACGCGCCTGGGGCCTTCTGCCCATGGGCTGCTGGGCCGCGCGCCGGGCCGCTGCCCGTCCGCCGGTGGGCGGCTGCGGCTGCGATTTGCGACGGTGCTCGCTCATCGAACGACTACTCCTCGGGCAGGCGCGTTGGCCTGGAAGCGGCAATTGGTTCCGGTCCCCCCGAAATGAATACGGACAGCCCCCCGGAGAGGCTCATCCGCATCACTGCAGCCGGTACATCGAGAGCACTGACGTGCATTCGTGCCTCGTGGTTCCCGGTGGACTGCATGCCGCACAGACTACGCACGGTCAAAACCTGCCTAGGGCTGAAGTTCACCCCAAATCAGGCAAGTCGCTTGCGACGAATTGACGATGTGATGCCGGTCACGTGGGTCCCACTTGTCGCAGCCGTAGGGCCGTTCTATCGTCAGGATGTATCGAGCCGATACATCAGTACGGCATATGAGTCCCGGCGGCAGAGGAGGCGATGCATGAGCAGACGCTCCGGAATCCTGGAGTTCGCCGTCCTCGGCCTGCTCCGTGAGGCCCCGATGCACGGTTACGAGCTGCGGAAGCGGCTCAACACCTCGCTGGGGATCTTCCGCGCGTTCAGCTACGGCACCCTCTATCCCTGCCTCAAGACGCTGGTCGCCAACGGCTGGTTGATCGAAGAACCCGGCAGCGCCCCCGAGGACGCGCTGGCGACGACGCTCTCCGGGCGCCGGGCGAAGATCGTGTACCGGCTGACGGCGGAAGGTAAGGAGCACTTCGAGGAGCTCCTCTCCCACACCGGCCCGGACAGCTGGGAGGACGAGCACTTCGCCGCCCGCTTCGCCTTCTTCGGCCAGACCGAGCGCGAAGTGCGGATGCGCGTCCTCGAAGGCCGGCGCAGCCGGCTGGAGGAGCGCCTGGAAAAGATGCGGGCCTCCCTCGCCAGGACGCGCGAACGCCTCGACGACTACACACTTGAGCTCCAGCGCCACGGCATGGAGTCCGTGGAGCGCGAAGTGCGCTGGCTGAACGAGCTCATCGAGAGCGAGCGAGCGGGACGGGACCGGCGATCCGGCCCCGAGACCCCCGAGGACCCGGCTCGACAGGACGACAGGACTTCTGGAAACACGGGCGGCCTGCCCCGGCACGGGGGCAGTACCCGGCCGGATCCGTCCGACGACACCACCAAGTGAGGGACTGCCTCCGGCAGGCCCTCCGAGATCACACAGGGAGCAACCGGAATGGGTTCGGTTCGCGTAGCCATCGTCGGCGTGGGCAACTGCGCCGCCTCGCTGGTACAGGGCGTCGAGTACTACAAGGACGCCGACCCGGCGACCAAGGTGCCGGGTCTGATGCACGTCCAGTTCGGCGACTACCACGTGCGTGACGTCGAGTTCGTGGCCGCCTTCGACGTGGACGCCAAGAAGGTCGGCCTCGACCTCGCGGACGCCATCGGCGCCAGCGAGAACAACACCATCAAGATCTGCGACGTTCCACAGACCGGCGTGACGGTCCAGCGCGGCCACACGCTCGACGGCCTGGGCAAGTACTACCGCCAGACCATCGAGGAGTCCGCCGAGCAGCCGGTGGACGTCGTCCAGATCCTGAAGGACAAGCAGGTCGACGTCCTCGTCTGCTACCTGCCCGTGGGCTCCGAGGACGCTGCGAAGTTCTACGCGCAGTGCGCCATCGACGCCAAGGTCGGCTTCGTCAACGCCCTCCCGGTCTTCATCGCCGGCACCAAGGAGTGGGCGGACAAGTTCACCGAGGCGGGCGTCCCGATCGTCGGCGACGACATCAAGTCCCAGGTCGGCGCCACCATCACGCACCGCGTCATGGCGAAGCTCTTCGAGGACCGCGGTGTCCGCCTGGAGCGCACCATGCAGCTGAACGTCGGCGGCAACATGGACTTCAAGAACATGCTCGAGCGCGAGCGCCTGGAGTCCAAGAAGATCTCGAAGACGCAGGCCGTCACCTCGCAGATCCCGGACCGCGACCTGGGCGACAAGAACGTCCACATCGGCCCCTCGGACTACGTGGCCTGGCTGGACGACCGCAAGTGGGCGTACGTACGCCTCGAGGGCCGTGCGTTCGGCGACGTCCCGCTGAACCTGGAGTACAAGCTCGAGGTCTGGGACTCCCCGAACTCGGCCGGTGTCATCATCGACGCCCTGCGCGCCGCGAAGATCGCCAAGGATCGCGGCATCGGCGGCCCGATCCTCTCGGCCTCCTCGTACTTCATGAAGTCCCCGCCGGTGCAGTACTTCGACGACGAGGCCTTCGAGAACGTCGAGAAGTTCATCAAGGGCGAGGTCGAGCGCTGAGCACTCCCCAGGAGCGCTGAGTCGTGATCGACGGCAGAGGGTCCCCGCGGCAAACGCCCGGGGACCCTCTGCCGTTTGCGCATCACGGTATGTGAGTCTTGCTGCCATGCCCGTCGTACGTGATCTGCGCGTACTCCTGCGCCTGACGAACTTCCGCCGCCTGCTCGCCGTCCGGCTGCTGTCGCAATGCGCCGACGGCGTCTATCAGGTCGCCCTCGCCACGTACGTCGTCTTCTCCCCGGAGAAGGAGACCTCGCCCGCGGCCATCGCCTCGGCGATGGCGGTGCTGCTACTGCCGTACTCGCTCGTCGGCCCGTTCGCCGGAGTGCTCCTGGACCGCTGGCAGCGCCGGCAGGTCTTCCTCTACGGCAACCTGCTCCGCGCCCTGCTCGCCTCCTGTACGGCCTTCCTCATCCTCGCCTCCGTCCCGGACTGGCTCTTCTACGCCTCCGCGCTCTCGGTCACCGCCGTGAACCGCTTCGTCCTCGCCGGGCTCTCGGCCGCGCTGCCCCGGGTGGTGGACGACGAGCGGCTGGTCCTCGCCAACTCGCTGTCGCCGACCGCCGGCACCTTGGCCGCCACCGCCGGCGGCGGCCTCGCCTTCGGCGTACGGCTGATCGCCGCCGACTCCGACGCGGCGGTGGTGGCCCTGGGCGCGCTGCTCTATCTCTGCTCGGCGCTCGCCGCCCTGCGGATGCCCCGGACCCTGCTCGGACCCGACCCGGGACTGGTGCAGCCCCGGCTCGCGGCCGCGGTCGCCTCGACCGCGCGAGGCCTACTGGAGGGGCTGCGCCATCTGGCCGAGCGCCGTCCGGCGGCGCGTGCGCTGGCCGCGATGACGGTGATGCGCTTCTGCTACGGCGCTCTCACGGTGGCCGTACTGATGCTCTGCCGGTACTCCTGGGGCGATACGGAGCAGGATGGGCTGGCGCTCCTGGGGCTGGCCGTCGCGATCTCGGGCGCGGGGTTCTTCGCCGCGGCAGTGATCTCCCCGTGGACCGTGGGGCGGCTCGGTCCGTTCGGCTGGATGACCGTGTGCGCCGCATCGGCGGCGGTCCTGGAGCCCGCGCTGGGCCTGACCTTCGCGCCCGTGCCCTTCATGATCGCCGCGTTCGTCCTGGGGCTCGCCACCCAGGGCACGAAGATCGCGACGGACACCGTCGTGCAGACCTCGGTGGACGACGCCTACCGGGGCCGGCTCTTCGCGCTCTACGACGTCCTGTTCAACGTCGCCTTCGTCGCCGCGGCCGGGGTGGCGGCTCTGATGCTCCCGGCGGACGGCCGGTCGGTACCGCTGGTCGTGATGGTCGCCGTCCTGTACGCCGGTGTGGCTCTGTCCCTGCGCCGGGCAACATGAGGGGCGATGTTTCACGTGAAACATCGCCCCGCACTCGCCTCGCCGCGTCGATGTTTATGAGGTAACAAAGATGCAGCGCGCCACAAAGGGGGGGCGCGCCCCC
>NZ_JBICVX010000004.1:45364-315527 GCF_043199435.1 Streptomyces sp. NPDC048604
TTGGGGGGGGGGGGGCCGTCGTCCGCGCGCGTTATATTGGTTTGCTTATTTATCCCCCACACCCCCCCCCCCCCCCCCCCCGCCCGGCTTTTTTTTCCCAACAACACACCCCCCCCCGCCACGACTCAGTTCTGAGCCGCCCACCACTCCTTGAGGGCGGCGACTGCCTGGTCGTGCTCCACCGGCCCGTTCTCCAGACGCAGCTCCAGCAGGAACTTGTACGCCTGGCCGACGGCCGGCCCGGGCCGGATCCCGAGGATCTCCTGGATCTGGTTGCCGTCCAGGTCGGGCCGGATCGCGTCCAGCTCCTCCTGCTCCTGGAGCTGCGCGATCCGCTCCTCCAGGCCGTCGTAGGTCCGCGACAGGGCGGCGGCCTTGCGCTTGTTCCGCGTGGTGCAGTCCGAGCGGGTCAGCTTGTGCAGCCGCGACAGCAGAGGGCCGCCGTCACGCACATAGCGCCGCACGGCGGAGTCGGTCCACTCTCCGGAGCCATAGCCGTGGAAGCGCAGGTGCAGCTCGACGAGACGGGAGACGTCCTTGATCATCTCGTTTGAGTACTTGAGTGCCGCCATGCGCTTCTTCGTCATCTTCGCCCCGACCACCTCGTGGTGGTGGAACGAGACCCGGCCGTCCTTCTCGAAGCGGCGAGTGCGCGGCTTGCCGATGTCGTGGAGCAGGGCAGCGAGCCGCAGCACAAGGTCGGGGCCCGCCTCCTCCAGCGCGATCGCCTGGTCCAACACGGTCAGCGAGTGCTCGTAGACGTCCTTGTGCCGGTGATGTTCGTCGCTCTCCAGGCGCAGGGCCGGAAGCTCGGGCACCACGTGATCGGCGAGACCGGTGTCCACGAGCAGGCCGAGGCCCTTGCGCGGGTACGCGGCGAGCACCAGCTTGTTCAGCTCGTCCCGGACGCGCTCCGCGGAGACGATCTCGATGCGTTCGGCCATCTCCTTCATGGCCGTCACGACCTCGGGCGCCACCTCGAAGTCGAGCTGCGCGGCGAAGCGCGCGGCCCGCATCATGCGCAGCGGGTCGTCGGAGAAGGACTCCTCGGGGGTGCCGGGGGTGCGCAGCACACGCGCGGCGAGGTCTTCCAGGCCGCCGTGCGGGTCGATGAACTCCTTCTCCGGCAGCGCGACCGCCATCGCGTTCACGGTGAAGTCCCGGCGCACCAGGTCCTGCTCGATGGAGTCGCCGTAGGAGACCTCGGGCTTGCGCGAGGTCCGGTCGTACGCCTCCGAGCGGTACGTGGTGATCTCGATCTCGAAGCGCTGCACCGTGTCCCCGACACGGGCGTCCTTCTGGCAGCCGACCGTCCCGAAGGCGATCCCGACCTCCCAGACCGCGTCCGCCCACGGACGGACGATCTTCAGCACGTCCTCGGGACGGGCGTCGGTGGTGAAGTCGAGGTCATTGCCGAGCCGCCCGAGCAACGCGTCCCGAACCGAGCCGCCGACCAGCGCGAGGCGGAAACCCGCCTCCTGGAAACGGCGCGCGAGGTCGTCGGCGGCAGGGGAGACGCGCAGCAGCTCGCTGACCGCGCGGCGTTGCACCTGGCTCAGTGCAGTCGGGTTGTCTTCGTTGGCGTTCGGCACAACAGAAAAGGGTACGTGGCCGCACCGCCCGGAGCGTCCCCGTTTTCGCCCGGCCACCGATGATGATCACAACTGCTGGAGCAGTCCGCAGCACTTCGCCACAGCGTGCCTCGTTACCATGCGTGGACACAGCACGGGCAAGCACCGACACCACAGACAACGACGAGGACGGGCGAACGCGTGGCCGAGGCGGCAGACATCCAGGGGACCGCTCCCTCACCTGCCCGCCGGTGGCTCCGGCGCACGGCGTCGCTGGCGGCCGCGGCGCCGCTGCTGGCCGGCCTGCTCCAGGTGCCCGTCGCGTCGGCGGCGCCCGCGACCGGGGCCGTCGCCGAGAAGGAGCCCTCCGGCTCGCGGACGGTGGATGTGTCGCTCGACACCATGACGCCGAGCGCCCCGCTGGAGAGCGACACCCTCACGATCAGCGGCACTGTGACCAACAACAGTCGCCAGGCCGTCACCGCCGCGACGGTGGACCTGCGGGTGGGTCCCCCGCTCGACAACCGCAGCTCGATCGACGAGGCGGCGGGCCGCACCGGCTACCGCGCCGACAGTGACCCGGCCCCGCTCGGCGGCGCCTACACCGTCAAGATCCCGCGGCTGGGCTCCGGGCTGAGCACGGACTTCACCTTCTCCGTGCCGGTCGCCAAGCTCGGTCTGGACGACCCCGGCGTCTACCAGCTCGGCGTCTCCCTCACCGGGCGCACCTCGTCCCAGGCGTACGACCGGGTCCTCGGCATCGAGCGGACCTTCCTGCCCTGGCAGCCCGAGGCCACGACCAAGAAGACCCAGCTCACCTTCCTGTGGCCGCTGATCTCCTCGGCCCGCGTCTCCGCCGAGACCGGCCCCGACGACCAGCAGACGCCGGTCTTCGAGAACGACGACCTCGCCGCCGAGCTCGCCCCCGGCGGCCGGCTGGAGCGCATGGTCGCACTCGGCAAGGAACTGCCGGTCACCTGGGTCGTCGACCCGGACCTGCTCGCCACCGTGGACGCCATGACGCGCAGCTACAGCGTCAAGAGCGGCACCGACACGGAGCCGGGCAAGAACCAGGCGGTCGCCGAGCAGTGGCTGAGCTCCCTGGAGAAGGCGGTGGCCGGCAAGAAGGTGGTCGCGCTCCCCTTCGCCGACCCCGACCTGGCCTCCCTGGCCCACCGGGGCAAGGACGTCTCCGGCTCGCTCGGCCAGCTGAAGCCGGCCACCGAGGTCGCCAGGACCACCGTGGAGACGATCCTCCATGTGACGCCGAACACGGACTTCGCCTGGCCCGTCGAGGGCGCGGTCGACCCGGCCATCGTGGACGTCGCCACCTCGGCCGGCGCCCGCAAGGTCATCGCCCGCAGCGACAGCCTCCGCGACGACCTCAGCTACACCCCCACGGCCGCCCGCCCGATCGGCGGCGGCACCACCGCGGTCGTCGCCGACGCGACGCTCTCCACGGTCTTCCAGAGCGACCTGTCCCGCGCCGAGAACTCCACGCTCGCGGTGCAGCGCTTCCTCGCCCAGACGCTGGCCATCACCCTGCAGGCGCCGGACAAGGCCCGCAGCATCGTGGTCGCCCCGCAGCGGATGCCCACCGCCGCGCAGGCCCAGACGATGGCCACCGCGCTGCGCGGGCTGGCCCCGCAGCGGTGGTCCCAGTCGCTGGACCTGATCGCGGCCTCCGCGGTCCGCCCGGACCCCCGGGCGGAGACGGACGTGCCGAGCACCTCGCAGTACCCGCAGAAGCTGCGCAAGCGGGAGCTGCCGGTCGAGGCGTTCCGCGACATGAAGAAGACCCAGGAGGAGCTGGACGGCTTCGAGGTCATCCTCACCATGCCGTACCGGGTGGTGACGCCGTTCGGCAACGCGATCAGCCGCATGATGTCGACCTCCTGGCGCGGTCAGGCCCCGGCAGCCGCGCTCTACCGGATCGAGGTCCTCGACTATCTGCAGGGCCTCACCGAGCAGGTCCGGCTGATCGACAAGTCCGACCTCACCCTCTCCGGCCGCAGCGCGACGATCCCGGTCACCGTGCAGAACAAGCTGCTGCAGGGCGTGGACAATCTGGTGCTCCGGCTCACCTCCACCAAGCCGACCCGTCTGCAGCTCAACGACGGCGCCGCGATGGCCGAGGCGCCGGTGAAGATCGACGGCGGACACAGCCAGTCGGTGAAGTTCACCGCCGCGGCGAACGCCAACGGGCCGGTCTCGATGACCGCCCAGCTGTACACGGAGGACGGAAAGCCGTACGGCCGGCCGATGACCTTCACCGTGAAGGTCTCCGAGATCACCCCGACTGTGATGCTGGTCATCGCGGGCGGCGTCCTGCTCCTGGTGCTCGCCGGCGTCCGGATGTACAGCCAGCGCAAGCGCGCCGCGGCGAGGAACGCCGAGGCGGAGGCGAAGGCGGAGTCCGAGGACACTGAGGACTCCGAGGGCGCCGAGGACGGGGCGGAGAGCGGGACGGAGGCTGCGGAGGGCGACGATCCCGAGCAGCCGAGTGACCCGACGCCTGACACCGGTCCCGAAAGCGGCGACCCGTCGGGCACGGGTGAGAAGGTGGACCGTTGAGCGATGTCGTGGCCGGTCGGCCGGGGACGATGAGGTGGGGTAAGCATGAACGCGCCGTACGACGGTGACCGCGGCCAGGGCGCGGGCAGCGCAGCTGCGCCGTCCGGCGAGACGCCCGCACCGCCGCCGGGGCCCGGCCAGGACCAGGCGCCGCAGCCCGGGACCCCGGCCGGGCAGGACCCGTACGCGCAGGACCCCTACGTCCAGGACGCCTACGACCACGACCCGTACCGGGCGCAGGACCTGTCCGCCCAGGACCCGGTGTCGGAGGCGCTCTACGACCGGGCCGCGCACCCCCCGCCCCCGCCGGGCACCTATGCCGAGCCGCAGCCGCTGTACCAGCAGCCGGCCGCTCCGCAGCACGCGCCCGACCCGCGGGTGTGGGCGCAGACCCCGGCTCCCGAGCCCGACGGGCCGTCCCGGCACCTGCCGTACGGGGACGACGCCCGCACGGTCCAGTTCACCGGCGTCGACGACCTGGTGACCCGGGCCGGCGAGGAGACCCCCGAGCCGGACGCCTTCGCGCACCTGTACCGGGACCAGCAGACCCCCGGCGGCCAGGTGCCGCCCCCCGCTCCGGAGCCGGATCCGATGCCCGCCCCCGCACCGAAGAAGCCGGGAGGCCGGGCCTCCGGGCTGCTCAAGTCCAGCGCCGTCATGGCGGCCGGCACCCTCGTCTCCCGGCTGACCGGCTTCGTCCGCAGCCTGGTCATCACCGGCGCGCTCGGCGCCGCCCTGCTCGGCGACACCTTCACCGTCGCGTACACGCTGCCGACGATGATCTACATCCTCACCGTCGGCGGCGGCCTCAACTCGGTCTTCGTACCGCAGCTGGTTCGGGCGATGAAGAACGACGAGGACGGCGGCGAGGCGTACGCCAACCGTCTGCTCACCCTCGTCATGGTGGCGCTCGGCGCGATCGTGGCCGTCGCCGTGTTCGCGGCCCCGCTGCTGATCCGGCTGATGTCCAACACCATCGCCGACAACCCCGGCGCCAACAGCGTGGCCGTCACCTTCGCCCGCTACTGCCTGCCCACGATCTTCTTCATGGGCGTGCATGTGGTGATGGGTCAGATCCTCAACGCGCGCGGGAAGTTCGGCGCGATGATGTGGACCCCGGTCCTCAACAACATCGTGATGATCGTGACGTTCGGCCTGTTCATCTGGGTCTACGGCTCGTCCGCCGAGTCCCGGATGGGCGTCACCACGATCCCCGACGAGGGCATCCGGCTCCTCGGCATCGGCACCCTGCTGGGTCTGGTCGTCCAGGCCCTGGCGATGATCCCGTACCTGCGCGAGACCGGTTTCCGCTTCCGGCCCCGGTTCGACTGGAAGGGCCACGGCCTCGGCAAGACGGTCAAACTGGCCAAGTGGACCGTCCTGTTCGTCCTCGCCAACCAGGCCGGCGTGCTCGTCGTGACCCAGCTGGCCACCGCCGCGGGCGAGGCCTCCGGCAAGGACGGCGCGGGCTTCCTCGCCTACTCCAACGCCCAGCTGATCTGGGGCATGCCGCAGGCGATCATCACGGTCTCCGTCATGGCGGCACTGCTGCCCCGCATCTCCCGCGCCGCCCACGACGACGACCCTGGCGCGGTCCGCGACGACATCTCGCAGGGCCTGCGCAACTCCGCCGTGGCGATCGTCCCGGTCGCCTTCGCCTTCCTGGCGCTCGGCGTCCCCATGTGCACCCTGCTGTACGCCTCCAGCGGCGTCCAGGCCGCTCAGGGCATGGGCTTCATCCTGATGGCCTTCGGCCTCGGCCTGATCCCGTACTCGGTCCAGTACGTCGTCCTGCGCGGGTTCTACGCCTACGAGGACACCCGGACGCCCTTCTACAACACGGTCATCGTCGCCGGCGTCAACGCGGCCGCCTCGGCGGCCTGTTACTTCGTGCTCCCCTCGCAGTGGGCGGTCGTCGGCATGGCCGCGTCCTACGGCCTCGCCTACGCCGTGGGCGTCGGCATCGCCTGGCGGCGGCTGCGCAACCGGCTCGGCGGCGACCTGGACGGCGTGCACGTGCTGCGCACCTACGCCCGGCTGAGCCTGGCGTCGCTGCCCGCCGCGGTGGTGGCCGGCGCGGTCGGCTTCGGCCTTCTGAAGGCACTCGGAAACGGAGCGTTCGGCTCGCTGGTCGCCCTGATCGTCGGCAGTGCCGTGCTGTTCGGACTGTTCTTCGTCGCGGCCCGGCGGATGCGGATCGCGGAGCTCAACTCCATGGTCGGCATGGTGCGCGGCCGTCTCGGGCGCTAGTCGGACGGTCCCGCACAACCATCGTCCGCCGCCGCGTGTCGTGCATAGCGCCGGACTGTGGGCACAATTGGCATGGCTGTTGGATGTGGCGCAACGGATGGGGAGGCAGGAACGACGGTGGCGGAACGTAGCACGGCTGCCGTCGACGTGGCCGACAACAGCGGAGACGACCCGCTGACCGCCCAGGCGGACACGGCCGCGACCGACGGGGTGGCGGACACGCAGGACATGGCGGAACAGGCGTCCGCGCCGGACAAGGACGGCGGCGACGACGGGAAGAAGGGCGACGTACACCCGGTCATCGAGGCGCCCGATCTCCACAGCGGCCACAAGCTGGCCAAACGGTACCGACTGGAGGAGTGCGTCACTCGTCTGGACGGTTTCAGCAGTTGGCGTGCCGTCGACGAGAAACTCCGCCGCGCCGTCGGCGTCCATGTGCTGCCCGCCGACCACCCCCGCGCCCGGTCGGTGCTGGCGGCCGCACGGTCCGCCGCCCTGCTCGGCGATCCCCGGTTCGTCCAGGTCCTCGACGCCGTCGAGGAGAACGACCTGGTCTACGTGGTGCACGAGTGGCTCCCGGACTCCACCGAGCTGACCGCTCTGCTCGCCGCCGGGCCGATGGAGCCGCACGACGCCTACCAGCTCGTCTCGCAGGTCTCCCAGGCCATGGCCGCCGCCCACCGCGAGGGTCTGGCCCACCTCCGGCTCACCCCGAGCGCCGTACTGCGCAGCTCCACCGGCCAATACCGGATCCGCGGCCTGGCCGTGAACGCCGCCCTGCGCGGCATCAGCGCCGAGCGCCCCCAGCGCACGGACACGGAGGCGATCGGCGCGCTGCTGTACGCCGCGCTCACGCAACGCTGGCCTTACGACAGCGACGCCTACGGGCTGACCGGACTCCCCAAGGACGTCGGTCTGATCGCCCCCGACCAGGTGCGGGCCGGCGTGCACCGCGGGCTCTCCGAGATCGCCATGCGCGCCCTCGCCAACGACGGCGCCACGGCCTCGCGCCAGGAGCCGCCCTGCACCACGCCGGACGAGCTCGCCAAGGCCGTCGCGGCGATGCCGCGGATCCGGCCTCCGGAGCCGGAGTTCCCGGCCCCGGCCGAGTACCAGCGCACCACCTACCAGCAGGGCACGTACGGCCGCCAGCAGACCCGGCCGTCCGTCACGCAGCCACTGCCACAGCCGCCCGCCCCGCTGCAGTCCCGGACCGGCAGGGCCCTGAAGTGGGCCGTGTCGGCGCTGCTCATCGCCGCGCTCGGGCTGGGCAGCTGGCAGGTGGCCGACAAGCTCCTGGACCGGAACAAGGACAAGGAACCGCCCCGGACCACACAGCCGGAGACCACCGAGAACAAGCAGCCGGAGAACTCGGGGCAGCCGGTGAAGATCGTCGAGGCGTACGACTTCGACCCGCTCGGCGACGGCTCGGAGAACCACTCCCAGATAGAGAGCGCCTACGACGGCGACCCCAGCACCTCGTGGCCGACCAGCAATTACCGGGACTACCCCAAGTTCGGCAATCTGAAGGAGGGCGTGGGCCTCGTCCTGGACCTCGGCAAGGTCCAGCAGGTCGGCAAGGTCGAGGTCACCTTCCAGGGCGCCACCTCGGTCGAGCTGCGCACCGCGCCCGAGAGCGCCGACTCCCGGCCCGGCGCACCCGGCGAATACGCCACCCAGGCATCGGAGAAGGGCTCCCACGTGACCCTCAGCCCGGACAAGCCGGTGAAGACGCGCTACGTCCTCGTCTGGCTGACCGAGCTGCCGAGCGCCGTCGGCGGTTACCGCGGCCAGATCGCGGACATCAAGATCACGAGCTGACGTCACAGGGGAGGGGGCTCACCGGTGGACGAACAAGGCGGTCTCAGCGACCAGGACCTCCTGGCACGCCATGTGGCCGGGGACCCGGACGCCTTCGGCGAGCTCGTGCGCCGGCACCGGGACCGGCTGTGGGCGGTCGCCCTGCGCACCCTGGGCGACCGCGAGGAGGCCGCCGACGCCGTCCAGGACGCCCTCGTCTCCGCGTTCCGGGCCGCCCATACCTTCCGGGGCCAGTCGGCCGTCACGACCTGGCTCCACCGGATCACCGTCAACGCCTGTCTCGACCGGGCCCGCAAGGCCGCCTCCCGCAAGACCTCGCCCGTCGACGACACCACCCGCCTGGAACAGCTCCTCGAACCCCACGAGTCCGCCGAGGCCCCCGCCGAACGGCAGGACCTGCACCGGGAGCTGCTCGCCGCGCTGGCCACGCTCCCCACCGACCAGCGCGCCGCGCTCGTCCTGGTGGACATGCAGGGCTACCCGGTGGCCGAGGCCGCCCGCATCCTCGACGTCCCCACCGGGACCGTGAAGAGCCGCTGTGCACGTGGCCGGGCCCGGCTGGTGCCGCTGCTCACTCATCTGCGCACGGACACGGGGGGTAACGAGCCACCCGACGGGGGAAGGAACCGGACGCCAGGGACATCCGTCCCACCGGTGTCGAGGCGATCGGATACGGGACCGAACGGTCCAGCTGCTGTGAAGGGCGGAGGTGGGCGCGCGTGACATCCACGACCGGCAGTGCCGACACGACACAACACCCGGACGTCTCGGAGATCTCCGACCTCACCGAAGGCCTGCTGCCGCCGGCCCGCACCGCCGCCGTGCGCAGACATCTCGACGGCTGCGCCCTGTGCGCGGACGTGCGCACCAGCCTGGACGAGATCCGCGGCCTTCTCGGCACGCTGCCCGGACCCACCCGGATGCCGGCCGACATCGCGGGCCGGATCGACGCCGCACTCGCCGCCGAGGCACTCCTCAGCGCCACCGCGCCGGACACCGCGGCCCATGTTTCACGTGAAACACCCGCCGCGACCGCGGACAGCACACCCGCCGCCGAAGCCTCTTCCACGCCCTCCACGACCGCCGACCGGCCCGCAGGGCGCCCCCGGGCCACCACGGGCCCCGGACGGCCGTCCGGCCGCCGACGCCGCCGTGTCGCTGTGCTCGGTGGTGTTCTCGGCGCCGCCGTCCTCGGTCTGGGCACGCTGCTCCTCCAGTCCGGCGGACTGCAGAACGCCGCGGACAGCGGCGACAAGAAGGTCGACGCCGCGTCGAGCGCGGCGGACTCCCGTTTCTCCGGCGCCGGCATCGACCAGCGCGTACAGGAGCTCCTGGGCCGCGACGGGGCCCGGAACGTCCCCAAGGGCACGACGCCCGAGTCGATGAACACCGAGTCCGAGGGCAACACCCCGATGCGCAGCGCGGACGCCGCTCTCCCCGGCTGCGTACGCGCCGGCATCGACCGCCCCGACCCCGTACTCGCCTTCCAGCCCGGCGACTACCAGGGCACCCGGGCGTATCTCGTCGTGCTCCCGCATGCCACGGACAGCTCCCAGGTCCAGGCGTACGTGCTCGACGCCTCCTGCGCCGAGGGCGGCGGTGCCGCCAAGGCGGACGTACTGCTGACCCACGCCTACCCTCGTACCTGACGCTTCGCCGTGCCGCGGGGCGGATCCGGGAATGCATCACCCTTAGGATCCGTTGGGTGGGGTGAGAGTCACCGAACCCACCACCGTTGGCAGTAGGCAGTCTGCAGAGACGAGGAAGAAACCCGTGAGCGACGTCCGTAACGTGATCATCATCGGCTCCGGGCCCGCGGGATACACCGCCGCGCTCTACACGGCGCGCGCGTCGCTGAAGCCGCTGGTCTTCGAGGGTGCCGTCACCGCCGGTGGCGCGCTGATGAACACGACCGACGTGGAGAACTTCCCCGGCTTCCGTGACGGCATCATGGGCCCGGACCTGATGGACAACATGCGCGCCCAGGCCGAGCGCTTCGGCGCCGAGCTGGTCCCGGACGACATCGTCGCCGTGGACCTCACCGGCGACATCAAGACCGTCACGGACACCGCCGGCACCGTGCACCGCGCCAAGGCCGTCATCGTCACCACCGGCTCCCAGCACCGCAAGCTGGGTCTGCCCAACGAGGACGTGCTCTCGGGCCGCGGCGTCTCCTGGTGCGCCACCTGCGACGGGTTCTTCTTCAAGGACCAGGACATCGCCGTCGTCGGCGGCGGCGACACCGCGATGGAGGAGGCCACCTTCCTCTCCCGCTTCGCCAAGTCGGTGACAATCGTCCACCGCCGTGACTCTCTGCGCGCCTCGAAGGCGATGCAGGATCGGGCCTTCGCGGACCCGAAGATCAAGTTCGCCTGGGACAGCGAGGTCGCCGAGATCCACGGCGAGCAGAAGCTCTCCGGTCTGACCCTGCGCAACACCAAGACCGGCGAGACCAGCGAGCTGCCCGTCACCGGTCTGTTCATCGCCGTCGGCCACGACCCGCGCACCGAGCTGTTCAAGGGTCAGCTGGAACTGGACGAGGAGGGCTACCTGAAGGTGGAGGCCCCCTCGACCCGTACCAACCTGACCGGTGTCTTCGGCGCCGGCGACGTCGTCGACCACACCTACCGCCAGGCGATCACCGCTGCGGGCACGGGCTGCTCCGCCGCCCTGGACGCCGAGCGCTTCCTCGCAGCTCTCGCCGACAGCGAGAAGGCCGGAGAGCCCGCCCGGACCACCGCCGTCTGAGGCCCTCCCTCCCCACCCCCACACCCCGCGAAGTAGAAGGAGGCCGCCGTGGCCGATCTGAAGAACGTGACCGACAAGACCTTTGACGAGGACGTCCTCAAGAGCGACAAGCCCGTCCTGGTGGACTTCTGGGCTGCCTGGTGCGGCCCCTGCCGCCAGATCGCGCCCTCGCTCGAGGCCATCGCCAAGGAGCACGGTGACAAGATCGAGATCGTCAAGCTGAACATCGACGAGAACCCGGACACGGCTGCGAAGTACGGCGTCATGTCGATCCCGACCATGAACGTCTACCAGGGTGGCGAGGTCGTGAAGACGATCGTCGGCGCCAAGCCGAAGGCCGCCATCGTGCGCGACCTCGCGGACTTCATCGGGGAGTGAACGCAGAGGCTCCTGCCTCCGCATGTTTCACGTGAAACACGAACGGCCCGCCCCCACTCGGGGGCGGGCCGTCGTCGTACCGAGCCGCTACAGGGGCCGCAGGGCGGGCTCCTTCTGCACCGCCCCCAACAGCCGGTCCAGGGCCATCTCGACGTCCTCCTTCCAGGAGAGCGTCGTCCTCAACTCCAACCGCAACCGCGGATGCGCCGGATGTGGCCGTACGGTCTTGAACCCCACGGCCAGAAGATGGTCCGCCGGCAACACACAGGCCGGCTCCTTCCAGCGCGCGTCACCGAAGGCCTCGATCGCTCGGAAGCCGCGCCGCAGCAGATCCTTGGCGACCGTCTGCACCATCACCCGGCCCAGTCCCTGTCCCTGATAGCCCGGCATGATCCAGGCCGTCATCAGCTGGACGGCGTCCGCCGACACCGGGCTCGTGGGGAACGCCATCGAGCGCGGCACATAGGCGGGGGGAGCGTAGAGCACGAAGCCGACCGGCAGTTCGTCGACATAGACGACCCGGCCGCACGAACCCCACTCCAGGAGCACGGCGGAGATCCAGGCCTCCTTCTCCAGCTCCGGCCGGCCCGCTCTTACCGCGGCTTCTCCGCTGACCGCGTCGAGCTCCCAGAAGACACACGAGCGACAGCGCTTCGGGAGGTCCGGAAGGTTGTCCAGGGTGAGCGGTACGAGTCGACGCCCCACAGGTCCTCACTTCCCTCACGTGCCGCACCGCGAGCCTGTGCCAGCGCGCTGCGCTCCCTCAGCAGACTGCCGAGGAAGCCGCCGACCACACCCAGGCCCAAGCCCGCCGTCACCCATCGGCCGCGGCTCACCTCTCGCATGGCCCCGCCCCTCTCTGAGCCGGATCACGGTGGATATGCCATACCTGAACGCATCGTATCCATCGGACACTCGGGCGGATACCGAGCAATGGCAAAGGGCGGACCGTGTCCGGCTCACGCCGGCGACGGTCCGCCCCAAGACGAACGGAAGACCCAGGGCTCTCAGCCCTCGTCCTCCTCCTCGCCCGGCTCGGAGAGCGGGCGGTCCATCACCCGTCCCTCGCCCGGCGCCAGCGTGCCCAGGATGCGGTCCAGGTCCTCCATCGAGGCGAACTCGACGACGATCTTGCCCTTGCTCTTCCCCAGGTCGACCTTCACCCGGGTCTCGAAGCGGTCCGACAGCCGGGACGCCAGATCCGTCAGCGCCGGGGAGACCCGGGCGCCGGCCCGCGGGCCGCGCGGCTTCTTCGCGGCCTCGGGCTCCGAGCCCATCAGCGCCACGATCTCCTCGACCGCCCGCACCGAGAGCCCCTCGGCGACGATCCGGTACGCCAGCTTGTCCTGGGTCTCCGCGTCATCCACGGACAGCAGCGCCCGCGCATGACCGGCCGAGAGCACCCCTGCCGCGACCCTGCGCTGCACCGGCGGCGAAAGCCGCAGCAGTCGCAGCGTGTTCGACACCTGCGGCCGCGAACGGCCGATCCGGTCGGCCAGCTGGTCGTGCGTGCAGTTGAAGTCCTTGAGCAGCTGGTCGTAGGCGGCGGCCTCCTCCAGCGGGTTCAGCTGGGCACGGTGCAGGTTCTCCAGGAGGGCGTCCAGGAGAAGCTTCTCGTCGTCCGTCGCCCGGACGATCGCCGGAATCCGCTCCAGGCCCGCCTCGCGGCAGGCCCGCCAGCGCCGCTCGCCCATGATGAGCTCGTAGCGCTCGGCGCCCAGCTGCCGCACGACGACCGGCTGCAGCAGACCGACCTCCTTGATGGAGGTGACCAGCTCCGCCAGCGCGTCCTCGTCGAAGACCTCACGCGGCTGGCGCGGGTTCGGCGTGATCGAGTCCAGCGGCAGCTCCGCGAAGTGCGCCCCGGCCGCGGCCTCCGGCTCCACCACGGTCTCGGCCTCGACCACCGGGATCACCGCGTCCGGCGCGGGTGAGCTCGCCGGCAGCGTCGCCACCTTCGCGGCCGCCACACCCCGGTCCGGCGCCAGCGCCGGAATCGCCCCCGGCGAGGCCGAACCCACCGTGGCACCGACCGCCGGCGTCGGCCGCTCCTGGGGAGCCGCAGGAATCAGCGCACCGAGCCCACGCCCCAACCCCCTACGTCGCTCGCTCACTGGATCCCCTCCGACATGCTGTGCTGGTTGTTCTGGATGCCCACATGGGCGTGCTGGGCGTCATAGTGCAGAGCGACGCCCCTCAGCGCGATCTCGCGAGCCGCCTCCAGGTACGACAGCGAACCGCTGGAACCCGGGTCGTAGGTGAGCACGGTCTGGCCGTAGCTCGGGGCCTCGGAGATGCGCACCGACCGCGGAATGCTGGTCCGCAGCACCTCTTCGCCGAAGTGACTGCGCACCTCGTCGGCGACCTGGGAGGCGAGCCTCGTCCTGCCGTCGTACATGGTGAGCAGAATCGTCGACACATGCAGCGCCGGGTTCAGATGCCCGCGCACCAGGTCGACGTTCCGCAGGAGCTGACCCAGCCCCTCCAGCGCGTAGTACTCGCACTGGATCGGGATCAGCACCTCGGCCCCCGCCACCAGGGCGTTGACCGTCAGCAGACCGAGCGAGGGCGGGCAGTCGATCAGGACGTAGTCCAGCGGCTGCTCGTACGACTCGATCGCCCGCTTCAGCCGGCTCTCGCGTGCCACCAGCGACACGAGCTCGATCTCCGCACCGGCCAGATCGATCGTCGCCGGGGCACAGAAGAGCCCCTCCACGTCCGTGACGGGCTGCACCACGTCGGAGAGCGGCTTGCTCTCCACGAGGACGTCGTAGATCGAGGGGACCTCGGCATGGTGGTCGATGCCCAGCGCCGTGGAGGCATTGCCCTGCGGGTCCAGGTCGATCACCAGGACTCGGGCGCCGTGCAGCGCCAGCGAGGCGGCAAGGTTGACCGTCGTGGTCGTCTTGCCCACGCCGCCCTTCTGGTTGGCGACCACCATGATGCGGGTCTGCGGAGGCCGGGGAAGTCCCTCTCCCGCACGCCCCAGAGCCTCGACTGCCAGTTGGGCAGCACGACCAATGGGGGTGTCGTCCATCGGGGGCGATGTTTCACGTGAAACATCGGACCCCGCCGATTCGGTTCGGGGACCGGGGACCGGGTCGGTCATCGGTCCCGCGATGTTGGCGTCGGACCGCAAGGATTCACTCTCCTCGGCTTCAGGCTCGCGATGAACAGAGCCTGCCATGCTTTCGGGGTCGTGAACCAGCGAGGCCCGTGGTTCTGTGGATGAATCCACCTCTGTGGACAACTCCGCAACCCTCGCGGGGGGCTTCGCCGGCGGGCTTTTGGGCTTGCGGTCTCGGGGCGTGGCGGCCGCGCGGCCGCGGCTGATGATCCCCTGCAGCAGTGAGCGACGTTTCACGTGAAACACGATGCACTCGCCGCCCCGCCACGACCGCCCGACACTCCGAAATGGGTACGTATGGATGTTCGCGTGACGTAACGACCGGCACTAGCGCCGGCGTCGCGTCCGGCTGGGACGGGCGGCCTTGGCACGCTTGGCGGCGAACCGGACCCCGCCGGGGCTCTCCCCGACCTCCACCCGGACCACCGTCGACATCGGATCCACGATGCCCTCGCCGACCTGGAGCACCGACGTCTCCACCACGCCGAGCTTCGACAGCGCGGCCCGGGCGCCGTCCAGCTCCTCCTGGGCGGTGTCGCCCTTGAGCGCCAGCATCTCGCCGTAGGGACGCAGCAGCGGTACGCCCCAGCCGGCCAGCCGGTCGAGGGGCGCCACCGCGCGGGCCGTCACCACGTGCACCGGCTGCAGCGTGCCCAGTACCTCCTCGGCACGGCCGCGCACGACGGTCACATGGTCCAGGCCCAGCAGTTCGACGACCTCCTGGAGGAAGTTCGTCCGCCGCAGCAGCGGCTCAAGAAGGGTGATCTTCAGATCAGGCCGCACCAGGGCCAGCGGGATCCCGGGCAGACCCGCGCCCGAGCCCACATCGCAGACCGTGACGCCCTCGGGCACCACCTCGGAGAGCACCGCACAGTTCAGCAGATGCCGCTCCCACAGGCGCGGCACCTCGCGCGGGCCGATCAGCCCACGCTTCACTCCCGCGTCCGCGAGCAGCTCGGCGTAGCGCACGGCTTCCGGGAAGTACTCGCCGAAAACCGTCCGCGCCTGCTCGGGCGCCTGGGGGAGTTCCGCTGACTCCGTCACGGGAACCGTCCTTCCGTACCGCGCCACCACGCTGGGTGGGCTGACTATCAGGCTGACAAAGATCGGCCCCGCCTGCGAACAGACGGGGCCGACACAACAAGAAGGGGTCAGGCAGGGAGTACGACGACGAAGCGCTGCGGCTCCTCGCCCTCGGACTCGCTGCGCAGACCGGCGGCGGCGACCGCGTCGTGCACGACCTTGCGCTCGAACGGCGTCATCGGGTCCAGCTTCACCGGCTGCTTGGTGGTCTTGACCTCCTCCGCCGCCTTGGCGCCCAGCTCGGCGAGCTCGGTGCGCTTCTTGGCGCGGAAGCCGTCGATGTCCAGCATCAGACGGCTGCGGTCACCGGTCTCACGGTGCACGGCCAGACGCGTGAGCTCCTGGAGCGCCTCCAGCACCTCGCCGTCCCGGCCCACCAGCTTCTGCAGATCACGGCTGCTCGAATCGCTGACGATCGAGACCGAGGCCCGGTCCGCCTCGACGTCCATGTCGATGTCGCCGTCCAGGTCGGCGATGTCGAGCAGACCCTCGAGGTAGTCGGCCGCGATCTCACCCTCCTGCTCCAGGCGGGTCAGGGTGTCGCCACCCTCGGCGGCGGCGGAGGTGGTGCCTTCCGTCACGGATGGGCTCCTTACTACTTCTTGGACGACGGGTGCTTGGGGCGCTGCTGGCCCTTGCGCTGCCCGGACTTGGCCTGGCGGGAGGTGTTGCCGGAGTTGGCGCGGCTCGGGCGGTCGGGCTTGGACTCCTCGACCGACTCCTTCGGCTTCTTCTCCAGCGAGGTGGGCTCGGAGGAGGCCTCGTCGCCCTTGTGCTGGCCGCCCGCCGCTCCGGTGCCCGACTGGCGCTGGGACTTGGACTGGCGCTTCGGCTGCTGCCGCTTGGTGACGGTGCCGCCCTCGGCCTCGGCGGTGACCGTGTCGCTCTTCTCCACCGTGCCGTCGGCCTGGGGCGCGAAGCCGGCCTTGGCCAGACCGGTGAAGAAGCGGCGCTCCTGCTCGTTGCGGTCGCCGCCCTTGGCCACGATCAGCTTGACGATGTTCTTCCGGCGCCGGCCGCGGACCTCACCGTGCTGGGTGACGTTCTTCAGCAGGCGCTGCAGGTACGCGTCCTGGGCCTTGGATCCCGGGGTGGGGTTCTGGTTGATCACGTACATCTGCTGGCCCATGGTCCACACGTTGGTGGTCAGCCAGTAGATGAGGACACCGACGGGGAAGTTGATACCCATGACGGCGAAGATCACCGGGAAGATGTACATCAGCATCTTCTGCTGCTGCATGTACGGGGTCTTCACCGACAGGTCGACGTTCTTCGTCATCAGCTGGCGCTGCGTGAAGAACTGCGAGGCCGACATCAGGACGATCATGATCGCCGTCACGATGCGCACATCGGTCAGGGAGGCGTTGAGCGCCTCGACCTTCTCGGGGCTGTCGGTGAACTTCGCGGCGATCGGGGCGCCGAAGATGTGGGCCTGACGGGCGCTGTCCACGAGGGTCTGGTTGAGAACACCGATCTCCTCACCCGAGGCGATCTTGCTCAGCACGTGGTACAGCGCGAAGAAGAACGGGGACTGCGCCAGGATGGGAAGGCACGAGGAGAGCGGGTTGGTACCCGTCTCCTTGTACAGCTTCATCATCTCTTCGGACTGGCGCTGCTTGTCGCTCTTGTAGCGCTCCTGGATCGCCTTCATCTTCGGCTGAAGGGCGGCCATGTTCCGGGTCGACTTGATCTGCTTGACGAACAGCGGGATCAGACAGATCCGGATCAGCACCACCAGGGACACGATGGACAGGCCCCAGGCCCAACCCGTGTCAGGACCGAAGATCGCCCCGTACATACTGTGGAACTGGACGATCACCCATGAGACGGGTGTGGTGATGAAGGCGAACAGACTGGCAATCGTGTCCACTAATCAGGCTCCTTGAGCATTGGGCGTGGTCTCTGCGGCCGGGCTCGTGTCGGCGGAGGACCCGCCCTTCTCGCCGCGGAGGGCGTTCCGCAGCATTTCGTGCCAGCGGGGACGTTTACGCGGGGGGACATGGTCCACGCCTCCGGGCGACCACGGGTTGCACCGCAGGATGCGCCAGGCGGTCAGGGCCGTTCCCTTGATCGCGCCATGCCGGTCGATGGCCGTGAATCCGTAGTGCGAGCACGACGGGTAGTACCGGCACACCGGGCCCAGCAGCGGGCTGATCGTCCACTGGTACAGCTTGATCAGGGCCAGCAGCGGGTACTTCATCGCGTGCCCCCTCCCAGCAACCGCTGGAGAGCGGCATCCAGGTCTCGGGCCAGCTGAAGGTGATCGGCGTCGCCCGCTCCGGGCAGCGCCCGTACTACCACCAGGCTACCGGGGGGCAGCTCGGACAGCCGATCACGGATCAGATGGCGAAGACGCCGCTTCACCTGGTTGCGGACGACCGCTCCACCCACTGCCTTGCTCACGACGAAACCCGCACGAGCCGGAGGAGCGCTCTCCCCAGGCGCGTGCGGGTCCATTGCACCGCTGCGTAGATGGACGACGAGGAACGGGCGTCCGGCCCGGCGTCCTCGGCGTACCGCGGTCGCGAAGTCCTCGCGCCGCCTCAGCCGATTCTCGGTAGGCAGCACGTCATGACCTGGCGCGGATCAGGCGGACAGGCTCGCGCGACCCTTGGCACGGCGGTTCGCCAGGATGGCGCGACCGGCACGGGTACGCATGCGCAGGCGGAAACCGTGGGTCTTCGCGCGACGACGGTTGTTCGGCTGGAAGGTGCGCTTGCTCACTCGGGGGCTCCAGAAATGATTCGTGGTGTGGCGGGACATCGCCTGGCTGTCACCGTGCGCCCACGAGAAGCTCGCAATACGCCCGAGTGGCACCGCTACACGATCACTGACCGTGATCTTTGCCCATCGGAGGCAGGCGGCAGCAGCCATCGACAACTCGACCTGGTTACGGTACGCGCGGCTACGCCATCCGGTCAAACCGGCCCCACGGCGGGCCCTTGTATGCACAGGCTGTGGACAACAACTTGAACCACGTCAGCCGCCCCGACTACCGTGGCTGAACTCCTGAATCTTTTTCCGTTCTGTCCTTACCTGTCCTGACGGACCGCGAACGGACCCCGACCCACCGTCCCGAGAACCACACATTCGTGGGACCAACGAGGAAGCGTGCCCCGTGGCTGACGTACCTGCTGATCTTGCCGCAGTGTGGCCACGCGTGCTCGAGCAGCTTCTCGGAGAGGGACAGCAGGGCATCGAGCCCAAGGACAAGCAGTGGATCGAACGGTGCCAGCCTCTCGCACTGGTCGCCGACACCGCACTCCTCGCCGTGCCCAACGAGTGGGGCAAGCGGGTGCTCGAGGGCCGGCTCGCGCCACTGATCAGCGACACCCTCAGCCGTGAGTGCGGCCGCCCCATCCGGATCGCGATCACCGTCGACGACTCCGCCGGCGAGCCCGCCCCTCCGGCGCCCCCGGCCCCCCAGCCGCAGCACCCCCGCTACGACGACCGCGGGCCCGCCGACTCCTACGAGAAGTACGACGGCGGCGGCTACGGCCACCGGCCGGGCGGCGACGACCTGCCGCCGGTGCGCCCCGCCTACCCCGAGTACCAGCAGCAGCGGCCCGACCCCGGCGTCTGGCCGCGCTCCCAGGAGGACCTCTCCTGGCAGCAGCCGCGGCTCGGCGGCTACCAGGACCGCGAGGCCCCCGCGGAGCAGTGGCACGAGCCGTACGGCAGCCGCGACCGGCAGCCCGCCCCCCCGCGCTACGACGAGCGCCCCGCGCCGTACGAGTCGCAGCGGCCGGAGCGCGGAGAGCTTCCCGAGCCGCAGCGGGGCCCCGGCCCGTCCGTCGCCCAGCCCGGCCCGGGGCCCCGGCACGCCGCCGGCGGCGGTCAGCCGTCCGCGGCCGGGGGTCCCGGGGAGCCGCACGCCCGGCTGAACCCCAAGTACCTCTTCGACACCTTCGTCATCGGCTCGTCGAACCGGTTCGCGCACGCGGCCGCCGTCGCCGTGGCCGAGGCGCCCGCCAAGGCGTACAACCCCCTGTTCATCTATGGGGAGTCGGGCCTCGGCAAGACCCATCTGCTGCACGCGATCGGGCACTACGCGCGGAGCCTCTACCCGGGCACCCGGGTGCGGTACGTGAGCTCGGAGGAGTTCACCAACGAGTTCATCAACTCCATCCGCGACGGCAAGGGCGACGCGTTCCGCAAGCGCTACCGCGATGTGGACATCCTGCTCGTCGACGACATCCAGTTCCTTGCGAGCAAGGAGTCGACGCAGGAGGAGTTCTTCCACACCTTCAACACGCTCCACAACGCGAACAAGCAGATCGTGCTCTCCTCGGACAGGCCGCCCAAGCAGCTGATGACCTTGGAGGACCGGCTGCGCAACCGCTTCGAGTGGGGTCTGACCACCGACGTGCAGCCGCCGGAGCTGGAGACGCGGATCGCGATCCTCCGGAAGAAGGCGGTGCAGGAGCAGCTCAACGCCCCGCCGGAGGTGCTGGAGTTCATCGCCTCCCGGATCTCGCGGAACATCCGCGAGCTGGAGGGGGCGCTGATCCGGGTGACCGCGTTCGCCTCGCTCAACCGGCAGCCGGTCGATCTCGGGCTCACCGAGATCGTGCTGAAGGATCTGATCCCGGGCGGCGAGGACTCGGCGCCGGAGATCACCGCGCCCGCCATCATGGCGTCGACGGCCGACTACTTCGGGCTGACGGTGGAGGACCTCTGCGGATCCTCGCGCAGCCGGGTCCTGGTGACGGCCCGCCAGATCGCCATGTACCTGTGCCGGGAGCTGACGGACCTGTCGCTGCCGAAGATCGGGGCGCAGTTCGGCGGCCGCGACCACACGACCGTCATGCACGCGGACCGGAAGATCCGCGCGCTGATGGCGGAGCGGCGCTCCATCTACAACCAGGTCACGGAGCTCACCAACCGCATCAAGAACGGCTGACGCGGGCCGCCGGCACCGCGCGGAGAGCGCCTCGGGACACCGTCCCGGGGCGCTTTTTCGTGGGCCGGCACGGCTCTCGGACCCCGCCGGGGGCTCGGTGCAGCGACCGTCGGCGCCTGCGCACGGGCCTGTGGGCACCTGTGTACGAAAGTGGGCTGTTCGAATACCGGCTGGTCGGACGCGGTTCTCCACAGATCTGGGGAGGATCTTCCGTCCACAGCCTGGGGACTCCCAAGTTGTCCAGTTTGTGTCCACAGCAAGCCTGGGGGAATGATCATCACAGCAGGTCACACCCCTGTGGATTTGTGATCAACCGCGTTCCACAGACTGTGGATGAATCTGCCGTCCACAGGAGGCCCGAGGAGTTGTCCACGGGCAGCCCACAGGGCAGGGCCCGTTGTCCCCAGGTTTCCCACATCCCTGTCCACTGTTCGGCAAGGAAACACCCGCCATCACCGGGTCGAGTGAAAGGCGTCACATCGAGGGCGCGGGTTTGGCTGTGGGGAACGTGGGGAAAGCTGGGGACAGCACTGGGGAGAAGTCGCTGTCGCCTGTGCATGGGGTGTGCAGAACTTTCGGGTGTCCACAGAAACCCCTGGTTGTCCACCGCTGTCGCCCACAGGGCCGGTGGACAAAAAACTGGGCCTGACCTGCTCAGATACCGTTATCCACGGTTTCCACAGGCCCTACTACTACTCCCACTCAGAGTTACCGGGAAATCCGCTTCGAAGTCGGTGCTGTGCACAACTCGAGGCCGGGCCGTCGGGCGCGGCTCGTCACGACTTGACCCCGAGCCGCACCGAGTGTCGGTGGCGTACGTCAGACTGGATCCCTGCCAGTCGACGAAGAGCCAGCAACATGCAGGAGGCGGTTCCGGTGAAGATCCGGGTGGAGCGCGATGTACTCGCGGAGGCGGTGGCCTGGGTGGCCCGGAGCCTCCCGGCCCGTCCGCCGGCGCCCGTGCTCGCGGGCCTTCTGCTGAAGGCCGAGGACGGCGCGCTGAGCTTCTCCAGCTTCGACTACGAGGTCTCGGCCCGCGTCTCCGTCGAGGCCGAGGTCGAGGAGGACGGCACGGTCCTGGTCTCCGGCCGGCTGCTCGCCGACATCTGCCGCGCCCTCCCCAACCGCCCCGTCGAGATCTCCACAGACGGTGTACGGGCGACCGTGGTCTGCGGCTCCTCGCGCTTCACCCTCCACACCCTGCCTGTGGAGGAGTACCCGGCGCTGCCGCAGATGCCGACCGCGACCGGCACCGTCCCCGGCGAGGTCTTCGCCTCCGCCGCCCAGCAGGTGGCCATCGCCGCCGGCCGTGACGACACGCTGCCGGTGCTGACCGGTGTGCGCATCGAGATCGAGGGCGACACGGTCACCCTGGCCTCCACCGACCGCTACCGCTTCGCGGTCCGCGAGTTCCTGTGGAAGCCGGAGTCCCCGGACGCCTCCGCCGTCGCCCTGGTGCCGGCGAAGACCCTGCTGGACACGGCCAAGGCGCTGACCAGCGGCGACACGGTCACCCTGGCGCTCTCCGGCTCCGGTGCGGGCGAGGGCCTGATCGGCTTCGAGGGCGCGGGCCGGCGCACCACCACCCGCCTGCTCGAGGGCGACCTGCCCAAGTACCGCACGCTCTTCCCGACCGAGTTCAACTCCGTCGCCGTGATCGAGACCGCCCCGTTCGTCGAGGCCGTCAAGCGTGTGGCCCTGGTCGCAGAGCGGAACACCCCGGTGCGGCTGAGCTTCGAGCAGGGCGTGCTGATCCTGGAGGCCGGCTCCAGCGACGATGCACAGGCTGTGGAGCGTCTGGACGCGCAGTTGGAGGGCGACGACATCTCGATCGCCTTCAACCCGACCTTCCTGCTGGACGGTCTGAGCGCCATCGACTCCCCGGTCGCCCAGCTCTCGTTCACCACGTCGACCAAGCCCGCCCTGCTGAGCGGCAAGCCGGCGCTCGACGCCGAGGCGGACGAGGCGTACAAGTACCTGATCATGCCCGTTCGTCTCTCGGGCTGACGGCGTCGACTGAGCGGCTGACCCCACAGGTGTGCACGGGGGTCCGGGCGTAGGCTCGGACCCGGGTACAACCGCACACGACGCTTAAGGAATCTCTGATGGAGCTCGGTCTCGTCGGTCTCGGCAAGATGGGCGGCAACATGCGTGAGCGCATCCGCCGCGCAGGCCACACCGTCATCGGATACGACCGCAACCCGGACCTCGCGGATGTCCACAGCCTCGAGGAGCTTGTGGGCAAGCTCAAGGGCCCGCGCGTCGTGTGGGTCATGGTCCCCGCCGGCGCGGCGACCCAGTCGACGATCGACGAACTGGCCGAGCTGCTCTCCCCCGGCGACATCGTGGTGGACGGCGGCAACTCCCGCTGGACGGACGACGAGAAGCACGCCGAGGAGCTCGCCGCCAAGGGCATCGGCTTCGTCGACTGCGGCGTCTCCGGCGGCGTCTGGGGCCTGGAGAACGGCTATGCGCTGATGTACGGCGGCGACGCCGAGCACGTGGCGCGGGTCCAGCCGGTCTTCGACGCGCTGAAGCCCGAGGGGGAGTTCGGCGCGGTGCACGCGGGCAAGGTCGGCGCCGGCCACTTCGCGAAGATGGTCCACAACGGCATCGAGTACGCGATGATGCAGGCCTACGCCGAGGGCTGGGAGCTCCTGGAGAAGGTGGACTCGGTCACCGACGTCCGCGAGGTCTTCCGGTCCTGGCAGGAGGGCACGGTCATCCGTTCCTGGCTGCTGGACCTGGCGGTCAACGCGCTGGACGAGGACGAGCACCTGGACAAGCTGCGCGGCTACGCGGCGGACTCCGGCGAGGGCCGGTGGACCGTCGAGGCCGCCATCGACAACGCGGTGCCGCTGCCGGCGATCACCGCCTCGCTGTTCGCGCGGTTCGCCTCGCGTCAGGACGACTCCCCGCAGATGAAGATGATCGCCGCGCTGCGCAACCAGTTCGGTGGCCACGCGGTCGAGACCAAGAAGTAATCCACAGGCTGTGCACCCGGCGGTGCACAGCAGCCGGGGGAAGGTCGGCGCACACCATGCACGTCACGCATCTGTCGCTGGCCGACTTCCGCTCGTACGCCCGGGTCGAGGTTCCGCTCGACCCGGGCGTCACCGCGTTCGTGGGGGCGAACGGACAGGGCAAGACCAATCTCGTCGAGGCGGTCGGCTATCTCGCCACCCTCGGCAGCCACCGGGTCGCCTCCGACGCACCGCTGGTGCGGATGGGCGCCGAACGGGCGGTCATCCGGGCCGCCGTCACCCAGGGCGAGCGCTCCCAGCTGGTCGAGCTCGAACTCAACCCGGGCCGGGCCAACCGGGCCCGCATCAACAGGTCCTCGCAGGTCAAGCCGCGTGACGTGCTGGGGATCGTGCGCACCGTGCTGTTCGCGCCCGAGGACCTGGCGCTGGTGAAGGGCGACCCCGGGGAGCGCCGGCGGTTCCTGGACGAGCTGATCACGGCGCGCTCGCCGCGGATGGCGGGCGTGCGGTCCGACTACGAGCGGGTGCTCAAGCAGCGCAACACGCTGCTGAAGTCCGCGGCGATGGCCCGGCGGCACGGCGGCCGCTCCATGGACCTGTCCACGCTCGACGTGTGGGACCAGCACCTCGCCCGCGCGGGCGCGGAACTGCTGGCGCAGCGGCTGGACCTGATCGCGACGCTGCAGCCGCTGGCGGACAAGGCGTACGAGCAGCTGGCGCCCGGCGGCGGACCGATTCTGCTGGAGTACAAGCCCTCCGCGCCGGGCTCCGGGCAGACCCGCGAGGAGCTGTACGGGCAGCTGATCGCCGCGCTCGCGGACGTGCGCAAGCAGGAGATCGAGCGCGGGGTCACGCTGGTCGGCCCGCACCGCGACGACCTGCTGCTGAAGCTGGGCGACCTGCCGGCCAAGGGGTACGCGAGCCACGGCGAGTCCTGGTCGTACGCGCTGGCGCTGCGGCTGGCCTCGTACGACCTGCTGCGCGCCGAGGGCAACGAGCCGGTGCTGGTCCTGGACGACGTGTTCGCGGAGCTCGACGCGCGGCGCCGCGAGCGGCTGGCGGAGCTGGTCGCGCCGGGCGAGCAGGTGCTGGTGACGGCGGCGGTGGACGACGACGTGCCGGACGTGCTGGCCGGGGTGCGGTACGAAGTGGCCGGCGGAGAGGTGCGGCGGGTATGACCGAGGAGCTCCGTCCCCAGGGTGGGGACAAGCAGGCGGTTCCCGAGCCCTCGGGTGTGGATCTCGCCCGGGTCGCGCTGCGCGCGGCCAAGGAGGCGGCGCGGGCACGGGGCGCGGCGGCGCAGCAGAAGAAGCAGGCGCGGCGCGGGGGCGGGCTGCGGTCCGGCGCGCACGCCGACGGGCGCGATCCGATGGCGCTCGGCTCGGCGATCAACCGGCTGATCACCGAGCGGGGCTGGGAGACGCCGGCGGCGGTCGGCGGCGTGATGGGTCGCTGGCCGCAGATCGTGGGCGAGGACCTGGCGAAGCACTGTGTGCCGCTGCGGTACGACGAGGAGCCGGATGCGCGGGTGCTGACGGTGCAGTGCGACTCGACCGCGTGGGCGACGCAGTTGCGGCTGCTGGCGCCGCGGCTGGTTGCGCGGCTCAACGAGGACCTGGGGCACGGGACGGTGCGGGTGATCAAGGTGCTCGGGCCGTCTGCGGGGCCGGCTCGGCGGTATGGGGCGTTGCGGGCGCCGGGGTCTGTGGGGCCTGGGGATACGTACGGGTAGCAGGGCGACTGCAGGCTCACGTGGTGCGGGTCCGGACATGGGCGCCGCGCGCGTGGGCGGCGTTGTGCCCACCCGTCCCTCCCTCAAGGACTTCGTCCAGGGGGCACCCCCACCGCGGAACGAACGATGGCCCACAACGCCGACGGCGAGCCCCCACAGCGGGGTGTGACCGCTCGAAGCGCTAGGTGGCCGTCAGAGCCCTCTGGAGCCCCTGTCTGTATATGGGGAGTCGTCTCGCTCCCGCTCAGGGCGGCACATGAGCATTCAGGTACCGGCAAACCCCCATGAGTGTCAGTGGTACCGGTAGACTGGGAGACAATCCCGCCACCCTGCGGAACATGTCGAACGACGCAGCCGCTCCCGCATGCCAGGAGACGGCCTGTGCTGTGCCAGAAAGGGCGCTTCGTGGCCGATTCCGGCAACCCCAACGAGAACAACCAGTACACCGCCAGCAACATCCAGGTCCTCGAGGGTCTGGATGCGGTGCGCAAGCGCCCTGGCATGTACATCGGCTCGACCGGAGAGCGCGGCCTGCACCACATGGTGCAGGAGGTCGTGGACAACTCGGTCGACGAAGCCCTGGCCGGTCACGCGGACACCATCGACGTGACGATCCTGGCCGACGGCGGCGTCCGCGTCGTCGACAACGGCCGCGGTATCCCCGTCGGCATCGTCGAGTCCGAGGGCAAGCCGGCCCTCGAGGTCGTGCTGACCGTGCTGCACGCGGGCGGCAAGTTCGGCGGCGGCGGCTACGCGGTCTCCGGTGGTCTCCACGGCGTCGGCGTCTCCGTGGTCAACGCCCTGTCCACGAAGGTCGCCGTCGAGGTGAAGACCGACGGCCACCGCTGGACGCAGGACTACAAGATGGGCGCCCCGACCGCGCCCCTCGCCCAGCACGAGGAGACCGGCGAGACCGGCACCTCGGTCACGTTCTGGTCCGACCCGGACATCTTCGAGACGACCGACTACTCCTTCGAGACGCTCTCGCGGCGCTTCCAGGAGATGGCCTTCCTCAACAAGGGTCTGACGATCACGCTCACCGACGAGCGCGAGTCCGCCAAGGCCACGGTCGGCGCCGACGACCCGGACGCCGAGGCCGCCGCCGAGCCGGCCGCGCGCACGGTGAAGTACCACTACGAGGGCGGCATCGTCGACTTCGTGAAGTACCTCAACTCGCGCAAGGGCGAGCTGATCAACCCCACCGTCATCGACATCGAGGCCGAGGACAAGGAGCGCATGCTCTCGGTCGAGATCGCGATGCAGTGGAACTCGTCCTACACCGAGGGCGTGTACTCCTTCGCGAACACGATCCACACCCACGAGGGCGGTACGCACGAGGAGGGCTTCCGCGCCGCGCTGACCACGCTGGTCAACAAGTACGCGCGCGACAAGAAGCTGCTCCGCGAGAAGGACGACAACCTCACCGGCGACGACATCCGCGAGGGTCTGACCGCGATCATCTCGGTCAAGCTGGGCGAGCCGCAGTTCGAGGGCCAGACGAAGACCAAGCTCGGCAACACCGAGGCCAAGACCTTCGTACAGAAGGTCGTCCACGAGCACCTCACCGACTGGTTCGACCGCAACCCCAACGAGGCCGCGGACATCGTCCGCAAGGGCATCCAGGCCGCCACCGCGCGCGTGGCCGCGCGCAAGGCCCGCGACCTGACCCGCCGCAAGGGCCTCCTGGAGTCGGCGTCCCTCCCGGGCAAGCTCTCCGACTGCCAGTCGAACGACCCGACGAAGTGCGAGATCTTCATCGTCGAGGGCGACTCCGCCGGCGGCTCCGCCAAGTCCGGCCGGAACCCGATGTACCAGGCCATCCTGCCGATCCGCGGCAAGATCCTGAACGTCGAGAAGGCCCGGATCGACAAGATCCTGCAGAACACCGAGGTCCAGGCGCTGATCTCGGCCTTCGGCACCGGGGTCCACGAGGACTTCGACATCGAGAAGCTCCGCTATCACAAGATCATCCTGATGGCGGACGCCGACGTCGACGGTCAGCACATCAACACCCTGCTCCTGACGTTCCTGTTCCGCTTCATGCGGCCGCTGGTCGAGGCCGGGCACGTCTACCTCTCCCGCCCCCCGCTGTACAAGATCAAGTGGGGCCGGGACGACTTCGAGTACGCGTACTCGGACCGCGAGCGCGACGCCCTGGTCGAGCTGGGCAAGCAGAACGGCAAGCGGATCAAGGAAGACTCGATCCAGCGCTTCAAGGGTCTCGGCGAGATGAACGCCGAGGAGCTGCGCGTCACCACCATGGACGTCGAGCACCGCGTGCTCGGCCAGGTCACCCTGGACGACGCCGCCCAGGCCGACGACCTGTTCTCGGTGCTGATGGGCGAGGACGTCGAGGCGCGCCGCTCGTTCATCCAGCGCAACGCCAAGGACGTTCGCTTCCTCGACATCTGAGTCGGTCTCAGCTGACCGTACGAAAGGACTGACGACCAGCAATGGCCGACGAAAACACCCCTGTGACCACCGAAGAAGAAGAGGGACCGCAGCTGCGGGTCGAGCCCGTCGGGCTCGAGACGGAGATGCAGCGCTCGTACCTCGACTACGCGATGTCCGTCATCGTGTCCCGCGCGCTGCCCGACGTACGGGACGGCCTGAAGCCCGTGCACCGGCGCGTGCTCTACGCGATGTACGACGGCGGCTACCGGCCCGAGAAGGGCTTCTACAAGTGCGCCCGCGTCGTCGGCGACGTCATGGGTACGTACCACCCGCACGGCGACTCGTCCATCTACGACGCCCTCGTCCGCCTCGCCCAGCCCTGGTCGATGCGGATGCCGCTGGTCGACTCCAACGGCAACTTCGGCTCCCCGGGCAACGACCCGGCCGCCGCCATGCGCTACACCGAGTGCAAGATGGCGCCGCTGTCGATGGAGATGGTCCGCGACATCGACGAGGAGACCGTCGACTTCACGGACAACTACGACGGCCGCAACCAGGAGCCGACGGTCCTGCCGGCCCGGTTCCCGAACCTGCTGGTCAACGGCTCCGCCGGCATCGCCGTCGGCATGGCGACCAACATCCCGCCGCACAACCTGCGCGAGGTGTCCGAGGGCGCCCAGTGGTACCTGGCCAACCCCGAGGCCACCCACGAGGAGCTGCTCGACGCGCTCATCGAGCGGATCAAGGGCCCGGACTTCCCGACCGGCGCGCTGGTCGTCGGCCGCAAGGGCATCGAGGAGGCGTACCGCACCGGCCGCGGCTCCATCACGATGCGCGCGGTGGTCGAGGTCGAGGAGATCCAGAACCGCCAGTGCCTGGTGGTCACGGAGCTTCCGTACCAGGTCAACCCGGACAACCTCGCGCAGAAGATCGCCGACCTGGTGAAGGACGGCAAGATCGGCGGCATCGCCGACGTCCGCGACGAGACCTCGTCCCGGACCGGACAGCGCCTGGTCATCGTGCTCAAGCGCGACGCCGTCGCCAAGGTCGTCCTCAACAACCTGTACAAGCACACCGATCTGCAGACGAACTTCGGCGCCAACATGCTGGCGCTCGTCGACGGCGTGCCGCGCACCCTCTCGCTGGACGCGTTCATCCGCCACTGGGTGACGCACCAGATCGAGGTCATCGTGCGCCGGACGAAGTTCCGGCTGCGCAAGGCCGAGGAGCGCGCCCACATCCTGCGCGGTCTGCTCAAGGCGCTGGACGCGATCGACGAGGTCATCGCGCTCATCCGGCGCAGTGACACGGTCGAGGTGGCGCGCGAGGGCCTGATGGGCCTGCTGGAGATCGACGAGATCCAGGCCAACGCCATCCTGGAGATGCAGCTCCGCCGGCTCGCCGCCCTGGAGCGCCAGAAGATCATCGCCGAGCACGACGAGCTGCAGGCGAAGATCAACGAGTACAACGCGATCCTGGCCTCGCCGGAGAAGCAGCGGACCATCGTCAGCGAGGAGCTGGCGGCCCTGGTCGAGAAGTTCGGCGACGACCGCCGTTCCAAGCTGGTGCCCTTCGACGGTGACATGTCCATCGAGGACCTGATCGCCGAGGAGGACATCGTCGTCACCATCACGCGTGGCGGCTATGTGAAGCGGACGAAGACCGAGGACTACCGCTCGCAGAAGCGCGGCGGCAAGGGCGTGCGCGGCACGAAGCTGAAGCAGGACGACATCGTCGACCACTTCTTCGTCTCCACGACCCACCACTGGCTGCTGTTCTTCACCAACAAGGGCCGGGTCTACCGGGCCAAGGCGTACGAGCTTCCGGACGCCGGCCGGGACGCGCGCGGCCAGCACGTCGCCAACCTGCTGGCCTTCCAGCCGGACGAGCAGATCGCCGAGATCCTCGCCATCCGCGACTACGAGGCCGCGCCGTACCTGGTGCTCGCCACCAAGGCCGGTCTGGTGAAGAAGACGGCGCTGAAGGACTACGACTCGCCCCGCTCGGGCGGCGTCATCGCCATCAACCTGCGTGAGCGGGAGGACGGCAGCGACGACGAGCTGATCGGCGCGGAGCTGGTCTCGGCCGAGGACGACCTGCTGCTCATCAGCAGGAAGGCGCAGTCGATCCGGTTCACCGCCACGGACGACGCGCTGCGGCCGATGGGCCGGGCCACGTCGGGCGTGAAGGGCATGAGTTTCCGCGAGGACGACGAACTGCTCTCGATGAACGTCGTCCGGCCCGGTACGTTCGTCTTCACCGCCACCGACGGCGGGTACGCGAAGCGGACCGCCGTCGACGAGTACCGCGTCCAGGGCCGCGGTGGCCTCGGCATCAAGGCCGCCAAGATCGTGGAGGACCGCGGTTCGCTCGTGGGCGCGCTGGTGGTCGAGGAGACCGACGAGATCCTCGCCATCACGCTGTCCGGCGGTGTGATTCGTACGCGCGTCAATGAAGTCAGGGAGACCGGCCGTGACACCATGGGCGTCCAGCTGATCAATCTGGGCAAGCGGGATGCCGTCGTCGGCATCGCGCGGAACGCCGAGGCGGGCAGCGAGGCCGACGAGGTCGAGGACGACGACGCCGAGGGCGTCGTGGCCGTCGACGGTGTCGAGGCCGCTGCCACGGTCGAGACGGCCGGGGACACGGAGTCCTCGGCCGGGGAGCACGAGGAGTAGAGCGTGAGTGGAGCCATGGGCGCCGGATCGGCCGCTGCTGGAGCTGCTGCTGGAGAGAACGGCGCCCGTGGCCCCGCCACGGATTCCCAGGGGGTGGGCGTGTCATACGGCAACAACGGCCCGCTGCCGGGTGAGCGCCCCGCGGGCGCGCAGGCGGCGCAGCCGTACCACCCGCCGCAGGCGTACCCGGGCCAGCAGGGCCAGGGCGGCAACTCGGCCGTGCGGCGGCCGCGTACGGGGGCACGCACGACGCCCCGGACGCGCAAGGCCCGGCTGCGGGTGGCGAAGGCCGATCCGTGGTCGGTGATGAAGGTGAGCTTCCTGCTCTCCATCGCGCTGGGCATCTGCACGGTCGTCGCGGCGGCGGTGCTGTGGATGGTCATGGACGCCATGGGCGTCTTCTCGACGGTCGGCGGGACGATCAGCGAGGCCACGGGCTCGAACGAGTCCAACGGCTTCGACCTGCAGTCGTTCCTGTCGCTGCCGCGGGTGCTGATGTTCACCTCGGTGATCGCGGTGATCGACGTGGTCCTGATGACCGCGCTGGCGACGCTGGGCGCGTTCATCTACAACCTGTCGGCGGGTTTCGTCGGCGGTGTCGAGCTGACGCTGGCGGAGGACGAGTGACCTGCGCGGGGGCCGGCCCGCGGCTCCTCGGAGGGCCGCGGGTAACCGATTTTGGGACTGGCCCCCACGTGCGCTAATCTTCAGGAGTCAGCGCGCGGGTCACCCCGCAGAGCGCGGCGGGGCTATAGCTCAGTTGGTTAGAGCGCATCCCTGATAAGGATGAGGCCACAGGTTCAAATCCTGTTAGCCCCACAGCTTCGATCGGCCCGGACGGAACTTCCCGTCCGGGCCGATCGTTTTACTGCCGTGGGCCCGTGCGGAGAGGTGATGGATTGCCTCGAGGCAGGTCACCAATCGATATCGGTCGGTGTGTATAGTCGGGCGCCAGAAGTCCTCATACGTCAAGGAAAGACGAGGTCGCGCGGTGAAGAAGCTTCTCCTGGTCGCACTGGCCGCCATCGGCGGGCTCCTCGTGTACCGCCAGATCCAGGCGGATCGCGCCGAGCAGGATCTGTGGACGGAGGCGACCGACTCCGTGCCCGCAGGTTCGGGTGTGTGAGACGCGCACAGTCTGACGACGAAGCCCCGGTCGCTTGATGCGGCCGGGGCTTCTCGCTGTTTCAGGACCGTGACAGCGATCCCCTTGAGTTCGCCTACGCAAATCACTAGCTTGCAAGAGCAAAGTTGCGTGGTCATGGCCAAGGGGGACACGGAAGATGAGAACAACGACACGCCGCCGGACGGCGGTGGGCATGACGGTCGGGGCGGTGCTCGCCCTGATGCTGACGACGCCCGCGGGCAGTGCGACGGCCGCGCCCGCCGCCGAGGGGACCGGCCGGAACAGTCTGGTGATGGTGCTGGACTCCTCCGGCTCCATGGCCGACGGCGACGGCTCCGGCCGCACCCGCATGGAGTCCGCCCGCTCCGCGGTGGGCACGGTCGTCGACAGCCTCCCGGACGGCTACCCGACCGGACTGCGGGTGTACGGCGCGGACCGTGACCGGGGCTGCACCGACACCCGGCTCGTCACCCCGGTCGAACCGCTGGACCGGTCCGGGCTGAAGCAGGCCGTTGCCTCCGTGAAGCCCAAGGGCGACACGCCGATCGGCTACGCGCTGCAGAAGGCCGCCGCCGACCTGCCGCAGGCGCCCGCCGGGGCGATCGGGACGCGGACGATCCTGCTGATCTCCGACGGCGAGGACAGCTGCGGCACGCCCAAGCCCTGCGAGGTCGCCGAGCAGCTCGCCAAGGACGGTGTGGGGCTGCGCGTCGACACCGTCGGCTTCCAGGTACGGGGCCGGGCCCGCGAGCAGCTGGAGTGCATCGCCGAGGCCGGCAACGGGCGGTACTACGACGCCCCGGACGCCGCCTCCCTCGCCCGACAGCTGCAGCGCGCCTCGCAGTTGTCCGTCGACGGCTACCGGCTGAAGGGCACGCGCGTCGAGGGCGCCGCGACCCGCGACCGGGCCCCGAAGCTCGTCCCCGGGCAGTACCTGGACACCATCGGGCCCGGCGAGCAGCGGCACTACGCCCTCGACCTCGACGCCGTCTCCACCGCGAGCCTCTCCGCCACGGCGGTGCCGCAGCCCGGCGCGAAGGTCGACATGCTCGACGCGCTGAGCACCCGCGTCGAGCGCGACGACAGCCGCTGCGACCTCCACACCGAGTTCTTCTCCCAGCACGAGGGCGCGACCCCGCTCACCTCCGCGGTGCTGCGCGTGCCGAGCGACAAGGGCGGCCGCACCTGTGACGAGGCGGGCCGCTACCACCTGGTCGTCGAGCGCAAGAGCCAGGAGGACTCCGACGCGGCGCGCTGGCCGGTGGAACTCACCTTCGGCCTCGAGGCGCCGCTGCCGAAGGGGACGACGGCGGCCCAGTCGCAGCCGGAGTACGGCAAGGGCGACAAGGACGCCGCGGTGCCGGCCGGCGACCCGAAGGACGTGCGCGGCGGCACCGGCTTCAACGACGCCCGCGAGATCGGGTCCGGCGTGTGGCGGGACCGGCTGCTGCCGTCCCAGACGCTCTGGTACCGCGTCCCGGTCGGCTGGGGCCAGCAGCTGCGCTACGACGTGGAGTTCGCCAACGAGCCGACCGTGAAGGGGTACGGCGGCGCGAACTCGTACGGGGCGAGCCAGGTGTACACCCCGTCGCGGCACCCGGTCGGCGGCGGGACGGGCGAGTTCGACCCGAGCACCGTCTACAACGGCCGCCCGGCGAAGCTGAACCTGGGCACCGTGCCGGTCGCCTGGACCAACCGGCACGAGCACCACCCGAACGTCATCCCGGTGCACACCAAGGGCGGTTTCTACATCGCCGTGACCCTCGGGGCGCGGGCCGCCGAGATCGCCGAGAACCCCCAGATCGGTGTGGTGCTGCGGGTGGCGGTGCTCGGCGACGAGCTCGCCGGGCCGCAGCACGGCGCCCCGGTGGCCGAACCCAAGGCGACTGATCGGGACGATTCGCCCGGCCGCGCAGACAGCGGAGGGACGGGCGGGGCAGGATGGACCGGCACCGCGGCCGCCGCTGCCGCGGGCGGCGCCGTCGTCCTGATCGCGGGCACGGTGCTCGTACTGGTGCGGCGCAGGGCGGCGACCCGGTCGGCGACCACGGAGACGACGAGGAGAAGCGCGTGACGACGCAGCGCATCCGGACAGTGCGCGGCACGGGCCGCGCGACGGCCGCCGCCGTGGCGGCGCTGTGCGCGGTGGCCGCGCTGCCCGGGCCGGCCTGGGCGGCCGGCGACGCCCCGTACGCGTACGACAGTGCGGCGCAGCAGGTGAAGGGCGCGGCGACGACCTCGAACTCGGCGCAGCTGAAGCCGGGTTCGGTCTACCGCGACACCATCTCCCAGACCGGCAAGCAGTACTACCGGGTCGACCTGGACGGTCAGCACAATGCCTACGTGTCGGTCGTGGCCGTGCCGCCGTCGGGCGGGAAGGCGGAGTACGCCGACGGGATCAAGGTGACCCTGCAGGACGGCTCCGGCTCCCGGTGCGGTTCGCAGGAGACCCAGTTCGGGTCGGGCGGCTACACGCGGCCGATCACCGCGTACGCCGTGCGCGAGGTCGACCAGGCCGGTGACAACGACAGCTGCGCGTCGCCCGGCGCGTACTACGTGCTCGTCGAGCGGACCAGCGCGGCGACATCCACGCCCACGGACTGGGGCCTGGAGCTCCGGCACGTCACCGAGCCGGCGCTGAAGGCCGCCGGGCCGACCCAGGCCCCGGAGGAATGGCCGTCCGCCTCGCCGCAGCCGCCGCCCGGCGGCCCGACGAAGCGTCACGGCGGCACCAGCCTCTTCGAAGCCACCGGCCTGGGAGAGGGCGAGTGGCGGGACGACATCGAGCCGGGGCAGACGCTGTTCTACCGGGTGCCGGTCGACTGGGGGCAGCAGGTGTTCGTCGGCGCCGAGCTGGGCAGCAGCCCGACCGGCGACGACTTCGTGAGCAACGCGCTGACGCTGACGCTGGCCAACCCGGCCGGCGGCCACGTCGACGACGACAGGCTCTCGTACAACGGCAAGCAGGCGACGATGGGGCTCGAACCGCAGCCGCCGGTCGCCTACGAGAACCGGTTCGATTCCGACACCAGCTCCAGCGCCATGCGGTTCGCCGGCTGGTACTACCTGTCGGCGACGCTCAGCCCGGACATGGCGAAGGAGTACGGCGACAAGGCGCTCCCGCTGACGCTGCGGCTGAACGTCACCGGCCAGGCGCAGGAGGGCCCCGGGTACGTCGGCGACCCCGGGCCGTTCACGGTCACCGACGACGACCGGGACGCGGCCGCCGACGGGCAGAGCGGCTCCGACGCGTCCACCGGCGGGACGATGAAGCTGGTCGCGGCGGCCGGGCTCGGCGCGGGCGCGGTTCTGCTGCTCGGGCTCGGCGGCTGGACGCTGGTCGCCCGGCGGCGGGCAGCGCAGGAGGCCGCCAGGCTGCCCGCCCGGACACAGGAGCCGACGCAGTACGGGCCGCCGCCGGCCTGGTAGCCCTTTGGCAGCCCTTTGCGCCGGGCGGCCGGGTAAACCTCGGGCTCAGACCTGCGTGAGGGCCCAGACGCCGACCGCCAGGCACAGCAGCGCGACGATCAGCACCGGGACCGCCACCTTCGGGGGCGGTCCCGGTCGCGTACGCGGGGCCGGGGGCGCCGCCGGCTGCGGCTGCGCCGGCACGGCGGTCGTCGGGGTCCGCACGGGGGCGTGCGCCGTGTAGTGACGGGTCGCCGGCTGCTCGTACGGCACGGCGGACGTGGGGGCCTGGGCGAACTCCTGGCCCGAGGTGGGGACCTGCCCGAAGTCGGCTGCGGCAGCCGGGTAGGGGGCTGCCGCGAGGTGAGGAGCCACCGGGTACGCGGGCATCGGGGCCGGCGGCTGCGCGGGGGCGTGCACCGCCTGTGGGGGCGGCGTGGGGGAAGCCTGATGCGGCGCCATGGGGGATGCCTGGTGCGGCGGCGCCAGAGGGAAGCCGCCCGGCTCGGACGGGCTCGGGCCCTGCCCGGCCTGCTGCCCGGCCTCCTGCGCCGCGGGAGCCGGGCCGGCGCCCGCCGGCCCCTCCGGGCCGAAACCGCCCGGCAGCGGGCCGAGCTGGTCGAAGACCTCGACCGGCTCCTCGTCCGGACCGGCGTCCGGCAGCAGCTCCATGGCCGTGGCGAGCGCCTTGCGCGCGCCGTTGGCGGTACGGAACCGGGCCTGCGGATCGGGCTGGAGCAGCCCGGCGAGCACCTGCCACAGCGGCTCAGGGATGCCCTGAGGGGCCCCGGGAGTGCCGTGCGCGGTGAAGTAGTCCACGAGGGCCTGGGAGTCGGGCTTGGTCCCCTGGAGGAGGTACAGCGCCACCAGGCCGACGGCGAACAGGTCGGCGGTGAAGTCCGGCTCCGCGCCCATCAGTTGCTCGGGCGCGAAGTAACCGGGCGTGCCGACCACGTAGTTCGTCTCGGTGAGCCGGGGCTCGCCCTTGCGCATGGAGATGCCGAAGTCGGACAGCCGCAGATGCGGCCGCCCGGTTCCGGTCGCCTCGAGCAGCACGTTGGCCGGCTTGATGTCGCGGTGCACGACCCCCTCCGCGTGCACCGCGGCCAGCCCGGCGAGCAGCTGGTCGAGCAGGACGCAGACGAAGCGCGGCGGGAGCGGGCCGTAGTCGCCGATGAGGTGCGCCAGCGAGCCACCGCTCACCAGATCCATGGTGAACAGCACCTTGTCGTCGTCCGCGGCCCAGCTGGCCGGGGCGAGGACGTGCGGGTGGTCGATCCTCAGGGCCTGCTCGCGGACGAAACGCAGCAAGGTGTGCGCGTCGCTCTGCTGGAGCACCTTCGCGGCGACATAGCGCCGTCTCCGGTGGTCCCAGGCACGCCACACCGCGCCCACCCCGCCGCGTCCGATCGGGTCGACCAGTTCGTACCGGCCCGCGAAGACCTCACCCATGCGCTGCGCCCGCTCCCGTCGTGCCGTGTCGGCGTCAGTTCTGGTGCGACTCGTAGTGCGAGACCGCGTCGGACGTACGGCCCGCGCCGTACACCCGGAGGAACTCTGCCAGCTCCGGATGCGTCGGGGCGAGGGAGTCCGCCGCGTCGATGATGTCGCCGGCCGCCGCGACCGAGCGCAGCAGCGACTGGATCTCGCGCACCACCCGGCGCACGGTCGGCGCGCCCGAGCTGTTCGTCGTCTGGCTGGTGGTCGTGAGGACCGAGCCGCCCTGCGACTTCTTGATCTCCTCCATGCGGTCGGTGGCCTCGGCCGCGCTGACACTGCCGTCGGCGACCTGGCCGGCGAGCTCCTGGAGGGCCTGGACGCGCTGGACGACCGCCGGATTGCCGATCTTGGCCCGCTGGCCGCTCATCAACTGGGAGAGCATGGGCGCGGACAGGCCGAGTACGGCCGCGAGCCGGGCCTGGTTCAGCCCGAGATCGTCGATCAGCCGGCGGAACAGCGCCCCCAGCGGCTCGCCGTACCAACTGCGCTGAAGCTCTCTGGCTCTGGCCGTGGCTTCCTGCTGCGCTGCATCCATTGCTTCTCCCCATCCCTGCGGTTCGCCACTGCGAACCTCGCCAAGCATCTTACGGAGAGCGCTCGCGCACCGGGAGCCCCAATGTTTTTGCCGTACCCGGGGGGTGACCCGGTACTCTGGTCTGCGGCGCGGCCCGGTCCGGAGATCGACCGGTCGCCGACGTCTTTCGGGGCCTTAGCTCAGTTGGTAGAGCGCTGTCTTTGCATGGCAGATGTCAGGGGTTCGACTCCCCTAGGCTCCACTTCTCAAATGCCCTCCGACCTGGGAAGACTCCGGGTCGGAGGGCATTTGCGCGTCCCCGTCCCTAGGCGCGGGCGCCCAGGACCGCGGGCCGCGAGACCAGCACCTGGCCCAGGGCCAGGGTGCTGAGGCCGAACATCAGGATGCCGAGCGGGACGTGGAACTCGGGTATGTGGGCGATGCCGAGGACGACCTGGACCGAGGCGAGGGCGAGGAAGCCGGTCGCGTACCAGATCGGGCGGGTCGGGCCGCCGCCCGGCCGCCAGGCGAGGATCGCGGCGAGCACGTAGAGCATGGCCGCGCCGTACATCACGCGCGAGCCGACGTCGTGCAGCAGCGCGCCGGTGGACGAGGTCAGCAGCGCCCCGGCGGTCACCGCCTGGAAGAACAGCGAGACGGTCTGCAGGGCGACGGAGATCTTCAGGAAGGCGGTCGTGCGCGGCGTTGCCGCCGTCTTCTGTCGTGCCATGGTGTCTACACCTCGGGGTGGGCGTGGTGGGCTGTTGGCGGCGGTCGGCGTCCGAAACCTCAGCGCAGGGTGAGCGGCGTCTCGGCGGCGACGTGGGTGAGCTTCTCGGGGTTGCGGACGTAGTAGAGGCCGGTGATGAGGGCGTCCTCGACGCGCAGGGCCATCACGCCGTCCAGTTCGCCGTTCACGTGCACGACCAGTGCCGGGCTGCCGTTGACCACGGTCGGCTCGCAGGCGACCGTCGCCCTGTGTTTGGCGGTGCCGCCGAAGTAGAAGCGGACCACCTTCTCCGCGCCGATCACGGGCCGCAGCGCGGCCCGCTTCACGCCGCCGCCGTCGCTCACCAGGACGACCTGCGGGGCCAGTACGTCGAGCAGCTCCTGCGGGTCCCCGGTCTCCAGCGCGCGCCGGAAGGACTCCAGCGCCGCCCGGGCCACGCCCGGGGACGCCGTCCGGCGCGGGCGGCGGGCGTCGACGTGCCGGCGGGCGCGGTGGGCGATCTGCCGGACGGCCGCGGGGCTCTTGTCGACGGCCTCGGCGATCTCGTCGTAGTCGATCTCGAAGACCTCGCGGAGCACGAAGACGGCCCGCTCGGTCGGGGAGAGGCTCTCCAGGACGAGCATCATCGCCATCGACACGCTCTCGACCAGTTCGACGTCCTCGGCGACGTCGGGTGTGGTGAGCATCGGCTCCGGCAGCCACTGCCCGACGTACGCCTCCCTGCGGCGCTTCATGGTGCGCAGCCGGTTGAGCGCCTGGCGGGTGGTGATCCGCACCAGGTAGGCGCGGTGGTCGGCGACCTGGTCCAGGTCGACCTTGACCCAGCGCAGCCAGGTCTCCTGCAGGACGTCCTCGGCGTCGGCGGCGGAGCCCAGCACCTCGTACGCGACGGTGAAGAGCAGATTCCGGTGGGCGACGAAGGTCCCGGTCGCCGGGTCGGTGTGGTCGGTCATGGCGCGTTCCCCTCCTCTGCGGCCGTCAGGCCGCGTGCTCGGCGGCCGCCTCGGCGGCGCCGGCCCTCATGGTGGCCGCCGCCGCACCGCCCCGTCCGGCCAACTGCGCACGCCGGTGCGAGTCGTCCTTGCGCCAGCTGTGCGAACCGGGCTTCCCGGCCTCGTTCACGAGGTGCTTGACGCTGAACTCGCAGGACACCTCCTTGAGCTTCGCGCCCGGCCGGCCGGGCACGAACAGCCGCATCGCGGTGTCGTCCTTGTGGGCGAGCTGGAAGATCGCGGTGCGCCGGCCAAGGCTCACGCACATCGCCGGGAACGACAGCTTGACGGGCTCGGGCCGCTGCCCGGCCATGCGGGCCAGGATCGTGTCGGCGGCGTGCGCGCCCAGGCAGCCCGCGCCGTACGCGCTCATCCGGAACGGCAGATCCGAGGGAGCGGCCGAGTCGCCGGCGGCGAGGATGCGCTCGTCGTCGACGCTGGTCAGCGTCTCGTCGGTGAGCAGCCGGCCGACTGCGTCGGTGCTGAGCCCGCTGCGCGCGGCCAGGTCGGGCACGCCGAAGCCGGTGGCCCAGATGGTGACGTCACTGGCCGGCCGGCGGCCGTCGGCGAGCTGCACGGTGTCCGCGCTCACGGCGGTCACCCTCGTCTCGGGGCCCTCGAGCACGGTCACGCCGAGCTCGGCCAGCCGCTTGGCGGCCGTACGCCGGGCACGGGGGTGCAGGTACGGGCCGAGGGTGCCGCCGCAGGCCAGGGTGACCCTGCGGCCCTGCTCGGCCAGCTCGGCGGCGGTCTCGATACCGGTGGGGCCGCCGCCGACGATCGTCACCGGGGCCGACAGAGGCGTGTCCTCGAGGACCGACCGCAACTGCCGGGCCGTCTCCAGGGTGTCGAGCGGCAGCGCGAACGCGGCCGCGCCGGGCACCTGGGGGACGGTGCTGCCGCTGCCGGCCGCGTAGATCAGGTAGTCGTACGCGAGGGTGCCGCCGCTCGTGAGGGTCACGCTGCGGCCGGCCGCGTCGATGCGGGACACCGTGTCCACGAGCAGCCGGACGCCGTCGGCGAGGACCGTCGCGTAGTCGACGACGGCCTCGTGGGTGCCGGCGACCAGCTGGTGCAGCCGGAGGCGCGGGACGAAGGTCCGGCGAGGGTTGATGACGGTCACGGTCACGTCGTGGCGCTGCGTCAGGCGATTGGCGGCCATGACTCCGGCGTAGCCGCCGCCGATCACGACGATGTGCCTGTCCTCAGCCATGGTGTGTCTCCTCCGTCGCCTCCGGGTCCGTCTCCCGGGGGGTTCGGCCTCAAGACACCGGGCCGGCCACGGCTGTGACAATTTGTGGCGCGGGTCACATCATGCGTCGGGGGGTCAGGAATCCGCGACGGGCCAGTCGCCGGTGCTCCATGCCCGCTGCTCCTCGCCGCTGCCGCCGCGGTGGGCGGCGAGCGCGGCCGGCAGGTCGGGGTGCCCCGGTATCGGCGGGCAGCCGCCCTCGGGCGCCGCGGCGAGCTCCAGGATCCGCCCCTGGGTCGCCAGCCGGGCCGCCGCCTCGGCGACCGCCGCGCGGCCGCCGTCCGACCAGCCGCGCAGGCTCGTCAGGTCGAGGATCACCGGACCCGTGCCGCGGGCCACCGCCCAGCCCACCGCGCCCGCGAACCGGCTCACGGCGTCGGTGCCGAGGAACCCGGCCAGGGACAGCACGCCCAGGTCCGGCTGAATGGTGTATCGCCACTCGATGGTCATGGCAGCTCTCTCGTCGGGGCGGTCTTCCGTCGTGTGCAGAGACGCTCTCCGCGGGGGACGGTCATTATGCATTTCGCCCTGTGGGAGCCCCGAGGGCTGTTCGGAGTGCGGGACGCCGGGGCGGGAGTGGCCGGTCGTCACGGGTGCTGCACCTGGGCAGCAGGGAGGCGTTCCCGGCGGTCTTCGACCTGGGAGTTGCGGCCTTCCGTCCGGCGCGGTGGGCCGAAGCGGCCGCGGCCCGGCCGGACTTCGCGCCGGCGCGGTGAGAGGGCAGGCGGGAGAGGGGCGAGCCGGTCGAGCGGTTGAGCCGCACGGGTGGTGTTCATCGGAATAACTGCGCGGCGACGGCGTCGCTCCTGGGTTTCCCGGGCGCCGTCCACATCATGAGAAAGGTATGTAGATCGCGCAACTCGAAATGAACCACCCAGACCCGTCCGAATGACGCGCCAGCCCCCGGCGCACCGCCGAAAGCGAGGAGCCATGGCAACCGCCAAGGTCAAGCAGTTCTGGACCGCCTTCGTCTCCGTACTCGTCGCCCTCCTGGGCGCCCTCGGCTTCGCGACCCCCGCGACCGCCGCCCAGCAGGCCGCCGTCAGCCGCCCGGAGGAGCCCGCCGCCGACGCCGTCGCCCGCCGTGTGCTCGCGAAGGTGCCCGCGCAGACGGACCGCAGAGCGCCGGCCTCCGCCGCCGCTCCGAAGGCGAGGAAGGCGTCCCTGCCGCCGACCATCAAGCAGCGCATCCGCGCCGAGGCGCACAACGCCACGCCCTCCGTACGCCACCTTCGCGCCGACACCGCACTGGGGACGGACCCGGTCGAGGACACGGAGCGGGACGAGCGGGCCGGGCGCGGCGAGCAGGGCGAGCACGCCCTCGCGGGCAGTGCCGCCACGGCGTAGACGCCGGGAGCGCACAGTCTCCCGGCGTCCTCAGCCCGACGCGCCCCGAACGGCGTCTCCGTGTCCGACCTCTACGCGTCCGACGTCGACGAGCCTGACATCCACGTGTCCGACGTCGACATGCCCCACATCCACGTGTCCGACGGCTACGCGTCAGCGGCGCTCGTCTCGATCGCGATCGGCGGCATCGGCCTCGGCCTGCTTGGCCTCCACATCGGCGTCGAGGGAGCTGCCGTCCACGGACGACAACGGGGAACGACCCGAACCGTCCGACCCCTCAGAACCCTCCGAGACTTCGGTGGGCGCCGGCGGCTCGACCAGCCAGTCGGGATTGGCCTGCTTGTCCCACCACTTCCACGCGGCGACGGCCCCGCCGAACAGCAGCCCGACGACCACCACCCCCTTGGCGACGGTTCCGGCCCTGGCCCGGCGCTTGTGCTTCCTGACCAGCTTCTCGATCTCCTTCGGCGTCACCTGACCGCGCAGCGCGGCCCAGGCGGCGGTGGAACGTGAACCGGCCTCCTCCAGGACGGGACCGGTCGCGGCGACCGCGTGCTCGACACGCGGCACGGTGTAGTCGGCTGCCATACGGGCGGCCTTGCGGGTACGGTCCGCCGCCATGTGCGCGGCCGCGTCCACCCGCGGCGGTACGTGCGGCGCGACGTAGGTGCCGTACTGCACGCGAGCTTGTACACGGGCCTGATGTGCGGCCTTGGAGACCTTCGGCGCGAGTTTGACGCGTGCCTCGTGCGCATAATGCGCGGCCTGCTCCTTGGCCGTGTCTGCGTAGGGCGCCACCACGTCCGCGGCGTGACGCACGCTGTCCTTCGCCGAACCGGTCGCGGCGCGCACGCTGTCCATGCGGGTCACGGGATCCTCCTCCTCGGTGGCGTAATCGCGGGATCCGGGACACGCCGGTCGTCGGCACGTCCCGAACAGGGCACAGTTCGCATATCCGCCCTTCGCGAAATCATGCCCGCAGATTCCCCGTCCGGCATGCGGGGCAGCCATCCGGGTCATGCTTCTGCCTCTGCGCCCCTTCCGTGCGAGGATCGGTTGACGTAAGCGCAGACTCACGGAAGGCACATCGTGGCCGAGAAGCTTTACGCCACCCTCAAGACCAACCAGGGCGACATCGAGATCGAGCTGTTCCCGAACCACGCCCCGAAGACGGTCAAGAACTTCGTCGAGCTCGCCAAGGGCGAGCGGGAGTGGACCGACCCGGCCACCGGCCAGAAGTCCACGGCCCCCCTGTACGACGGCACGGTCTTCCACCGCGTCATCGAGGGCTTCATGATCCAGGGCGGCGACCCGCTGGGGAACGGCACCGGCGGCCCGGGCTACAAGTTCGCCGACGAGTTCCACCCGGAGCTGGCGTTCACCAAGCCGTACCTGCTGGCCATGGCCAACGCCGGCCCGGGCACCAACGGCTCGCAGTTCTTCGTCACCGTCTCCCCGACGTCGTGGCTGACCGGCAAGCACACCATCTTCGGCGAGGTCACCAACGACGCCAGCAAGAAGGTCGTGGACGCCATCGCCACCACGCAGACGAACCCGCGCACCGACCGTCCGGTCAACGACGTGGTCATCCAGTCCGTGGTGATCGAGACGCGCTGACGCCGCGCGCGGCTCCCCCGCCCGGCCGGGGAACCTTTTCGCCCCGCCCGTCCGTATGGATGGGCGGGGCGGTGTGTTGTCCTCACCCCCCACCGTCCACGTCCTCGGGAGGGACCTCCAATGGAGTCGGGTCTGTCGCGTTGCTACCGCCACCCGGACGTGGAGACCGGCATCCGCTGCGCCCGGTGCGAGAAGCCGATCTGCCCGGAGTGCATGATCAGCGCCTCCGTGGGCTTCCAGTGCCCGGACTGCGTCCGCAACGGCTCCGGCACCGGCCACGCGCCCGGGGCCAACCAGCCGCGCACCATCACGGGCGGCCGGGTCGCGCCCGACGGGCGCTTCGTGACCAAGATCCTGATCGGGATCAACCTGGCCCTGTTCATCGCCGTCCTGGTGGCCGGCGACCGGCTGGTCGACGAGCTGTCGATGATCGGGTACGCCTACAGCCCGCCGCTCGGCGAGGTGGTCGGGGTCGCGGACGGGGAGTGGTACCGGCTGCTCACGTCCACGGTGCTGCACCAGGAGATCCCGCACTTCGTCTTCAACATGCTGGGCCTGTGGATCATCGGCGGCAGCGTCGAGCCCGAGCTGGGCCGGACCCGGTATGCGCTGCTCTGCCTGCTCTCCGGGCTCTCCGGGTCCGTGCTGGTCTATCTGGTGGCCGCGCCGAACCAGCCGTCGCTGGGGGCCTCCGGCATCGTCTTCGGCCTGATCGGCGCGTTCGCGGTGCTGGCCCGGCGGCGCCGGTACGACATGCGGCCGGTGGCGCTCTTCGTCGGTCTGGCGCTGCTGCTGACCTTCACCCGGGAGGGGATCTCCTGGGAGGCGCACGTGGGCGGTCTGGTCGGCGGTGCGCTGGTGACCCTGGCGATGGTGCACGCGCCGCGGGAGCGGCGCCGGCTGGTGCAGTACGGGGCCTGCGGGCTGCTGCTCGCGGTGGACCTGGGGATTGTGCTGGCCCGGTCGGCCGCGCTGGTCTGAGGCCGGGGCTCCGGCCGCTGGGCCGTACGGGCGGACACCGCCAGTGCAAGCTTTCCCCAGAGTTGTCCACAGCGTGTACCGGATCTTGTGCACGGTGTGCGAAAAGCCCACGCCCCTCGCCTCTGACCTGGGATTTCCCAGGCTGGGCGAGGGGCGTGGACGGAAGCTGTCGAGGTCTCACCAGTCACATCGGCGTCAACCTCATGTGAGTTATCCACAGATCGTCGTAACTTTGTCCCCAGCGATGTGGACAACTCTGTGGATAAGTTTTGGGGTGAGCTTGCCTGTGCGGCGCGTCGGCCGCTCAGGGCCTCACTTCCACTGCGTGGAGACGCCGAAGCCGGCCGCGATGAAGCCGAAGCCGACGACGATGTTCCAGTTCGCCAGCGACTTGATGGGCAGGGTGCCGTCGGTGACGTAGAAGACCACGATCCACACCAGGCCGATGAGGAAGAGCGCCAGCATGACGGGAGCCACCCAGCTGCTGCTGGACAGCTTGATGCTGGTCGCCTGCTTCGCCGCCGGCGGCGTGTAGTCGGCCTTCTTGCGGATCCGTGACTTCGGCACGAGGAACTCTCCTGTCGATGCGCTGCGTGACCGCGCAGGGAACGGGGGCTGGCACCGGGCGGGGTGGGAGGACCACCGTCCCCCCGGGGCGTCCGTTAGCGTAGTGCTTCCGCGGCACGGAAGGGGATCAGGGTACGTTGAGCAATTCTGCCGACTCCGCCGACGGACCTGGGCGACGCACACGCTGGAGCCCCGTCCGGGTGCTCACGGCTGCCGTCTTCGCGCTCGCCGGGCTGATCTTCGTCACCAGTTTCAACACCGCCAAGGGCACGAACATTCGCACGGACGACTCCCTGCTGCGGCTCTCCGACCTGATCCAGGAGCGGAGCCACAAGAACGCCCAGCTCGACGAGTCGACCGCGGCCGTACGCGACCAGGTGGACACCCTCGCCCGCCGCGACGACGGCTCGACCAAGGCCGAGGACGCCGAGCTGCGCGCCCTGGAGGCCGCCGCCGGCACGACGAAGGTCGCCGGACCGGGCCTGACCGTCACCCTCGACGACGCCCCGCCCAACGCCCAGGCGGCCCCCGGCTACCCCGAGCCCCAGGCCAACGACCTGGTCATCCACCAGCAGGACCTCCAGGCCGTCGTGAACGCCCTGTGGAAGGGCGGCGCGACCGGCATCAAGGTCATGGACCAGCGGCTGATCTCCACCAGCGCCGTGCGCTGCGTCGGCAACACCCTGATCCTCCAGGGCCGCGTCTACTCGCCTCCGTACAAGATCACCGCCGTGGGCGACCGGGGTGCGCTGGAGAAGGCGCTGAAGGCCTCCCCGGCGCTGCAGAACTACCAGCTGTACGTGAAGGCCTACGGGCTCGGCTGGAAAGTCGACGAGCACGAGACGGTGACTCTGCCGGGGTACTCCGGCACAGTGGATCTCCACTACGCCAAGCCGAGCAGCTGAGCCGCAGGGGCGGCCGAGGAGGCCAGTGGTGCTGTCGGTACGACTGGTCGTCAGGACGCTCAGCGAGCTGTGCATCACCGCCGGGGCCCTGATCGTGCTCTTCGTCGGCTACGTGATGTTCTGGACGGGCGTGCAGGCCGAGGCCGCCATGGACGGCGAGATCCGGCTTCTCCAGGACGAGTGGGTCGCCCGCGAGCAGCCGCCCGCGGAGGCGCCCGCACAGCAGCCCGGACAGCCGTCCACGCAGCCGTCCACAAAGCCGTCCGCGCCGCCCCCGCCGCCGTACCGCGACGGCAAGGGCATCGCCGTCATGTACATCCCCCGCTTCGGCCCCGAGTGGGACTGGCCCGTCCTGGAGGGCACGCGCACCGGCACGCTCAAGAAGGGCCTCGGCCACTATGCCGGCACCGCCCGCCTCGGAGCGACCGGCAACTTCGCCGTCGCCGGCCACCGCCGCACGTACGGGGACCCGTTCAAGGACGTGCCGAAGCTCCGCCGCGGCGACGCGGTCGTCCTGACCGACGGGACGACCTGGTACACGTACCGGATCACCGGCAGGCCGTACCGGACCGTGCCCACCGACACCGGCGTGATCGACCCCGTGCCGCGCGCGTCCGGATTCGACGGCCCGGGCCGCTATCTCACGCTCACCACCTGCGAGCCGGAGTGGGGCAGCAGCCACCGCCTGATCGTCTGGGCGCACCTGGACGCCACCCGGCCCGTGACCAGCGGCAGACCCGCAGCTTTGAACAGCTGACCCACGACGTCACCTCCGCCCCTTACCCTGGTCCCCGACGGGCATCGGGAGCACAGTCGAGAGAGAAGGACCGGCAGACGTCATGTACGGCTGGATCTGGCGGCATCTGCCGGGCAACACGTGGGTACGGGCGCTCATCTCGCTCGTGCTGGTCCTCGCTGTCGTCTACGTGCTCTTCCAGTACGTGTTCCCCTGGGCGGAGCCGCTGCTTCCGTTCAACGATGTGACGGTGGACGGACAGTGAGCGCGCGCATTCTCGTCGTCGACAACTACGACAGCTTCGTCTTCAACCTCGTCCAGTACCTGTACCAGCTCGGCGCGGAGTGCGAAGTGCTGCGCAACGACGAGGTGGCCCTGGAGCACGCCCAGGACGGCTTCGACGGCGTCCTGCTCTCCCCGGGCCCCGGCGCTCCCGAACAGGCCGGCGTCTGCATCGACATGGTGAAGCACTGCGCTGCCACGGGCGTTCCCGTGTTCGGCGTCTGCCTGGGCATGCAGTCGATGGCCGTCGCCTACGGCGGCGTGGTCGACCGCGCGCCCGAGCTGCTGCACGGCAAGACCTCCCCGGTCAGGCACGAGGGCAAGGGCGTCTTCGCCGGGCTGCCCTCGCCGTTCACGGCGACCCGGTACCACTCCCTGGCCGCGGAGCCGGCCGACCTTCCGGACGAGCTCGAGGTCACCGCGCGCACCGAGGACGGCATCATCATGGGCCTGCGGCACCGCGAGTTCGCGGTGGAGGGCGTGCAGTTCCACCCCGAGTCGGTGCTGACCGAGCACGGCCACCTCATGCTCGCCAACTGGCTGGAGCAGTGCGGTGACACGGGCGCGGTGGCACGCTCGGCAGGGCTCGCGCCGGTGGTGGGCAAGGCCGTCGCGTGACGGAGGGGTCGCCCTGGTTCCGGGCGGCGAACACGCCGGACCCGGAGGCGGAGCGGGGCCAGGAGCCGTACGGGTACGGGGAGCAGCCGGCGACGTACGGGGAGCAGGCCGCGCCGTACGACGAGCACGCCTCGTACGCCGAGCCGCCCGCGGCGTACGCGCAACAGCCCGCCGCCTACGCGTACGAACCGGAGCCGACGGCCGCGTACGAGCCGCAGCCCACGGCCGCGTACGAGCCCGAGCCGACAGCCGTCTACGAGCCGATACCGGACCCGGTGCCGGACCCCGGTCCGGGCCCCGGCCCGTACGCGCCCCCTCGCGACGACGAGACGGTGGCGCTGCGGACGGTCGAGGAACCGCCCACGAGGCCCGCTCCCGTCCCCGGACCGGGCCGGGCGGAGCGCCGCCGGGCGGAGAGGGCGCGCGGCCGCAGAGGGGCCGCCACGGCCGCTCCCGCGCCCGAACGGGACGCGTCCCGGCCGATGTCCCGGGTGGAGGCCCGCAGGGCCGCCCGTGCCCGCAAGGAGAGCGTGGGCGTCGTCGCCAGCCGGGTGGTGGGCGAGCTGTTCATCAGCTTCGGCGTGGTGATGCTGCTCTTCGTCGCGTACCAGCTGTGGTGGACGAACGTCCGGGCCGGCCAGGAGGCCGACACCGCGAAGGAACAGATCGCGGAGGACTGGGCCAAGGGCCGCAAGCCGGACGCCTTCGAGCCCGGACAGGGCTTCGCGATCATGTACATCCCGAAGCTGGACGTGGTGGTGCCGATCGCGGAGGGCATCGACAAGCCGAAGGTCCTCGACCGGGGCATGGTCGGCCACTACGGCGAGGGCAACCTGAAGACCGCGATGCCGCAGGACAAGCAGGGCAACTTCGCGGTGGCCGGCCATCGGAACACCCACGGCGAACCGTTCCGGTACATCAACCAGCTGGAACCCGGCGACCCGATCGTCGTGGAGACGGCGGACGCGTACTACACGTACGAGATGGCGAACATCCTGCCGCAGACCTCCCCGTCGAACGTCTCCGTGATCGAGCCCGTTCCGAAGGGGTCGGGCTTCACTCGGCCCGGCCGATACATCACACTGACCACCTGCACCCCCGAGTTCACGAGCACGTACCGGATGATCGTGTGGGGGAAGATGGTCGAGGAACGCCCGCGCAGCAAGGGGAAACCGGACGCGCTCGTAGGCTGAGAGGAACCGACACAGTGTCACGTGCGCGCGAGCGGATCGCCACCGCGATCAGCGTCTTCGGCGAACTGCTCATCACGGCGGGGGTGTTGCTCGGTCTGTTCGTCGTCTACTCGCTGTGGTGGACGAACGTGCTCGCCGACCAGTCGGCGGCCAAGGAGGGCGACCAGGTCCGCGACCGCTGGGCCGGCGGCCCGGGGGCGCTCGACACCAAGGACGGCATCGGCTTCCTGCACGTCCCCGCGATGGGCAACGGCGAGATACTCGTCAAGCAGGGCACCGACTCCAAGACCCTGAACAACGGCATCGCCGGCTACTACACCGACCCGGTCAAGTCGGCCCTCCCCGAGGACAAGCAGGGCAACTTCACGCTCGCCGCCCACCGCGACGGCCATGGGGCGAAGTTCCACAACATCCACAAGCTGAAGACGGGCGACTCGATCGTCTTCGAGTCCAAGGACACCTGGTACGTCTACAAGGTCTTCAAGACCATGCCGCAGACGACCAAGTACAACGTCGAGGTCCTGCAGCCGGTCCCGAAGCAGTCCGGCAAGAAGAAGCCCGGCCGCTACATCACCCTTACGACGTGCACGCCGATGTACACCTCGGACTACCGCTTCATCGTCTGGGGCGAACTGGAGCGCACCGAGAAGGTCGACAACACCCGCACCCCGCCGGCGGAACTGCGCTGACCGAGCTCCTTGCGGGAGCCCGGTCAGCCACTAAGGGCCTAGCCGCAGTGGACCGCGTAGGTGTTGCGGTAGCCGCTCTCCCCCTTGGTGTTGAAGATCTCCGCGTAGATCACGATGCAACGGCCGGCGGCGTTGATCGACACAGGGCCGGCGTAGTACTTGAACCAGCCGTTGTCGTAGTCGTCGGTTCCGTCGACCGTGCACCTCGTGCCCGGGCGCGTTCCCGCCACGCATCTGTCGATGCCGATCTGGACGTAAGTCGCTTCGCCGTAGCCGCTGTTGGCGTTCTTCACGGCGACAGCGCAGTTCATTCCCGTGGAGGCGTCGTAGTAGACGCGGATGTCCCCGACGTGGTTGGGGGAAGGGCTCGAGATGGGAAGTCCCACTCCGTACTTGCCGATCTCGGATCCGCTGCAGCCGTACCCGCCGGCGCTTGCCGGCTGGGCGAACGCGAGGCTTCCGGCCGCCACGGCCGAGAGGCATGCGAGCGTGGAGATGAACTTGCGCATCTATGTGACTCCTGGGATGGATGAATCGAACTCCTCCCGAGATTAGTCGGTACATGCCAAGCCGTCCCCGAGTTTTTGATCATGAGGGAAACGAGAGGGCCCCCGGCATCAGCGGATGCCGGGGGCCCTCCTTCGTCGGTTCGGCTAGCCGTTGGTGCCGCCGAAGAAGCCGCCGCCGTTGTCGCCGTCGTCGCCGCCCACGGTCCACAGCATGACCGTCTGGCCCGCCGTCACCGGGGAACCGGGGGCGGGGTTGCTGTTGACGACCGTGGCGTTGTCCTTGTCGGACGAGCCGGGGGCGAGCTGGACGACCAGGCCCATGCCCTCCAGCTGCTGCTTCACGTCCTTGAACTTCTTGCCCGCGATGTCACCCGGGATGGTCTGCTGCTGGGCCGGGCCCTTGGAGACCTTCAGGGTGATCTGGACCTCCTTGGGCTGCCGGGTGTCGCCCTTGGGGCTCTGCTCGACGACGAAGCCCGCGGGCTGGTTCGAGTCGACCTGCTGCTGCGCGACGTTCGTGAAGCCGAGCTGGCTGAGCTGCTGGATCGCCTGGTTCACGTCCCGACCGGTCACGTTCGGAAGCTGCGACTTCTGCTGCTTCGCCACGAAGATCGTGATCTCGGAGTTCTTCTCCGCCTGGCTGCCGCCCTTGGGGTCCTGGCGCAGCACGGTGCCCGGGTCCTCGTCGGACTCCTCTTCCTTGACCGCGACCTTGAAGCCCTTGTTCTCCAGCTGCTCCGTCGCGCTCTGCTGGGACTTCTCCGTGACGTCCGGGACCTCCTGCAGCGGGGAGCCCTCGGAGACCTCGACGGTGATGGTGTTGCCCTTGGCCATCTTCGCGCCCTCGCCCGCCGCGGGGTTCTGCGTGCAGATGGCGCCCTTGGGCTGCTCACAGCGGGCCGTGCCGCCCTGCGTGACCTTCACGCCCACATTGGTGGCGCTGGTGTTCGCCTCCTGGAGCGTCTTGCCGACGAGCTGCGGCACCGGTACCTGGTCGGAGCCGTTGTTCTGGTCGAACACCGAGCGTCCGATGAGGATCGCGCCGACGAGCACCAGAACACCCGCCACGACCAGCAATATCGTCGAGGTGTTGGACTTCTTCTGGCGGCGGCGGTCCGGGCGGTCGTCGTAGCCGTAGCCGCCGTCGTCCGGGTTCATCGGCGGCAGCATGGACGTCTGCCCGGCCGGGTCGGACTGCCGCAGCGCCGTCGTCGGCTGGTCGTCCGCGCCGTAGCCGCCGTAACCGGCCCCGGCGCCGTACGCGGCCGCGCCCATCGCCGCGGTGGCGGCGACCGGCTGGCCGTCGAGGCAGGCCTCGATGTCCGCGCGCATCTCGTCGGCGGACTGGTACCGGTAGTCGGGGTCCTTGACCAGCGCCTTGAGGACGATGGCGTCCATCTCGGGCGTGATCTCGGGGTCGTACGTGCTCGGCGGCTGCGGCTCCTCGCGCACGTGCTGGTACGCGACGGCCACCGGGGAGTCGCCGACGAACGGCGGCCGCACGGTCAGCAGCTCGTACAGCAGGCAGCCGGTGGAGTACAGGTCGGAGCGGGCGTCGACCTGCTCGCCCTTGGCCTGCTCCGGGGAGAGGTACTGGGCCGTGCCGATCACCGCGGCGGTCTGCGTCATGGTCATGCCGGAGTCGCCCATGGCGCGGGCGATGCCGAAGTCCATGACCTTGACCTGGCCGGTGCGGGTCAGCATGACGTTCGCCGGCTTGATGTCGCGGTGCACGATGCCGGCGCGGTGCGAGTACTCCAGCGCCTGCAGGATGCCGACGGTCATCTCGAGGGTGCGCTCGGGCAGCAGCTTGCGGCCGCTGTGAAGAAGCTCACGGAGGGTGGAGCCGTCGACGTACTCCATCACGATGTACGGGATGGAGACCCCGTCGACGTAGTCCTCGCCGGTGTCGTAGACGGCGACGATCGCCGGGTGGTTCAGCGAGGCGGCGGACTGGGCCTCCCGGCGGAACCGGGCCTGGAAGGACGGGTCACGGGCGAGATCCGCCCGCAGCGTCTTCACGGCGACGGTGCGGCCGAGCCGGGTGTCATGCGCGAGGTAGACCTCAGCCATGCCACCACGGCCGAGCACCGAGCCCAGCTCGTACCGGCCGCCGAGGCGACGCGGCTCTTCCATAGCCTTACCAGCCCTCTCCGTCTGTCCCGACCGCACCCGTGCGTGGTCCGGCGGTATAGCTGTTCGCGCATACGGTACCGGCCTCGGGAAGACGTTCCGCCCGTGACCGGTACCTGATACAGGACCGGTATCCGACTGTGCCCGGCCGGCCGGTCGGGTCAGCCCCTGCTCTTCAGGACCGCCTTCATCACATCCCGGGCGATCGGGGCGGCCAGGCCGCCACCGCTGATGTCCTCGCGGTTGGTGCCCGCGTCGTCCTCGACGACGACGGCGACGGCCACCGGCGAGCCCTGGTCGGTCTTGGCGTAGGAGATGAACCACGCGTAGGGGCGGGCCTTGTTCTTCTCGCCGTGCTGCGCGGTACCCGTCTTGCCGCCGACCCGCACGCCCTCCATGTTCACATCGGCCTTGCCGCCGGTGCCGTCGCTGACGACGCTCTCCATCATCGTCTGCAGCAGCTGGGCGTTCTCCGCCGAGACCGGCCGGCTCAGCTCTTCCGGCTCGTTCTGCGTGACAATGTCCACATTCGGGGCGCGCAGCTGGTCGATCATGTACGGCTTCATCAACTTGCCGTCGTTGGCGACGGCGGCCGCGACCATGGCCATCTGCAGCGGTGTGGTGGCGGTGTTGAACTGGCCGATGGAGGACAGCGCGTTTCCGCCGCGGTCCATGTTCTTGTCGTAGACGGAGCCCACGGCGCGGACCGGGATGAACTGCTCCTTGTTGAAGCCGAACTTCTCCGCCATCTCGACCATCTTGTCGCGGCCGACCTCGTCGCCGAGCTTGGCGAAGACCGAGTTGCAGGAGACCTCGAGAGCCCGCTTCAGGCTGGCGTTCTCGCAGCCCGAGGCGTGGTTCTTCATGTTCTTCGTGGAGAGCGGGATCTTGTACGGCTCCGGGGTGTCCGTCGCCGCGTCGATGTTGGTGACCTTGCCGTTCTCCAGCGCGGCGGCCGCGGTGACGACCTTGAAGACGGAACCGGGCGGGTAGATCTCGCGCAGTGCGCGGTTCAGCTTCGGCTTGTCCGGGTCCTTCTCCAGGGCCTGCCAGGCCTTGGCGTCCTTGTCGTGGTAGCCGGCGAAGGCCGCCGGGTCGTACGACGGGGTGGAGGCCAGCGCCAGGATCTTGCCCGTCTGCGGGTCGATCGCGACGACCGAGCCCTTCTTGTCGCCGAGGCCCTCGAACGCGGCCTTCTGCGCGGCGCCGCTCAGGGTGGTGATGACGTCGCCGCCGGTCTTCTTCTCGCCCGTGAACATCGACAGGGTGCGGTCGAAGAACAGCCGGTCGTCGTTGCCGGTGAGGATGCCGTCCTCGATCGACTCGATCTGCGTCGCGCCGAAGGCCTGGGAGGCGTACCCGGTGACGGGGGCCCACATCGGGCCGTTGACGTACGTGCGCTTGAACGCGTAGTACGGGTCCTTGGTGTCGACCGAGCCGGTGATCGGCTTGCCGTCCACGATGATGTTGCCGCGCTCGTGCGCGTACCGCTCGATCGTGACCCGCTTGTTCTTCGGGTGCGAGTTCAGCTCGTCGGCGCGGACGTACTGGAGCCAGTTGTCGCGGATCAGCAGCGCGAGGACCAGCAGGCCGCAGAAGATCGCGACCCGGCGCAGGGGCTTGTTCACGGACGGACCACCTGGGTCATCTCGGCGTCGGGGGACGGGGCGGGGGCGGGCGCCGGGCGGCGCGCGGTGTCGCTGATCCGGATCAGCACACCGATCAGGGCCCAGTTCGCGATCACGGAGGAACCGCCGTACGCGAGGAACGGCATGGTCATACCGGTCAGCGGGATCAGGCCCATGACGCCGCCGGCGACGACGAAGATCTGCAGTGCGAAGGCGCCGGACAGGCCCATGGCGAGCAGCTTGCCGAACGGGTCGCGGGCGGCCAGCGCGGTGCGCACGCCGCGCTCGATGATCAGGCCGTACAGCAGCAGGAACGCCATCACGCCGGCCAGGCCGAGCTCCTCGCCGACGGTGGCGAAGATGAAGTCGGAGTTGGCGGCGAAGCCGATCAGGTCGGAGTTGCCCTGGCCGAGGCCGGTGCCGAGGATGCCGCCGGAGCCGAACGACATGAGCACCTGGGACATCTGGTCGCACGCGGCGGCCATGTTGGAGCCCTCGGGGGCCGTCTTCAGACAGCCGAAGGGGTCGAGCCAGGCGGCGACACGGGACTTGACGTGGCTGGCGGTCGAGCCGACCACGACCGCGCCCGCCGTGGACATCAGCAGACCCATGACGACCCAGCTGGTCCGCTCCGTCGCCACGTACAGCATGATCACGAACATGCCGAAGAACAGCAGCGAGGTGCCCAGGTCGTTCTCGAAGACGAGGATGAGCAGGCTGATCGCCCAGATGGTGAGGATCGGGCCGAGGTCGCGGCCGCGGGGCAGGTAGAGGCCCATGAAACGTCGGCTGGCGAGTGCCAGCGCGTCGCGTTTCACCATCAGATAGCCGGAGAAGAACACGGCCAGGACGAGCTTGGCGAACTCACCGGGCTGGATCGAGAAGCCGCCGACGCTGATCCAGATCTTCGCGCCGAAGACGTCCGCGCCGAGGCCCGGCACCAGTGGCAGCAGCAGGAGCACGAGGGCTGCGGCCATCGAGATGTACGTGTAGCGCTGCAGGACACGGTGGTCCTTGAGCAGCATCAGCACGCCGACGAACATCGCGATGCCGATCGCCGAGTACATCATCTGCTTCGGCGCGTCCGGCGTGAACGTGGCATACCGGGCGATGATCCGCGGCGACTGGTCCAGCCGCCAGATCAGCACCAGGCCCAGGCCGTTCAGCAGGGTCGCCAGCGGCAGCAGCAGCGGGTCCGCGTACGGCGCCCACTTGCGCACCACGAGGTGGGCCACGCCCGCCAGCAGGGTCAGCCCCGCGCCGTAGCCGAGCATGCCCGCCGGGACCTTGCCGTCGATGGCCAGGCCGACGTTGAGATAGGCGAACACCGGGATGGCGACGGCGAAGCCGAGCAGCCACAGCTCGGTGTTGCGGCGGCTCGGCGCCTCGATGGCGCCGATGGTGGTCGTGTTGGTGACAACGCTCATGGTGGTGAAGGCCCCCCTACGGGCCGGTTACTGCTTGCCGCAGTTCGACGCCAGCTTCTGCTCCTCCTCGGAGAGGGTGGGGCCCGGGGAGGGAGCGGCTGTGGTGGGCTTGGATTCGGGGGTGGCGGTGCCCTTGGCGGGCTGCGGAGCCTTGTCGGCCGCGCCGTCGGCGGCAGCCTTGCGCTGCTCCTGCTTCTTGCAGGCCGCCGCCTGCGTCGCGAACTGCTGGATCTTGGTCTCGGCCTTGCCGCGGCTGCCGCCCGCGATGGTCTCCTCGACCTGCTTGCGCTGGTAAGGCGGCAGGTACTTGAGTTCGATCTCGGGGTGGTCCTTCTCGACCGCCGAAAGCTTCACCCAGGCCAGGTCCTGGCTGATGCCCCGGTACAGCGCCACGTGCTCGTCCTTGGAGCCCACGTAGAACTGGGTCTGTGTCCAGCGCCAGCCACCGTACAGCGCGCCGCCCACCACACCCAGGGTGAGGACGAACAGGAACGACCGCTTGAGCCACTTGCGGCCCGTGCGGGGCTTGACGAAGTCCTCGTCGGTGTACGCGCCGAAGGAGCCCTGCGGCGGCATGCCGCCGTACTGGTGGTCGCCGCTGCCGGGCGGGCCGAAGCCGCCGGCCGGCGGCTGCGCGGCCTGCGGGCGGCCCAGACCGGAGGCGCGGCCGGCCGGCGTCTGCATGGCGCCGCCGTCGCCGAGCTGCACCTGGTTCTCGGCGACCGCGCCGACGACGACCGGGGTGTCGCTGATCTGGCCCGCCAGGGTGTCGCCCGAGTCGGTGTCGAGGACGTCGGCGACGATGCACGTGATGTTGTCGGGGCCGCCGCCGCGCAGCGCGAGCTGGATCAGCTCCTGCACGGTCTCCTGCGGGCCCTGGTAGCTGGCGAGGGTGTCCTCCAGAGTCTGGTGGGACACCACGCCCGACAGGCCGTCGGAGCAGACCATGTACCGGTCGCCGGCCCGCACCTCGCGGATGGAGAGATCGGGCTCGACGTGGTCGCCGCTGCCCAGCGCGCGCATCAGCAGCGAGCGCTGCGGATGCGTCGTCGCCTCCTCCTCGGTGATCCGGCCCTCGTCGACGAGCCGCTGCACCCAGGTGTGGTCCTGCGTGATCTGGGTGAGGACGCCGTCGCGCAGCAGATACGCGCGCGAGTCGCCGACGTGGACCAGGCCGAGGCGCTGGCCGGTCCACAGCAGGGCGGTGAGCGTGGTGCCCATGCCCTCCAGCTGCGGGTCCTCCTCGACCATCATGCGCAGCTGGTCGTTGGCGCGCTGCACCGCGGTGCCGAGGGAGGTGAGGATGTCGGAGCCGGGGATGTCGTCGTCGAGCTGCACGAGGGTCGAGATCACCTCGGAGGAGGCGACCTCGCCGGCGGCCTGGCCGCCCATGCCGTCGGCGATGGCGAGCAGCCGCGGCCCGGCGTAACCGGAATCCTCGTTGCCCTCGCGGATCATGCCCTTGTGCGAGCCCGCGGCGAAACGCAGTGACAGTGTCATGCCGACCTGCCCTGTCGCTGCTGCCTCGGGGTACAGCCGGTCTCGAGCCACACTGCCCACCCTCCGGTCGGGAGCCGGTCCCGCTCGCTCCGCTCGCGCCTAATCATGATGTAGCACTACTTCCGCAGCTCGATGACGGTCTTGCCGATGCGGATCGGCGCGCCCAGCGGAATCGGCGTCGGAGTGGTGAGGCGGGTCCGGTCGAGATACGTGCCGTTGGTGGACCCGAGGTCCTCGACGATCCACTGACCGTCCCGGTCCGGGTAGATCCTGGCGTGCCGGCTGGAGGCGTAGTCGTCGTCCAGCACGATCGTGGAGTCGTGCGCACGGCCCAGGGTGATGGTCTGGCCCTGCAGCGCGACCGTGGTGCCGGTGAGAGTGCCCTCGGACACGACCAGCTTCGTGGGGGCGCCACGGCGCTGCCGCCCGCCGGCCTGCTGGCCGCGCTGCGGCGGCGGCGCGGCGGCCTGACGGCCGGCGGCGGCCTGCTGCGACCGCGCCTCTCCCCTGCGGGAGCCGCGCTGCGTGACACGCGTGCCGAACAGGTCGCTACGGATGACCTGCACGGCCACGATCACGAACAGCCACAGTACGGCCAGGAAACCCAGCCGCATGACCGTGAGGGTCAGCTCTGACATTGCCCCCGCTTCACCCTTCGGCTTGCCGGTAAACGATGGTGGTGCTGCCCACGACGATCCGCGAGCCGTCGCGGAGCGTAGCGCGGGTGGTGTGCTGCCCGTCTACCACGATGCCGTTGGTGGATCCGAGATCCTGGATCGTCGAGGGCGTTCCGGTCCGGATCTCACAGTGCCGGCGGGATACGCCGGGGTCGTCGATCCGCACGTCGGCGTCGGTGCTGCGGCCCAGCACCAGCGTCGGACGGGAGATCTGATGGCGGGTGCCGTTGATCTCGATCCAGCGGCGCACCTGCGCGCCGGGCAGCGCGCCCGGACCGGGACCGGCCGGGCGTCCGCCGGGCGGCGGACCGGCCGGCATCGGCGGCGCGCCGGTCGGCGGATAGCCGTAGCCGGGGCGCGCCGGCTGCTGGCCGGGCGGCGTCTGGCCGTGGCCCGGGCCGCCCTGGGGCGGCTGCGGCTGCGAGGTGCTGGAAGCAAGGGTACGGCTACGGACCCGGTACAGGCCGGTGTCGAGGTCCTCGGCCTTCTCCAGGTGGACCTTGATCGGGCCCATGAAGGTGTACCGCTGCTGCTTGGCGTAGTCGCGGACCAGGCCGGAGAGCTCGTCGCCGAGCTGGCCGGAGTAAGGGCTGAGGCGCTCGTAGTCGGGCGCGCTCAGCTCCACGATGAAGTCGTTGGGGACGACCGTCCGCTCGCGGTTCCAGATCGTCGCGTTGTTGTCGCACTCGCGCTGGAGGGCGCCGGCGATCTCGACGGGCTGGACCTCGGACTTGAAGACCTTGGCGAAGGTGCCGTTGACCAGACCTTCGAGTCGCTGTTCGAACCGCTTCAGGACTCCCATGGGGCACCTCCTCCGTCGTTGCCGTCCTGGTACTGCTTACTGATCGTATCCACGCGTCGGGAAATCGGCTGGTTCCCCTTCTCTGCCCTGTGGACGAGTGTCACCTCTCACACGGATCGTAGAGGCGGCCTCAGGACAGTGTCCCGCAGCCCCTCCTGACGCTGGTCCTGTTCGGCGGAGACGGGGTCCAAACAAACGGATGTGAATCGACGGTCCGCGACGTGCTAATCTTCAGATGTCGCCAGGGAGACCGGCCCGAAAAACTGGAAGCCCAGGAGACACACCCAATGCGCGGGTGGCGGAATAGGCAGACGCGCTGGATTCAGGTTCCAGTGCCCGCAAGGGCGTGGGGGTTCAACTCCCCCCTCGCGCACCAGACGGAAGCCCCGTAGGTCGAAAGACCTACGGGGCTTCTGCGTTGTGCCCGGACGCTCGTGCGCTGGCCTCCGGCGGTGGCTGCGGGCCGGGTTGAGACCTTCGTCGTGGTGGGGCGGGACGAAAGTGGGACGCGGCCGGGGCGCCGGACTGCCTAGATTGCGGGCGTGGAAGCGTCGACGAAGACCAGGGGCGTGATGGCCGACACCTGGCGGTGGCTGGCGGGCCCGGAGCGGTGGACGAAGCGGCGGACCGCGGGCGAAGCCGTCCTCGCGCTGCTGATGGCGGTGCTCGCGGCCGGCACCGAGGAACTCATCGGCCGGGACGGCTGGTGGCCCGCGGCCGTGGCGTTGAGCGCCACGGTGCTGTCGCTGCTGCGCCGAAGGTTCCCCGCGAGTGTGCTCGTCGTCACGGGCGCCCTCGCACCGCTGCTGCCCGGATATGTGGTGCTCCTCATGCTCGTCGGCTGGTCGGCGGGGCGGCACATCGCCGACGTCGGGCGGGCGCTGGGCGCGTTCACGGGCTCGTACGTGCTGTACGTGGCGACGACGCTGCTGGACGCCTGGGACTGGCAGGGCGCGCTGCGGCTGGCCTTCGTGAACACGATCTACTTCCTGGCGACCACGGTCGTCCCCGGCCTGGCCCACCGGTACTGGGTGCAGCGGCGGACGCTGCTGCACGCGCTGCAGGACCGCAACCGCCGGCTGCTGCGGGAGCGGTCGATGATCGTGCTGCAGGCCCGGCTGCGGGAACGGCAGCGGATCGCACAGGACATGCACGACAGCCTGGGCCACCAGCTGGCGCTGATCTCCGTGCACACCGGGGCGCTGGAGGTGGACCCCGAGCTGACCGGCCGCCAGCGCGAGGCGGTGAGCGTGCTGCGGAACGCCTCGGTGACGGCGATGCACGAGCTGCGTGAAGTCGTCGGCATCCTGCGCGACGGGATCGAGGCGCCGGTGGACGCCGGCCCGGGCGGCACGGGTGTTGTGGGCGCGGTGGACGAGTCGCGGCGCGGTACGGCCGGCATCGAGGCGCTGGTGGAGGCCGGGCGGGGCGCGGGGAAGACCGTCGGGCTGAAGCGGACCGGCGACGGGCCGCCGCTGATGGCGGCGGCGGACCACGCGGCGTACCGGATCGTGCAGGAGGCGTTGACGAACGCGTACAAGCACGCGCCGGGAGCGACGATCGGCGTGGAACTGCGGTACGAGCCCGACGCCTTCGTCGTGGAGGTCGTCAACGCGGCCCCGGCGCGGCCCGCCGCGGACGCGGTCAGCGGCGGCCAGGGCCTCACGGGCCTGCACGAAAGGGCCCGGCTGGTCGGCGGGATGGTGCACGCGGGCCCGGTGGACGGCGGCGGCTTCCGGGTCGCGGGCGTCCTGCCGTACGGCGGCGAGAGCGTGCCGCAGGCCGCGCCTTTCGTTGATGCGGCCGACGACTTCCGGCAGCAGTCGACGAGCCCTCCGTGGAGCGAACCTGAACCCGTCATGGACTGGCGGTCGGACCCGCTGTCCGATCTGAGTTTCACGGAACGGGAGTTGGCGATGGCACTGCGCGAGGGCGGGACGAGGAGCAGGGGCGGCGGGGTGGCCCTGGGCTGCGGCATCGCGGCCGCGGCGGGGGTGCTGCTGGTGCTCGCGGTCGGATTCGGGGCGTTCTTCCTGGTGCAGGCCGTGGACAAGGCGATGATCGATCCGGCGCAGTACGAGGCGATATCCGTCGGCATGACGGAGAAGGAGGTCCGCGACCGGCTGCCCACCGGCGACTCGGTCGCGACGTCGGGGCTGCACGGCAAGGGGCCGAAGGAGCCCGAGGGCTCCACGTGCCTGGTGCTGATGTCCTCGGACGTGCCGGAAGACATCACCGTCGAGACCGAGCCGGTGTTCCGGTTCTGCTTCAAGGACGGCAAGCTGATCGAGAAGAAGGCGTACGACGTCAGGCGGTAGCAGCCGGGAGGCCCGGAGGCCGCAGAGAAGGGGGAGGCCGTGACGGGACGGCGCATCAGGGTCGTGGTCGCCGACGACGAACCGCTGATCAGAGCCGGAATCCGCATGATCCTCACCTCCGACCCGGAGATCGAGGTGGTCGCGGAGGCGGCGAACGGCCGGGAGGCCGTCGACGCGGCCCGGGCGCACGCGGCGGACGTGGTGCTCCTCGACATCCAGATGCCGGTACTGGACGGGCTCGCCGCGCTGCCCGAGCTGCGGCGGGCCGCGCCGTCGGCGCGGGTGGTCGTGCTGACCACCTTCGGCGAGCGGGAGAACGTGCTGCGGGCGCTGGAGCACGGCAGCGTCGGGTTCCTGCTGAAAGACACCGCGCCGGCCGAGCTGATCCGGGCGGTGCGGGCGACGGCGGCGGGGGACGCCTATCTCTCCCCGGCGGCGACCCGGCATGTGGTGGACCGGCTGGCGTCGGGCCGGGAGGCGGCGCGGGCCGAGGAGGCGCGGGTGCGTATCGAGGCGCTGAGCGAACGGGAGCATGCGGTGCTCGCGCTGCTCGGCGAGGGGCTGTCGAACGCGGACGCGGGCCGGCGGCTGCACATGAGCGAGGGCACGGTGAAGACGTATGTGAGCCGCATCCTGGCGAAGCTCGGCTGCGAGAACCGGGTGCAGGCGGCGCTGCTGGCACGGGACGCGGGGCTGGAAGGGGCCTAGTCCCGCCGGGCGGCCGGCGCGGCCTCGGCGGCGTTGTAGCGCAGGAGCAGGTCGGCGAACCGGGCGAGGTCGTCGGTGGACCAGTCCCTGAGCCGCTCCTGGTAGGCGGCGATGCGGCTGACCTGCGCGGCGGCGAGCATCGCGCCGCCCTCCTCGGGCGGGGCGCTGCCGCTGCGGATCCGGGCGGTGCTGGCCCTCGGCATGTCCTTCGTCGTCAGCCTGATCGGAACGGCCTTCGCGGGACCGGTGTTCCACCTCGTCGACCGCGGCCTGGCCGGCCTGTGGGCGATGTCCTGGCTGTACGCGTCAGGCGTGCTGCTGATCGGGGTCGGGCTGCACACGTTCCTCAAGCGGTGGACGACGCTCGGTGTGATGGTGCTGTTCGTGATGCTCAACTTCACCAGCTCCGGCGGTATTTACCGGCCCGAGCTGCAGCCCGGCTTCTTCGGCTCGCTGCACGCGTTCTGGAACGGCGCCGGGTTCGTGGAGGGGCTGCGCGGCCACGTGTACTTCGACGGGCAGGGCGTCGGCCGGAGCGTGGCCGTGCTGGGCTGCTGGCTGCTGGCGGGCGTGGTGCTGATGGCCGTCGCGGGACGCGCGGAGCGGAAGCGCGCCGACGAAGGGGGAAAGAGCGGGATCGGGATCGGGATCGGGAGCGGAGGCGCGAACGAGAAGGAGACCCAGACCCAGATCGTGGAGGAGCTGGAGGAGGCCGCCGTCGCCGTGTGAGTGACGGAGTTATCCCCAGCGAACCCGCTGTCCACAGGGGCAGACGGCTGATCGGCAGCGCCGGTACCGTCATCGCAGTTGATGTTGCGCGGCCCGCGTCGCGCGACGCTGTACGAGAGCGGGGAGGGCGTCCGATGGGCGAGGTCCGGGTGGCGGTGCCGGAACAGCGAAGTGCCGGGGGCGACGGGCGCGTTCCGGTCGTGCCGGGGTTCGCGCACCGGACGGCGGCGGGGTCGGCGGACTCCCCGAAGGAGTACGGCAAGCGGCTGCGGGAGCGCGTGCCGCGGTCGGCGCACGCGGACCTGGTGCTCGCGGACGGGCGGCCGGACGCGGTGCGGGCGGTCGAGGAGTCCAGCCGCGGCCGGGTCCCGGAGCTGGCGCCGATACGCGTCGGCCGGATGGCCGCCACACCCTTCGCCTTCCTGCGCGGCAGCGCGGGGCTGATGGCCCACGACCTGGTCGGTTCGCCGGTGACCGGCGTCCCGGCGCAGATATGCGGCGACGCGCACGCGGCCAACTTCGGCCTGTACGGCGACGCGCGGGGCCGGCTGGTCATCGACCTCAACGACTTCGACGAGACGGTCGTCGGGCCGTGGGAGTGGGACGTCAAGCGGCTCGCCACCTCGCTCGTGCTCGCCGGGCGCGAGGCGGGGGCGAGCGAGGACATGTGCCGGTCGGCGGCGTTCGACACGGTCGGCGCGTACCGGCGGACGATGCGGCTGCTGGCCAAGCTGCCGGCGCTGGACGCCTGGAACGCGATCGCCGACGAGGAACTGGTCTCGCACACCGACGCGCGGGATCTGCTGGGCACGCTGGAGCGGGTGGCGGAGAAGGCGCGGAACAACACCAGCGCCCGGTTCGCCGCGAAGTCGACGGAGGCGGTGACGGACGCCGACGGCACGGCGGGCCGGCGTTTCGTCGACGCTCCGCCGGTGCTGCGGCGTGTGTCCGACGCGGAGGCGGCGGCCGTAGCGGCCGCGCTGGGCGGATACCTGGAGACCGTGTCGGAGGACCGGCTGCCGCTGCTCGCCCGGTATGCGATCCACGACGTGGCGTTCCGGGTCGTCGGCACCGGCAGCGTGGGCACGCGCTCGTACGTGGTGCTGCTGCTGGACCACCGGGGCGAGCCGCTGGTGCTGCAGGTGAAGGAGGCGCGGCCGTCGGCGCTGCTGCCGTATCTGCCGGCCGTCGGCTTCGAGGCGCCTCAGGCCGGTCACGAGGGGCGGCGCGTGGTGCTCGGACAGAAGCGGATGCAGGTGGTCAGCGACATCCTGCTCGGCTGGACGACGGTCGAGGACCGGCCGTACCAGGTGCGGCAGTTCCGCAACCGGAAGGGCAGCGTGGACCCGGCGGCGCTCACCGTGGACCAGATAGACGACTACGGCCGCATGACCGGCGCGCTGCTGGCCCGCGCCCACGCCCACAGCGTCGACCCCCGGCTGCTCGCGGGCTACTGCGGCAAGAACGAGGAGTTCGACGACGCCGTCGCGTCCTTCGCCGTCGCCTACGCCGACCGCACGGAGGCCGACCACGCCGACCTCCTGACGGCCGTCCGCACGGGCCGTCTGGCTGCCGAACTGGGGGTGTGAACGACCGGGGGCGGGGTGGGTGGGGAGGGGAGGGGGAGGGGCCCCTCCCCCCGGCGGCCGTAGGGTGGGGGTGTCGTGCTGGTGAGTGATGGCGGGAACGTGAGCGGTGTGAACGAGGAGCGGCCCGAGGAACGGCCCGAGGCGCGGCTGGAGCGGGCCGTGCGGGCTGCCGAGCAGGCGCTGATCGAGTTCGAGATCGCGGTCGAGACCTTCAAGGTCGAGGTCGAGAACTTCTCCCGGCTGCATCACCAGAGGCTGGGCCCGATGTACGCGCGGCTCGACGAGCTGGACGCGCTGGTCGCCGAGGCCCGGGCCGCGCGCAGCGGTGATCCGGAGGATCTGCGCAAGGCGCGGGAGGCGCGGGCGGCGGTCATGCCGATGCCCGGGGTCGAGGAGCTGTTCCACGACTGGCTGGACTCCGACGGCCTGTCCCCCGAGGCCGCCGCCATGCTCACCGGCCGGCCCGTGCAGCCGCCGAAGCGGGTGCGGCCCGGCGAGGAGGCCCGCAAGCTGTACCGCGAGCTCGCCCGCAAGGCCCACCCCGACCTTGCCCGCGACGAGGCCGAGCGGGTCCGCCGCGAGGAGTTCATCACCCGCGTCAACGCCGCCTACGGGCGCGGCGACGTCCCTCTGCTCCAGGAGCTGGCGGAGGAGTGGGCGGCCGGGCCGGCGCCGAAGAGCGAGGAGCCCGACGGGAGCGAGGAGCTGTACGCGCGCCTGGAGTGGCTCTCGCGCCGCAAGGAGCTGCTGGCCCTTGTGGCCAGGGACCTGGAGGACAGCGCCATCGGCCAGATGCTGAAGATGGCGCCCGAGGACCCGGACCGGCTGCTGGAGGAGATCGCCGAGCAGCTGCTCGCCCAGGTCGCCGAGCGTGAGGCGGAGCTCTCCGCGCTGACGCGTCCGGTGCAGTAGGTTTTCGGTATCCCTGTCGACGAGAAAAGGTCTGACCCATGAACTTCGCCCCGCTTCCCTCGGTGGATGCCGCCTCCGTGCCGGCCGACGCCCTGGTGGTCGACGTCCGCGAGGACGACGAGTGGGCGGCCGGGCATGTCGAGGGTGCGCTGCACGTGCCGATGAGCGACTTCGTGGCGCGCTTCGGCGAGGTGACCGAGGCCGTGGCCGAGGGCCGTCGCGCGTACGTCATGTGCAAGGTCGGCGGGCGCTCGGCGCAGGTCACGCAGTACCTGGTGCAGCAGGGCATCGACGCGGTCAACGTCGACGGCGGCATGCTCGCCTGGGACGGCGCGGACCGTCCGATGGTCAGCGAGGGCGGCAGCGCCGCCTACGTGCTGTAGCTGCACCTGTAGCTGTTGTGGCGGTGTCGCGCCGTCCTGCCTGTTCGGCTGTCGTGTAGTCGTCAGGTCAGGGGGTGGGCGGCGAGCAAGCCGCCGAGGGTCTCCTCGTGGGCGGCTGCCGGGCCGAGCGAGAGTTCCAGGTGCTTGGCCCAGGCGTGGTAGCGGTGCAGCGGGTAGTCGGTGTCCGCGCCGAAGCCGCCGTGGAGGTGCTGAGCGGTCTGCACGACGCGGCGTACCCCGTCCGAGGCCCAGATCTTCGCCACCGCGATGTCGCCGGTGACGGGCAGTGCCCCGCCGGCGCCGCTGCCGAGCCGCCAGGCGGCCTGCCAGAGGGTGACCTCCATGGCACGCAGGTCGATGTAGCGGTCCGCGGCCTGTACCGCGACGGCCTGGAAGGTCGCGACGGGGAAGCCGAACTGTTCCCGCTTGCCGGTGTACCGGCTGGTCATCTCGAGTACGTTCTCGCCGAGTCCGAGGGCGAGCGCGCAGGTGCCGGTGGCGAGGACGTCGCGGAGCCAGTCCCAGGCCCCGTCGGCGTCGATGACCCGGTCGCCGTCGAGGCGTACCGCGTCGAGCCGGGCCTCGGCGAGCAGTTCGCCGCTGGTGGAGTACTGCGCGGCCAGGGTGAGGCCTTCGTGGCCGCGGGGGACCAGGGCGATGACGGCGCGGCCCTCGGGGGTGTGCGCGGGCAGCGCGATCAGGTCCGCGGAGTGGGCCCAGGGGACGGTGGAGTGGAGGCCGTCGACGATCCAGGAGTCGCCGTCGCGGCGGGCGGTGGCGGCGAGTTCGGCGGGGTCGTGGCCGGTGCGGCCGTGGGCGCCGGCGGTGAGTACGGGGGTGCCGCGGCCGGCGCCGGGCAGCAGCGCTGCGGCGAGGGCGGGGCTGCCGTACCGTTCGACGGTCGTCGCGACGGCGCAGTGTTCCAGGAGGGGGACGCGGGCCAGGACGCGGGCGGACTCGCGCAGGACGAGGCAGAGCGCCAGCACGTCGAGGCCGGCGCCGCCGTGCCGCGGGTCGAGGACGAGTCCGAGCAGGTCGGCGTCGGCGAGCCGGGCCCACAGCGGCCGGTCGAACTCCTCGGAGACCGCGACTGGGGTGAGCGCCGGGCTGGGCACGCCGTCGGGCGGGACGTCGGCGAAGACGCCCCGGGCCGCCTCGACGGCCGCCTGCTGCTCCTCGGTGAAGGTGAAGTCCACAGCCCTGCCCTCCTGTTGCCGTCCTGACGCTTGTGCTGACGGAGCGTCAAGATAGAACAGGTTCTAGGGGAAGGGAACAGGCGCGACCCAGTGGTCCGCCGTCCGCCGTGGACTCAGCGGTCGAAGTCGAGCTCCACGTCCGCCGTGGCCGGGTGGGACTGGCAGGCCAGTACATAGCCGGCGTCGGTCTCCTCCGGTTCCAGCGCGAAGTTCCGGTCCATCCGCACCTCGCCCTGCACCAGGAACGCCCGGCATGTGCCGCAGACCCCGCCCTTGCAGGCGTACGGCGCGTCCGCGCGGGCCCGGAGCACCGTGTCGAGCAGCGTCTCGCCCTCCTGGACCGGCCAGTTGCCCGACCGGCCGTGCAGCGTCGCCGTCAGCGTCGCGTGCACGGGTGCGCCGGCCATCGGGGCGGGCCGGGGAGCGGAGCCGTCGTCGACGTGGAAGATCTCCTGGTGGACCCGGTCGCGCGGCACGCCGAGCCCGCGCAGGGCCCGCTCCGCGCCCTGGACCAGGCCGAACGGTCCGCACAGGAACCAGCCCGCGATCTCGCCGACCGGCAGCAGCGCCGGCAACAGCGCGGCGAGCCGCTCCTCGTCGAGCCGGCCGGACGGCAGGCCCGCCTGCTGCTCCTCGCGGGACAGCGCGGTGATCAGCTGGAAGCGGTCGGGGAAGCGGTCCTTCAGGTCCGCGACCTCGTCGAGGAACATCGTGGAGGCGGCCGTGCGGTCGCTGCGTATCAGGCAGAACCGGGCCTGCGGCTCCCGCGCCAGCAGGGTGGCGGCCATGGACAGCACCGGCGTGATGCCGCTGCCGCCGACCACGGCGGCGAAGTGCCCGGGCCGCGGTTCGAGGACGAACCGGCCCATCGGCTCCATGACCTCGACCGTGTCGCCCACGGCCAGTTCCTTGAGCGCGTACGTGGAGAACTCGCCGCCCTCCACCAGCCGGATGCCCACCCGCAGCACCGGCGTCTCGCCGGGCCCGGCGGCCGGGGCGCAGATCGAGTAGGTGCGCCGGATCTCCTCGCCGGTCTGCGCGCTGCGGCGCAGGGCGAGGTGCTGGCCGGGGGCGTGGCGGTAGGCGTCGTGCAGCTCGGGCGGGACCGCGAAGGTCACGGCCACCGCGTCGTCCGTGAGCTGCTCGACCGCGCTCACCCGGAGCGGATGGAACTCAGCCCGTCCGGAGCGTGAGGTCTGCATCTACAACTCCTTGAAGTGGTCGAACGGTTCGCGGCAGGCGACGCAGCGGCGCAGTGCCTTGCACGCGGTGGAGGAGAAGCGGCTGAGCAGTTCGGTGTCGGCGGAGCCGCAGTGCGGGCAGCGGATCGCCAGGGTCAGCGGCACGGGTCCGCCGGCCGTCGCCGACTGCGGGCGCGGCGGGGCTATGCCGAACTCGGCGAGCTTGCGCCGGCCCTCCTCGGTGATGTCGTCCGTGGACCAGGCGGGGGAGAGGACGGTCTTCACGGAGACCTCGGGCACGCCGTGGTCGTGCAGGGCGCGCTCGATGTCGGAGGACATCGCCTCGATCGCCGGGCAGCCGGTGTACGTGGGGGTGAGCTCGACCTCGACGCTGCCGGGCCCCAGGTAGTGCACGCCGCGCAGCACGCCGAGCTCGTGCAGGGTGATCACGGGCAGCTCGGGGTCGGGAACGGCGCCCGCGATGCGGCTCAGTTCCTCTTCGAGCGCGGTCATGGTCACCATGTCGCCCCCGGGTGGCTGCGGTGCAGATGCTGCATCTCGGCGAGCATCGGGCCGAACGGTTCGGTGTGCAGGCCCTGGCGGCCGGCGCCGGCGCTCCAGGCGCCGAGGCGCGGCCCTTCGGGCACGGTCAGTGTGGCGCGCCGCAGTACGGCGGTGACGGACTCCAGCCAGGCGGCGTCCATGGCCTCCCGGTCGATGTCCAGGCCGTCGACGGGCTGGAACGGCTCGCCGGTGTACCGCCACAGGGCGTCCACGGCCTGCTGCATCCGGGCGTGGCTCTCCTCGGTGCCGTCGCCGAGCCGGAGCGTCCAGTGCTCGGCGTGGTCCTGGTGGTAGGCGACCTCCTTGACGGCCTTGGCCGCGAGGCCGGCCAGCGGGCCGTCGCCGGCGGCCAGCTCCGCGTACAGCAGGCGCTGGTAGGTGGAGAAGTACAGCTGCCGGGCGATGGTGTGCGCGAAGTCGCCGTTGGGCTGCTCGACGAGCTGCACGTTGCGGAAGGCGCGCTCCTCGCGCAGGTAGGCCAGTTCGTCCTCGTCGCCGGCGAGCGAGAGCAGGACGCGGGCCTGGCCGAGCAGGTCGAGCGCGATGTTGGCGAGTGCGACCTCCTCCTCCAGGACGGGCGCGCTGCCGGCCCACTCCCCCAGCCGGTGGGAGAGCACCAGGGCGTCGTCGCCGAGCGCCAGTGCGGCCGTGGTGGTCGCAGGGGTCGCGGCGGTCTCGGGGGTGGGGGTCCCGGTCTCGGCGGTCACAGGTGCTTCACCCCGTCCGGGATCTCGTAGAAGGTCGGGTGCCGGTAGGGCTTGTCGGCCGACGGCTCGAAGAACGGGTCGCGCTCGTCGGGTGAGGAGGCGGTGATCGCGGTGGACGGGACCACCCAGATCGACACGCCCTCGTTGCGCCGGGTGTAGAGGTCCCGGGCGTTGCGCAGGGCCATCTCGGCGTCGGGCGCGTGCAGGCTGCCGGCGTGCGTGTGGGACAGTCCGCGGCGCGAGCGCACGAACACCTCCCACAGCGGCCATCCGTCGGTGCTCATCGCTGCGCCTCCCCGTGCTTCCCGGCGTATGCCGCCGCTGCTTCCCTGACCCAGGCGCCGTCCTCGTGCGCCTGGCGTCGCTTGCTCAGCCGCTGCTCGTTGCAGGGGCCGTTGCCCTTCAGGACCTCCCAGAACTCCGTCCAGTCGATCGCGCCGAAGTCGTAGTGCCCGCGCTCCTCGTTCCACCGCAGGTCGGGGTCGGGGAGGGTCAGGCCGAGGGCCTCGGCCTGCGGGGCGGCGATGTCGACGAAGCGCTGGCGCAGCTCGTCGTTGGAGTGCCGCTTGATCTTCCAGGCCATGGACTGGGCGGAGTGGGACGACTCGTCGTCCGGCGGGCCGAACATCATCAGCGAGGGCCACCACCAGCGGTCCACCGCGTCCTGCGCCATGGCGTGCTGCTCCGGGGTGCCCTGGGAGAGGGCGAGCAGGGACTCGTAGCCCTGGCGCTGGTGGAAGGACTCCTCCTTGCAGACCCGGACCATGGCGCGCGCGTACGGGCCGTACGAGCAGCGGCACAGCGGGACCTGGTTGGTGATCGCCGCGCCGTCCACGAGCCAGCCGATGGCGCCGACGTCGGCCCAGGTCAGCGTGGGGTAGTTGAAGATCGAGGAGTACTTCTGGCGGCCGGCGTGGAGCTTGTCGAGCAGCTCGTCGCGGCTGGTGCCGAGGGTCTCGGCCGCGCTGTACAGGTACAGCCCGTGGCCCGCCTCGTCCTGCACCTTGGCCATCAGGATGGCCTTGCGCCGCAGCGAGGGGGCGCGGGTGATCCAGTTGGCCTCCGGCTGCATGCCGATGATCTCGGAGTGTGCGTGCTGGGCGATCTGGCGGACGAGCGTGGCGCGGTAGGCGTCCGGCATCCAGTCGCGTGGCTCGATGCGCTCGTCTGCCGCGACCGCGGCGTCGAACACCGCCTCGAGGACGGACTCGTCCACGGTCACTGTTGTCGCTGACGTCCCTGTGGTCATCGGATCCCCTACCGACCGATCGTTCGGTTGAATGACTTCAATGGTGGGTCGCAGGCCCGTAAGGTGTCAACCCTGTGGATGACTGACGGGGTCGATCGGGATCGGGGCGGGGATGGACTCGTACGACGACACGGGCGGGCGCGACCGGTACGGACCGGCCCCCGAGGCCCCCGCCGCCACGGCCTCCGCCCCCGTCGACACGGCCCCCGCGCCCGCTGCGCCCCCGGTTCCGCGAGCCGACGCCCGCACCGGCATGGCCGCTCTGTCCCTGCCATACCAGGTCGCGGCCGCCGTGTCCCTGGCCGTCGTCGCGGTCCTCGCCTGCTGGCACCTGTCGATGGTGTTCCTGCACGTCGCGCCGTCGAACACGCTGACCAAGCAGAACGGCGAGGCGATGGACGACTGGATCTACCCCGAGTTCGAGCAGAACTGGAAGCTCTTCGCTCCCAACCCGCTGCAGACCAACATCGCCGTCCAGGTCCGCGCTGTCGTCGCAAGCGGCGACGGCGGGCGGCGCACCACCGGCTGGATCGACCTCTCCGCCCAGGACGCCGAGCACATACGCGGGAACCCGCTGCCCAGCCACGCCTTCCAGAACGAGCTCCGCCGCGGCTGGGACTTCTTCGTGAACTCCCACAACGCCGACAACGTGCCCCTCGGGCTGCGCGGCCGGCTCTCCGAGCAGTACGTCCGCCGCATGGTGATGCTCCGCCTCGACGAGGAGCGGGTCGGCGGCCGGGTCGAGCGGATCCAGGTGCGCTCCGAGACCCGCTGGGTCGCCAAGCCCCCGTGGAGCAAGGACAGCAGCAGCCGGCCGACCGAGTACCGCATCTTGCCGTGGTGGACCGTGACGGCCGCCGACCTGCCCGCCGGCGCGGGCCGGGACCGTACCGGGACGGAGGCCGCGCGGTGACCGGCACGCCGCTCGACCGCCGGCTCGGGCGCGCCGTCCAGCGCGTCACCGCCGGCGCCCTGGGCCCGTACCAGACCGCGATCGTCCGCATCGGCTTCTCGCTGACCTGGCTGCTCTTCCTGCTGCGCGAGCTGCCGCACCGCCACGAGCTCTACGGCCCCGACGGCCCCTGGGCCTGGGACATGGGCCGCCGGCTGATAGCCGACAACGGCTCCTTCACGGCCCTGATGTGGTCCGACGGGCGCCTGTGGTTCGAGCTGGTCTACGCGCTCGCCGTGCTCTCCAGCGCCCTGCTGCTGGTCGGCTGGCGCACCCGCGCCATGTCGGCGGTCTTCATGGCCGGGGTGCTGTCGCTGCAGAATCGCTCCATCTTCATGGGCGACGGCGGCGACAACGTCATCCACATCATGGCGCTCTACCTCGTGCTGACCCGGTGCGGGCAGGTCTGGTCGCTCGACGCCCGGCGGGCCGCCCTCGAGGCCGGCGGGCCGCAGCGCCGGGACGTCGTCGGACCGCTGCTGTGGACGGTGCTCGGCGGCTTCGTGCTGGCGGCCACGTACTTCTCCGGCCGTACCGGCGAGGTCTGGTTCCTGACGCTGCTGTGGGCGCTCTGGCTGGGCCAGGCGCTGTGGTGGCTGGCCTGCCGATACGCCCCGGGCGAGCCGCGCACGCTGCTCGACGTGGTGGCCAACCTCGTGCACAACGGCGCACTGCTGGTGATCATGGCCGAGGTCTGTCTGATCTACGCCACGGCCGGCTGGTACAAGATCCAGGGTTCGCGCTGGCAGGACGGCACCGCCCTGTACTACCCCCTCAAGCTGGACTACTTCACGCCCTGGCCGGCGCTCTCGGACCTGCTGGCGTCCGGCGGCGTGATGGTGATGCTGCTCACCTACGGAACGGTCCTGGTGCAGGTCGCGTTCCCGTTCACGCTGTTCAACCGCAAGGTCAAGAACGTCCTGCTGGTCGCGATGATGCTGGAGCACGCGGGCATCGCGGTGCTGCTGGGACTGCCGTTCTTCTCGCTGGCGATGATCGCCGCGGACGCCGTCTTCCTGCCCACCGCGTTCCTGCTGTGGCTGGGCGCGCGGGCCGCGGGCGGCCGGGACCGTACGCTGGCGCGGCTGGGCCGGGGTGCGGCGTCGAAGCCGCGGGCCGCCGGGACGGAGCCCCCTGCCCGTACCCTCGTCGGGTGAGCACCAGTACCGCCGAACAGCCGAGCAGTCCCGACGAGCCCCTCCAGTACGACGACGGGTACGGGATCGAGGTCGGCGTCGGGCCGCACCCGGAGCCGCGGCCGCGAGGCGAGCGGTACGACCCGGAGCTGCTGGCCGGCGGCGACCGGCGCAACGTCGTGGACCGCTACCGATACTGGACGCGGGAGGCGATCGTCGCCGACCTGGACACCCGGCGGCACGACTTCCACGTGGCGGTGGAGAACTGGGGCCATGACTTCAACATCGGCTCGGTGGTGCGGACCGCGAACGCGTTCCTGGCCAAGGAGGTCCACATCGTGGGCCGGCGCCGCTGGAACCGGCGCGGGGCGATGGTCACCGACCGGTACCAGCACGTCCGCCACCACCCGGACACCGAGTCGCTGACGGCCTGGGCGCTGGCCGAGGGCCTGCCGATCATCGGGATCGACAATCTGCCGGGCGCGGTGCCGCTGGAGCGGACCGTGCTGCCGCGCCGCTGTGTGCTGCTGTTCGGGCAGGAGGGGCCGGGCCTCACGGAGGAGGCCCGGAAGCACGCCACGACGGTGTGCTCGATCGCCCAGTTCGGCTCGACCCGCTCGATCAACGCGGGCGCGGCGGCGGCGATCGCCATGCACGCCTGGGTCCAGCGGTACGCCGAGATCCCGGACGTTCCCGAGGCGTAGCGGGCCCCGGGCCCGTCCGGCGCACCGGACGGGCCGCGGGACCCACATCGTCAGGCCGCGGGCCCGGCAATCGTCAGGCCGCGGGGCCTGATCGTCAGGACGGGCGACGGACCTCGACGACCCGGAAGCGGTTGGCGACGAACGCGGCGTCGCACAGGGCCGCGTTGGCGGCCGGGTTGCCGCCGGAGCCGTGGAAGTCGGAGAACGCCGCCGTCTGGTTGACGAAGACGCCGCCGGTCAGGTTCAGCGAGAGCTGGGCCGACTCGTCCAGGCAGACCTCCTCGACGTCCCGCTCGACGTCCGGGGACGTCGTGTACGCGCCGACGGTCATCGCGCCCTTCTCGCGGATCGTGCGCCGCAGCAGCTCCAGCGCGTCGCCCGTGGAGTCGACGCGGACGGCGAAGGAGACCGGGCCGAAGCACTCCGAGAAGTACGCGGCCTGCGCCTCCGGCTTGTTGCCGTCCAGCTTCACGATCACCGGGGTGCGGACGACCGCGCCGGGGAAGTCCGGGTTCGCCACCTCACGGGACTCCAGGGCGACCTCGCCGAGCCCCGCGGCCGCCTCCAGGCGGGCCTTCACATCGGGGTTGACCAGGGCGCCGAGCAGCGCGTTGGCCCGGGCGTCGTCGCCGAGCAGCCCGCCGACCGCGGCCGCGAGGTCGGCGGTCACCTCGTCGTACGACTTGGGGCCGGCGTCGGTGGTGATGCCGTCGCGGGGGATCAGCAGGTTCTGCGGGGTGGTGCACATCTGGCCGCTGTAGAGCGAGAGCGAGAAGGCCAGGTTGGAGAGCATCCCCTTGTAGTCGTCGGTGGAGTCGACGACGACGGTGTTGACGCCGGCCTTCTCCGTGTAGACCTGGGCCTGCCGGGCGTTCTCCTCCAGCCAGTCGCCGAAGGCCGTCGAACCCGTGTAGTCGATGATCTTGATCTCGGGGCGGACGGCGAGCGTCTTGGCGATGCCCTCGCCCGGCCGCTCCACGGCCAGCGCGACCAGGTTCGGGTCGAAGCCTGCCTCGGCGAGCACCTCGCGGGCGACCCGCACGGTGAGCGCCAGCGGCAGGACGGCCCGCGGGTGCGGCTTGACCAGGACCGGGTTGCCGGTGGCGAGGGAGGCGAACAGGCCCGGGTAGCCGTTCCAGGTCGGGAAGGTGTTGCAGCCGATCATGAGGGCGATGCCGCGGGCGACCGGGGTGAACTGCTTGGTCAGCTCCAGCGGGTCCTTCTTGCCCTGCGGCTTGGACCAGGCGGCCGGGCCGGCCGGGGTGCGGGTCTGCTCGGCGTACGCGTAGGCCACGGCCTCCAGGCCGCGGTCCTGGGCGTGCGGGCCGCCGGCCTGGAACGCCATCATGAACGCCTGGCCGCTGGTGTGCATGACCGCGTGCGCGAACTCGTGGGTGCGGGCGGAGATCCGGGCGAGGATCTCCGTGCAGACCAGGGCGCGGGTCTCGGGGCCGGCCTCGCGCCAGGCCGTCATACCGGCGCGCATCGCGGGCAGCAGCACGTCGATGTCGGCGTGCGGGTACTCGACGCCGAGGACGGGGCCGTAGGGCGAGATCTCGCCGCCGGTCCAGCCGTCCGTGCCGGGCTGGTCCAGCTCGAAGCGGCCGTCGAGCAGTGCCTGGTAGGCGGCGAGGCCGTCGGCGGCGCTCAGCGAGCCGTTCTCCCCGTAGGCCTTCGGGTGCTCGGGATGCGGGGACCAGTAGGCGCGGCTGCGGATGGTCTCGAGTGCCCGGTCGAGCGTCGGCCGGTGCCTCTCGGCCAGGGTGTCGGTGGTCAGCTGAGCGGCGGCCATCTAGGACCAACTCCTCGGTGAGCTCAATTGAATACAGCGCGCGAAGCGCTCCCCAGCGGGTGGTGGTGGGAGACGGGTGGGCAGGAATGCGCGGACAGAGTTAGAGTAACCGAACGATCGGTCGGTACAAGGGGGTCCGCAGAACCTGTGGATGACCGAGTAGGGGAGGATCACCGACATGACCGCCATCGAGCACAGCCGAACCGTCTCCGTCGTCGGCGCCGGCACCATGGGCCAGGGGATCGCCCAGGTGGCGCTGGTCGCGGGCCATCCGGTCCGGCTCCACGACACCGTTCCGGGGCGGGCCGAGTCCGCCGTCGCGGCGATCGCCGCCCGGCTGGACCGCCTGGTCGAGAAGGGCCGGATGGACGCGGACGCGCGCGCCGCGGCCGTCGCGCGTCTGTACCCGGCCGGGCAGCTCGCCGAGCTGGCCGACAGCGCCCTCGTCGTCGAGGCGGTGGTCGAGCGTCTGGACGTCAAGCAGGAGCTCTTCGCCGCGCTGGAGAAGGTCGTCGACGACTCCTGCCTCCTCGCGACCAACACTTCCTCCCTCTCCGTCACGGCCGTCGCCGGGGCGCTGCGGCTGCCGGAGCGTTTCGTCGGGCTGCACTTCTTCAACCCGGCGCCGCTGCTGCCGCTGGTCGAGGTGGTCAGCGGGCACGCCACGGCCGCGAACGCGGCCAGGGCCGCGTACGACACCGCGAAGGCGTGGGGCAAGACGCCGGTGCGCTGCGCCGACACCCCCGGCTTCATCGTCAACCGGATCGCCCGCCCCTTCTACGCCGAGGCGCTGGCCGTCCATGAGGAGCGCGGCGCGGACCCGGCCACCATCGACGCGGTGCTGCGCGAGTGCGGCGGCTTCAGGATGGGCCCGTTCGAGCTGACCGACCTGATCGGCCAGGACGTGAACGAGGCGGTCACCCGCTCGGTCTGGGAGTCCTTCCACCAGGACGCGAAGTTCATCCCCTCGCTCGCCCAGCGCCGCCTGGTCGAGTCGGGCCGGCTTGGCCGTAAGTCGGGCCGGGGCTGGTACGCGTACGGGGAGGGCGCCGCGGCCCCCGAGCCGCACACCGCCCCGCTGACCGAGCCGCCCGCGGAGATCACCGTCGAGGGCGATCTGGGGCCTGCGCAGGAGCTGGTCGCGATGGTCCGCGAGGCCGGGATCCGCGTGCACGAGACGGAGGATGACCGCGGCACCCGCATCGTGCTGCCGAGCGGCGGGCAGCTGGTGCTCGCGGACGGCCAGACCTCGATCGAGTTCCGCGACGTCGTCTTCTTCGACCTGGCGCTCGACTACCGCGAGGCGACCCGGATCGCGCTGTCGGCCTCGCAGGACACCCCCTGGGAGACCCTGCGGGAGTCCATAGGCCTGTTCCAGGCGCTCGGCAAGAAGGTCAGCGTCATCGGGGACGTCCCCGGCATGATCGTGGCCCGCACCGTGGCGATGCTGGTCGACCTCGCCGCCGACGCCGTCGCCAAGGGCGTCGCCTCCGCCGAGGACATCGACACCGCGATGCGCCTGGGCGTCAACTATCCGATCGGGCCCGTCGCATGGGGCCGCCGGCTCGGCGCCGGCTGGGTGTACGACCTGCTCGAAGAGCTGGACGCGCGGATCCCGGGCAGCCGCTACGCGCCCTCCCTGGCCCTGTACCGCCAGGCCTACTCGCAGGGGGGCGAGTGACCGTGACGACGGCGAAGCGCGACACGTACACCCCGGAGACGCTGCTCTCGGTCGCGGTGCGGGTCTTCAACGAGCGCGGCTACGACGGCACCTCCATGGAGCACCTGTCCAAGGCCGCCGGCATCTCCAAGTCCTCGATCTACCACCATGTGGCGGGCAAGGAGGAGCTGCTGCGGCGGGCGGTGAGCCGGGCGCTGGACGGACTGTTCGCGATCCTGGACGAGTCCGGGGCGCAGCAGGGCCGGGCCGTGGAGCGGGTCGAGTACGTGACGCGGCGGACGGTCGAGGTGCTGACGGCGGAGCTGCCGTACGTGACGCTGCTGCTGCGGGTGCGCGGCAACACCTCGACGGAGCGGTGGGCGCTGGAGCGCCGGCGCGAGTTCGACCAGCGGGTGGCGGACCTGCTGAAGGCGGCCGTCGCCGACGGGGACCTGCGGGCCGACGTGGACATACGGCTCGCCACCCGGCTGCTCTTCGGCATGGTGAACTCGCTGGTGGAGTGGTACCGGCCGCATCCGGGAGCGGGCGGCGACGCGGACCGCGCGCAGCTCGCCGACACCGTGGTGCACCTGGCGTTCGACGGGCTGCGCACGGCGCCCTGAACTGGCTTGCGCACGGCGCACTGAACCGGGCGTGCACGGCACACCGAGCCGGCTGCGCACGGCGCACTGAGCCGTCTCCGGCGGGTCCTATGGCCCGTCGGGGTCCAGGTCGGTCTCCTCGAAGACCAGCAGGGTGCGCGTCGACAGCACCTCGGGGATGGCCTGGATCCTCGTCAGGACGAGTTCGCGCAGCGTCCTGTTGTCCGGCGTGTGCACCAGGAGCAGCACGTCGAAGTCCCCGCTGACCAGGGCGATGTGCGCGGCTCCGGGCAGGGCCTGGAGCTGTTCGCGCACGGTGCGCCAGGAATTCTGGACGATCTTGAGGGTGATGTACGCGGACGCGCCCTGGCCGGCCCGTTCGTGGTTGAGCCGGGCGCTGAAGCCGCGGATCACCCCGTCGTCGATCAGCCGGTTGATCCGGGCGTAGGCGTTCGCCCGGGAGACGTGCACCCGTTCGGCCACCGAGCGTATCGAGGCGCGCCCGTCCGTCTGCAGGATGCGCAGGATGGCCTTGTCCACGGCGTCCAGCGGGCGCGCGGCGAGCGCGTCCTCTCCGCCGTCGGCCATTTGTTCATCCACCATGTCCCCCCGCCTCTCTCGATTGGACGACCTGTCTCCATCCCAGGCTGTGGAGAACCGATTGTCCACAGGCTCGGGCCGCCTGTAGCCAAAATGCGTCCACGACCGAACAATCGGTAGGTGAGGCGCGCCACATTCGCGCCCCCCGCCATCGGGTCTTGTGCCCGCTCCCACGAGGAGGTGGACTCGTTGCAACAGCGCAGTTCGACAGTCCAAGCGCCGCCCGCCGCCGTCGCGTACCGGCCCACCCCGCCGCCCGCCTGGCAGCCGCGCACCGACCCCGCGCCGCTTCTGCCCGACGCCTCGCCCTTCCGGGTGATCGGCACGGACGCGATGGCCGAAGTCGACCCCGAGCTGCTCCGCCGGCTGTACGCGGAGCTGGTGCGCGGCCGCCGGTACAACGCCCAGGCCACCGCCCTGACCAAGCAGGGCCGGCTCGCCGTCTACCCCTCCACCACCGGCCAGGAGGCCAGCGAGGTCGCGGCCGCGCTGGCGCTGGAGGAGCGGGACTGGCTCTTCCCCTCGTACCGCGACACCCTCGCCGCCGTCGCCCGCGGGCTCGACCCCGTGCAGGCCCTGACGCTGTTGCGCGGCGACTGGCACACCGGCTATGACCCGCGGGAGTACCGCATAGCCCCGCTCAGCACCCCGCTGGCCACCCAGCTGCCGCATGCCGTGGGCCTGGCGCACGCCGCCCGCCTGAAGGGCGACGACGTGGTCGCGCTGGCCATGGTCGGCGACGGCGGCACCAGCGAGGGCGACTTCCACGAGGCGCTGAACTTCGCGGCCGTCTGGCAGGCCCCCGTGGTCTTCCTCGTGCAGAACAACGGCTTCGCCATCTCCGTGCCGCTCGCCAAGCAGACCGCGGCCCCCTCGCTGGCCCACAAGGCCGTCGGCTACGGCATGCCGGGCCGGCTGGTCGACGGCAACGACGCCGTGGCGGTGCACCAGGTGCTCACCGAGGCGGTGGCCCGTGCCCGGCGCGGCGGCGGACCGACCCTAGTGGAGGCGGTCACCTACCGGATCGACGCCCACACCAACGCCGACGACGCCACCCGCTACCGCGGGGAGAGCGAGGTCGAGACCTGGCGGGCGCACGATCCGATCCGGATTCTGGAGCGGGACCTGACGGAGCGCGGCGTGCTCGACGAGGACGGCGTACGGGAGGCGGCCGAGGCCGCCGAGACGATGGCGGCGCAGCTGCGCGAGCGGATGAACGCGGACCCGGTGCTCGACCCGATGGACCTGTTCGCCCATGTGTACGCGGAGCAGACCGCGCAGCTGCGCGAGCAGGCGGCGCAGCTGCGCGCCGAGCTCGACGCCGAGAGCGAGGCGTGATGACGAGGGCGACGACGGTGGCGAAGACGGTGGCGGCCAAGCCGCGCCCGGCCACCATGGCGCAGGCGCTGCAGCGCGCCATGCGCGACGCGATGGCCGAGGACCCGTCGGTGCACGTGCTCGGCGAGGACGTCGGCACGCTCGGCGGCGTCTTCCGGGTCACCGACGGACTCCAGAAGGAGTTCGGCGAGGACCGCGTCACCGACACCCCGCTCGCGGAGGCCGGCATCCTCGGCACCGCGGTCGGCATGGCGATGTACGGGCTGCGCCCGGTCGTCGAGATGCAGTTCGACGCCTTCGCCTACCCGGCGTTCGAGCAGCTGATCAGCCATGTCTCCCGGATGCGCAACCGGACCCGCGGCGCGATGCCGATGCCGCTGGTGGTGCGCGTGCCGTACGGCGGCGGCATCGGCGGTGTCGAGCACCACAGCGACTCCTCCGAGGCGTACTACATCGCCACCCCGGGCCTGCACGTCGTCACCCCGTCCTCGGTGGAGGACGCCTACGGGCTGCTGCGGGCGGCGATCGCCTCCGACGATCCGGTGATCTTCCTGGAGCCCAAGCGGCTCTACTGGTCGAAGTCCGACTGGTCGCCGGAATCGCCCGCCGCCGTCGAGCCGATAGGCAAGGCGGTCGTGCGCCGCAGCGGAACGAGCGCCACCCTGATCACCTACGGCCCGTCCGTGCCGGTCTGCCTGGAGGCGGCCGAGGCGGCGCAGGCCGAGGGCTGGGACCTGGAGGTCGTGGACCTGCGCTCGCTGGTGCCGTTCGACGACGAGACGGTCTGCGCGTCCGTGCGGCGCACCGGCCGGGCCGTCGTGGTCCACGAGTCGACCGGTTTCGGCGGGCCCGGCGGGGAGATCGCCGCCCGGGTGACCGAGCGCTGCTTCCACCACCTGGAGGCCCCGGTGCTGCGGGTCGCCGGCTTCGACATCCCGTACCCGCCGCCGATGCTGGAGCGGCACCACCTGCCGGGCGTGGACCGGATCCTCGACGCGGTGGCGCGCCTGCAGTGGGAGGCGCAGAGCTGATGGCCCAGGTGCTCGAGTTCAAGCTGCCCGACCTCGGCGAGGGACTGACCGAGGCGGAGATCGTGCGCTGGCTGGTGAACGTCGGCGACGTGGTCGCCATCGACCAGCCGGTCGTCGAGGTCGAGACGGCCAAGGCGATGGTCGAGGTGCCCTGTCCGTACGGCGGTGTCGTCACCGCCCGGTTCGGCGAGGAGGGCACCGAACTCCCCGTCGGCGCACCGCTGCTGACGGTCGCCGTGGGGGAGCCCGCCGACGGCGCGGGGGCGGCGGCCCCGGTTCCGGCGGCGGCCGCGGCTGCGGCTCCGGCGAAGGCCGAGGCGAAGGACGCGGAGTCCTCGGAGTACTCCGGGAACGTGCTCGTCGGCTACGGCACGGCGGGCCCCGCAGCTCGACGCCGCCGGGTCCGCCGCGACAGCCCCGCGGCACAGCCGGCTCAGGTCGCGGCGGCTCCGGCGGCTCCCGTCGCCGTGGCGCCCGCCGTGGTCGACGGGCCGGTGCCGGTCATCTCGCCGCTGGTGCGGAAGCTGGCCCGGGAGAAGGGCCTGGACCTGCGGGCGCTGCGCGGCTCGGGTCCCGAGGGGCTGATCCTGCGCGCCGACGTGGAGCGCGCCGTGCGCGAGGCGGAGGCCCCCGCGGCCGTTCCCGCCGCCCAGCCCGCCGCGGCGGCCCGCTCGGTTGCCGCCGTCGGTGAGAGGGTGCCGCTGCGCGGGGTCCGGGGCGCGGTCGCGGACAAGCTGTCCCGCAGCCGTACCGAGATCCCCGACGCGACGACCTGGGTCGACGCGGACGCCACGGAGCTCATGGCGGCCCGCGCCGCGATGAACGCGGCGGGCGGCCCGAAGATCTCCGTGCTCGCGCTGCTCGCCCGGATCTGCACGGCCGGGCTCGCCCGGTTCCCGGAGCTGAACTCGACCGTGGACACGGCCGCGCGGGAGATCGTCCGGCTGCCGTCCGTGCACCTCGGCTTCGCCGCGCAGACCGAGCGCGGTCTGGTCGTGCCGGTGGTTCGCGAGGCGCACACCCGGTCGGCGGAGTCGCTGACGGCCGAGTTCGCCCGGCTCACCGAGTCCGCCCGGCAGGGCACGCTCACCCCGGCGGACCTCACCGGCGGCACGTTCACGCTGAACAACTACGGGGTGTTCGGGGTGGACGGCTCCACGCCGATCATCAACCACCCCGAGGCCGCGATGCTGGGCGTGGGCCGGATCGTCCCCAAGCCGTGGGTGCACCAGGGCGAGCTGGCCGTCCGGCAGGTCGTCCAGCTGTCGCTCACGTTCGACCACCGGGTCTGCGACGGGGGCACGGCCGGCGGCTTCCTGCGCTACGTCGCGGATTGCGTGGAGAACCCGGCGGTGCTGCTCCGCACGCTCTGACCCCTACCGGCCGTCTCCGTACGGCGGACACCGCCCCGGACGCCCGGGCCGAGGCTCTTCCCCTGCCTCGGTCCGGGCGTCGTCATGGGCGCGGACCATACTGCTGGGGTGACGACCTCGTATGACGCCATCGTGCTCGCCGGCGGTGCCGCCACCCGGCTCGGCGGGGCGGACAAGCCCGCGCTGAGCGTCGGCGGGCGGGCGCTGCTCGACCGCGTGCTCGCCGGATGCCGGACCGCGGGGCGGACCGTCGTCGTCGGCGATCCGCGCCCGACCGTCCGGGCGGTGGCCTGGGCGCGCGAGGAGCCGCCGGGCGGCGGCCCGCTGGCCGCGCTCGACGCGGGGCTGCGGCAGACCGCCGCCGACGTCGTGCTCGTGCTCTCCGCCGACCTGCCGTTCCTCGGCGAGACCATGGTGCGCCGGCTCGTGGACGCCCTGGCCGACGACACGGCCGGCGACACCGCCGCCGGCACGGCCGGCGCCGCGGAGGTCGACGCGGTGCTCGCCGTCGACGCCGGCGGGCGCGACCAGCCGCTCGTGGCGGCGTACCGGAGCGCGTCCGTACGGCGGGTGCTCGCGGCGGTGGCCGAGGAGCACGGCGGGCTCGCCGGGCTGCCGCTGCGACGGCTCACCCAGGGGCTGCGGACCGCCCGGATCGCCGCGGACCCGCTGGCCTCCTTCGACTGCGACACCTGGGAGGACCTCGCCGCGGCCCGGGCACGGATCAGGGAGCATGGGAACGTGCTGGACGAATGGATCACCGCAGTCAAGGCCGAACTGGGCATCGAACTCGACGTCGACACCGGCGTCCTGCTCGACCTGGCGCGCGACGCCGCCCACGGGGTGGCCCGGCCCGCCGCCCCGCTGACCACCTTCCTCGTCGGATACGCGGCGGCGCAGGCGAACGGCGGCCCCGAAGCCGTCGCCGAGGCGGCCCGCAGGGCCGCCGCGCTCGCCGAGCGCTGGGCCGCGGAGGCCTCGCAGGGCGACGCCGGATGACCCCGCCGACCGCCGCCGCCGGCGCAGGTGCCGGGAACCACGCCGGTACGGGCGACCCCTCCCGTAGGGGCGACCCCGCCCGTACCGGCGATCCCGACGGCCTCTCCGGCGCGTTCGACGACGCCCTCGCCCTCCAGGCCCCGGCTCCCGCCCCGGTCCCGGCCGCCCCCGGCCCGCCCCGCCCGGGTCCCGCGGCCGCCCCGGCCCCCGCCCCCCACGACCGCCACAGCGCCACCCCCTGGCCCGATGCCCGGGAGACGGCGCGCAAGGCCGCGGCCGCCGCCCGGCCGGCGCCCGAGCCGGTCCCCCTCGGCGCGGCGCTCGGACGGCTCCTCGGCGGGCCGCTCGCCGCGCTCACCGATCTGCCGTCCTTCGACACCTCCGCCATGGACGGCTGGGCCGTCGCGGGCCCCGGCCCCTGGCGGATCGACGAGGACGGCGCGGTCCTCGCCGGGCACGCCCCCGCCGGCGCCGTCGACGACGGCACCGCCGTACGCATCGCCACCGGCGCCCGGATCCCGTCCGGGGCCACCGCCGTGATCCGCAGCGAGCACGCCCGCACCGACGCCGGGGGCCGGCTGCACGCCGACCGCGAGGTCGTCCCGGGCCAGGACATCCGCCCGCGCGGCCAGGAGTGCCGGACCGGCGACCCGCTGCTGCCCTCCGGCGCCCTGGTCACCCCCGCCGTGCTCGGACTGGCCGCGGCCGCCGGGTACGACGAGCTGTTCGTCCTGCCCCGCCCCACCGTCGAGGTCCTGGTCCTCGGCGACGAGCTGCTCACCTCGGGTCTCCCCCACGAGGGTCTGATCCGTGACGCCCTCGGCCCGCTCCTCGGCCCCTGGCTGCAGGCCCTCGGCGCGGACGTCCTCGGCACCCGGCGCATCGGCGACGACGCCGACGCCCTGTACGGCGCCGTCACCGGCTCCGCCGCGGACCTGGTGATCACGACCGGCGGCACCGCCGCCGGCCCCGTCGACCACGTCCACCCCGTCCTGGCCAAGGCCGGTGCGGAGCTGCTGGTGGACGGGGTGAAGGTGCGCCCCGGCCATCCGATGCTGCTCGCCCGGCTGGCCGACGGCCGCCATCTCGTGGGGCTGCCCGGCAACCCGCTGGCGGCCGTCTCCGGGCTGCTCACGCTCGCCGAGCCGCTGCTGCTCGCCCGCTCCGGCCGGCCGGCCGCGGAGCCGTACCGGGGACCGGTGCGCGACGAGGTGCAGGGCCATCCGCACGACACCCGGCTCGTCCCCGTCGTCCACCACGGCGACCACCTCGTGCCGCTGCACTACAACGGGCCCGCCATGCTCCGCGGCATCGCCGCCGCGGACGGCATGGCCGTGGTCCCGCCGGGCGGCGCACGCGCCGGCGACACTCTGGACGTACTCGATCTGCCCTGGTCGGCGCCCATGGCGCTGTCTCCTGAGGCGGGCACCGCCGCCGCAGGAGGGTGTTTCACGTGAAACTGTCCGGACAGGACGTCATGGCCCGCCAGGCCGACGAGAACGCCCGGGTGAAACTGCCCCGCCGGATCGTCGAGAAGCCGCTGCGCCAGGTCGCCAAGCGGCTTCTGATGGCCTTGGGCGTGCTCCTGCTGACCATGATCATCGTCTACATCGACCGCGACGGCTACCACGACAACGCCGACGAGACGGTCGACTTCCTCGACGCCGCGTACTACTCCACGGTGACCCTGTCCACCACCGGGTACGGCGACATCGTCCCGCACAGCGACAGTGCCCGGCTCACCAACATTCTGCTGATCACGCCGCTGCGCGTGATCTTCCTGATCATCCTGGTCGGCACCACTCTCGAGGTCCTCACCGAGCGGACCCGGGAGGAATGGCGGCTGAACCGCTGGAGGACCCACTTGCGCGACCACACCGTCATCGTCGGCTTCGGCACCAAGGGGCGGTCCGCGCTCCAGACGCTCTCCACCACCGGTCTGGGCAAGGACCACATCGTCGTCGTCGACCCGTCGAGCAAGGTCATCGAGGCGGCGAACGCGGACGGGTACGTCGGCGTGATAGGCGACGCCACCCGCAGTGACGTACTGCTCCGGGCCGAGGTGCAAAGGGCCCGTCAGATCGTCATCGCCACCCAGCGGGACGACACCGCCGTGCTGGTCACGCTGACGGCGCGCCAGCTCAACCGCGGGGCGAAGATCGTGGCCGCGGTCCGTGAGGAGGAGAACGCGCCGCTGCTGCGCCAGTCCGGCGCGGACGCGGTGATCACCAGCGCCAGCGCCGCCGGCCGGCTGCTCGGCCTGTCGGTGCTCAGCCCCAGCGCGGGCACGGTCATGGAGGATCTGATCCAGCAGGGCTCAGGTCTCGACCTGGTCGAGCGGCCGGTCACCAAGGCCGAGGTGGGCAAGAGCGTCCGGGAGACCGAGGACCTGGTGGTGAGCGTGCTCCGCGGGCACCGGCTGCTCGGCTACGACGATCCGAAGGCCAGCCCCCTGCAGTTGACGGACCGTGTGATCACGATCGTCCGGGCCGCTGCTGTCGGCCCGCGGACCACCCTGCCGCCGGAGTAGCCTCGCCGACATGCATGCGATCACGATTCCGGAACCCGGCGGCCCCGAGGCCCTCGTCTGGGCCGAGGCGCCCGATCCCGTGCCCGCCGAGGGCGAGGTGCTCGTCGAGGTGGTGGCGAGCGCGGTCAACCGCGCCGACCTGCTGCAGCGCCAGGGCTTCTACGACCCGCCGCCCGGCTCGTCCCGCTACCCCGGCCTGGAGTGCTCGGGCCGCATCGCGGCCCTCGGCCCGGGGGTGTCCGGCTGGTCCGTCGGCGACGAGGTGTGCGCGCTGCTGGTCGGCGGCGGGTACGCGGAGAAGGTCGCCGTCCCCGTCGGGCAGCTGCTGCCCGTACCGGAGGGCGTGGACCTGGTGACGGCGGCGGCGCTCCCCGAGGCCATCTGCACGGTCTGGTCCAACGTGTTCATGATCGCCCACCTGCGCCCCGGCGAGACGCTGCTGGTGCACGGCGGCGCGAGCGGCATCGGCACCACGGCGATCCAGCTGGCCAAGGCGGTCGGCGCGAAGGTCGCGGTCACCGCCGGCGGCCCGGAGAAGCTGGAGCGCTGCGCCGAACTGGGCGCGGACATCCTGATCGACTACCGGCGGCAGGACTTCGTCGAGGAGCTGCGCAAGGCCACCGACGGCGCGGGCGCGGACGTGATCCTCGACATCGTCGGCGCGAAGTACCTGGAGCGCAACGTCCAGGCGCTCGCGGTCAACGGCCGGCTCGCGATCATCGGCCTCCAGGGCGGTGTGAAGGGCGAGTTGAACCTGGCGGCGCTGCTGGGCAAGCGCGCCGCGATCACGGCGACGACGCTGCGCAGCCGTCCGCTGCACGAGAAGGCGGCCATCGTGGCCGCGGTGCGCGAGCACGTCTGGCCGCTGATCGCCGCGGGCACGGTCCGTCCGGTGATCCACACGACGGTGCCGATGGAGGAGGCCGCCGAGGGCCACCGGGCGCTCGACTCCGGCAGCCACGTCGGCAAGGTGCTGCTCCTCGCCCCGCAGGCGCTCTGACGCCCCGGACGACCGCATGGCGAAGGCCCGGCACCACGAGGTGCCGGGCCTTGCGCACGGGCCGCGTCGTTCAACGCCGTTCTACAGGTACGGCCCCGAGCGCGCACCGCCGTGTCCGCGCTCCTCGTCGTCGGTCGGCGCGCCCGGCGGGAGCGCCCGGCGCATCTGCTCCAACTGGGCGCGGGCGGCCATCTGCTGGGCGAACAGCGCGGTCTGGATGCCGTGGAACAGGCCCTCCAGCCAGCCCACCAACTGGGCCTGCGCGATGCGCAGTTCCGCTTCGGACGGGATCGCCTCGTCGGTGAACGGCAGGGAGAGCCGCTCCAGTTCCTCGACCAGCTCGGGCGCCAGCCCGTCCTCCAGCTCCTTCACGGAGCTGGCGTGGATGTCCTTGAGCCTGACCCGGCTCGCCTCGTCCAGAGGAGCCGCGCGGACTTCCTCAAGGAGCTGCTTGATCATGCTGCCGATCCGCATGACCTTTGCCGGTTGTTCGACCATGTCCGTCACGGGAACCTCGCGCGACTCGTCGTCCGCGCCGCCGATCGCCATTCCGTCCTGGCCCACGACCAGGATGTGGGGGCTCTCCTGCGACGACCGTTCACTCCTCGGCATCTCCATGCCGCCCATTCTCTCGCACACCAGCCTCACCAGTCGGTGTGCCCCCGGAGGAGGGTGATCCACCCTTCTCCGAGGGCCCATTCGCGCGGGCGGGGGCGCGGGGCCGTCCGCGCCCCCTCTCAGGTCGCCGCGCGCCCCCTCTCAGGTCGCCGCGCGCCGCCTCACGTCGCCGCGCGCCGGGCCAGTGCGCCGCGCGAGCGGGTGACCAGGGCCGCCAGGACCGCCGCGCCGAGCGGCACGAGGACCAGCAGCGCCCCGAGGGTGTCCCACGGCACGACGATCGGCACGTGCGGGGGCGGTCCGACCAGGTCGGCGCCTCCGGGGTTGTCCGCGAGGGCCTGCTCGTACCAGCGCTGCTGCTGGCGGGCCTCGGTGAGCCGCAGGGCGATCGCCGGCAGTACGCCCGTCGCGGAGCCGAGGAGGACGCCCATGGCCGCGACCACCCCGCACTGGAAGCCGCTCAGGGTGCGGCGGACCCGCGGGGGCGCGCCGACCGCGGCGAGGGTCTTCAGGTCGGCCTCGGCGTCGGCCTGGGCCAGACCGGTGGCGATGCCGGCGGCGCCGATGGTGACGAGGCCGGCGAACACGGTGAGGGCCAGCAGCACGATGCCGCTCTCGTTCTCGTAGCCGACCTCCACGTGCAGGTCGACGGAGCTGCCGAGCCGGGCGAGCTCCGCGTCGAGCTTCTGGCGCTGCTCGGAGTCGGGGATCCGCTCGGTGTCGAACAGCGCACCGAACGGGACCGTGGTCAGTCCGGCGGCCTTGGCGGCGGTGGGGCTGACGAGCGCCGTCATCCCGTAGTTGCGCCCGCCTTCGGCGAGGTGGGCGGGCAGGGACACGACCCGGCCCGGGGTCTCGGTGCCCTCCTCCGTCGCCCTGTCGGCCGCTTCGGTGTCGGTGACCAGCCGGATGCCGACCTTCCCGGACGCGTCGACCACGGGCTTGCGGAAGGCGACGATCTTGCCTGCGGCGAGCGCCTGCTCGGCGGCCGGGTCCTTGATGCCGAGGACCTTCAGGACCTTGGCGTCACCGACGACCACCCCGCCCTCGACGTTGACGCCGAGTTCGTCGTACACCTTGCAGCGCCAGTCCTTGGCGAGCTTGGAGGCCTCCTCACGGCTCATGTTCCGGACGGGGTCCGGGTTCGCCTTGGTCGAGATCCACAGCGGGCACTCGTTGGCCTTGGGGACGACGGCCTCGGCGCGGCCGCAGCCCTTGGCGCCGTCGTACATCGAGCAGCCGGCCCGGCCGGCCGTGACCCGGCCGAGGTCCGCGCGGACCTCGACGGGGAACAGCCGCTGCACGGCCTCCCGGGCCGCCGGGGCGTCCCGGCCGCCCTCCTCGCCGACGGACACGGAGACCGCGCCGTGCGGCAGCGCGGGGCTGTACTCGGCGCGGCGCTGCGCCTCCACGCCGGCCGCGTACGTGGCGACGGCGACGGTGCCGGCGACCGCGGCGAGCACGGCGGCGACGGCGGGCGCCGTACGGCCCCGGTTGCGCACCGCGTCCCGCAGGGCGAGGCGCGGGGAGAGCGGCAGCCAGCGGCCGGTGCGGCCGAACAGGCCGACGAGCGCCGGAGTCATGGCGACGACGCCCAGCTCGGCGACGGCGCTGCCGAGCGCGACGAGGGCGAAGTGGTCGGAGACCACCGCGCCGTACAGCGCGATCGCCCCGCCGAGCAGGACCGCGCCGAGGCCGGCCAGCGGCAGCACGCGGCTGCTGCGACGCACTCCGCGGCGGCCGGTGAGCGAGGCCAGCACGGACTGCCGGGAGGAGGTGATCGCCGGCACGATCGCCGCGAACAGGCCGGTCAGGACGGCGAGCAGGGCGATGCCGAGGAGTTCCAGCGGGCGGATGTCGAAGCTGCCGAACCGGCGGCCGACGTACCCCTCCAGGACGGGCTGAAGGGCGTACGTGAGCACCAGGGCCAGGACCGTGCCGACGACGGCCGCGGCGGCGCCGATGACCAGACCGCCGGAGAGCACGATGGCGCGGATGTGCCGCCGGTCTCCGCCGTTGGCGCCGACCAGGCCGAGCTGCCGGCGCGAGCGCCGGGCGCCGACCGCGAACGCGGGACCGGCCAGCAGACAGATCTCCAGCATCGCCAGACCGACGACGGTGGCGACGACGGCCAGCGCCTCGGCGTGGGCGCGCAGGCTCTGCTCGTACGGGTCCCAGCCGTCCTTCTGGTAGAGCGGGACCTCGGACTTGGCCGGCGGGTCGAGCAGGACGGCCCGGGAGACCACCGTGACGCCCTTCTCGTTGGCCTCCTTGACCATGTTCCACGTGAAACCACCGGACGCCTTGACCAGGTGGGTGGTGGAGATGTCGACGTGCTGCAGGCCGGCCTTCTCGGCGGCCTTGGCGTACGGGGCGAGGAACGCGCCCGGCAGGGCGTTGACCTGGTGGGCCGTCAGCTCGCCCGGCAGCTCGTACACGCCGACGATCCGGTACGTGCGCTCGAAGCCGCGGGCGGTGAGGGACGAGCCCAACTTCAGGCCGCTGTCCTCCAGGAAGCGCTCGGTGACGGCGAGTTCGTCGGCCCGCTGCGGATACCGGCCGTCGAGCAGGGTGAGCATGCCGCGGGTCATCGGGTCGCTCGCCTTCAGCTCCCGGATCTCCGCCTGCAGCAGCCCGTACTCGGTGGTGAGCTTGGCGCTGCCCGTGCTGTCGGTGAGGGTCGTGGACCCGGCGGGGAACACGGTGGCCAGCTGCGCCGGGCCGGGGCGCGGGCCCGTCGAAGGGGCCGTGTCGTCCTCGTCGGCGACCGGGGTGCTCAACTCGCCCGGGGGGTCCTGGTAGACGGGCTCCCCGCCGTAGCCGGCGTCCTTGACGCGCGCGTCCGCGGCGCCGATGGAACGGGCCACCGACTCCTCGGTGGACAGCTCGGCGCTGCGCAGGGTCAGGTCGGCGGCGCTGACGCCGAGGATCGGCAGGGCGATCATGGCGAGGACGAGGAAGCTGCGTCCCTTGTAGCGCCAGGCGTCGCGGCGGGCTATGCGCACCGCGGCGCGCCAGGAGTGGAACCAGTTCGTCACCGCTGGGCCGCCCGGCCGGACAGGAGCGAGTCGGCCTCGCTGCGGACGGTCTGGTCGACGACGGCGCCGTCGCGCAGGAACACCACGCGGTCCGCCCAGGCGGCGAACCGCGGCTCGTGGGTGACCAGGACGCCCGCGGCCCCGGCGTCGCAGCGGCTGCGCAGCAGGGAGAGCACGGCCTCGCCGGTCTCCGAGTCCAGGGCGCCGGTGGGCTCGTCGGCCAGCACCAGGCGACGGTCGCCGACGAGGGCGCGGGCCAGCGCGATGCGCTGCTGCTGACCGCCGGACATCTCGTCGGGGAACCGGTCGGCGAGGTGCGCCAGTTCCATCTCCTCCAGCGCGGCGACCGCCTCGACGCGGGCCTTGCGGGCGGAGACGCCGTCGAGTTCGCGGGGCAGGGCGATGTTCTCGGCGGCGGTGAGCGCCGGGATCAGGTTGTAGTCCTGGAAGACGTAGCCGATGCTGCGGCGGCGCAGGGCGGCGAGCTGCTTGCGGTCGGCGACGGTGATGTCCTGGCCCTCGACCAGCACCCGGCCGGAGGTGGGGGCGTCCAGGCCGCCCGCGATGGTGAGCAGCGTGGACTTGCCGGAGCCCGACGGCCCCATGACGGCGACGAGTTCGCCGGCGTGGACGTCGAGGTCGATGCCGCGCAGGGCGTGCACCTCGGTGGCCCCCGAGCCGTGGACCCGGGTCAGGTTCTGCAGTTGCAGCACGGGCTGCGCCGAGCGGTCGGGGTCGGGCGTGGTTGCGGACATGGGACGGTTCCCCCCTCGGGCGTACGCGCAGGGGTGCGCGGACGCGGCGGCTGAGGCGTACGGAGCGGTGGCCGCGTACGGAATGGTGGGTGGTGCGGCACGGGGGCCGCGTGGTCTGATCGGCGGCGGCTCGGAAGGCCGCGTCGTCTGAACGGCGGCCTGTCACAGGCCGCGTGGTCGGGACGCCGCGGCCTGCGCGGGTCCTGGGGCCGCGGCGGAGCCGGAGCGGTTCAGGCGGTGCCGCGGGCGGTGGGTGCGGCGGCGCCGGGACGGGTGGCCGATGGCGACGGGCCGGGGTCCGGAGGTTCGGAGCCCGGGCCGGGGCCCTGCTCCTTCGCCTCCGCGCGGGACAGGCGGATGAGCCGGGCCTCGCAGTGGTCCAGCCAGCGCGCCTCGGCCTCGGTCTGGAAGATCAGCTGCTCCAGGACCAGCAGCCAGGCGATGTCGTTCCGCTCCCCCGGCCCGCGCTCCACGGCCTCGACGGCCTGGCGCTTGAGCCGGGTGTAGTCCTGCATTGCCTTCACGGTGTGCCGGCGCTGGGACTGGATGACGGCCCGGATGTCGACGCCGGGCGCGCCGACCGCCATGGCGAGCTTGATGGACAGCTCGTCACGGGCCGGACTGGTCCGGTCGACGGGCCGCTCGAACCAGGTCCGCAGCTCGTCCCGGCCGGTCTCGGTGATCGTCCAGAGTGCGTGCCCGGCGTCGTCCTCGCCGCCCTGTGCGACCAGTCCGTCGCGCTCCAGGCGGTTCAGGGTCGTGTAGACCTGCCCGACGTTGAGCGGCCAGGTCTGGCCGGTGCGGGACTCGAACTCCGTGCGGAGCTGGGACCCGTAGCGCGGGCCGCGTTCGAGAAGGGCGAGCAGCCCGTGGCGGATCGACATACTCAGTATGTATACCGAGTATGTCGAGGCGTCCACAAGCGACCTGAGAGGGAACCGCGGTGTCCGTCTCAAGGAGGACGGCGATTCCGCAGAGGGACGTCAGACGGACGGCAGAGGGACGTACACGGGCTCAGCGCCGCCGCATCCGGACCCCGAGGAAGCCGATCCCGAGCCCCACGAGGGCGAGCCCAACGCCCAGCGTCAGTACGGGAATCCGCTGGTCGGCGGCAGTGACGGCGGTGTGCGGGCCGGGCAGCCGGACTGCGGCGGCGGGAGTGGCGGGAGTGGCGACAGGGGAGGAGGGCGGCGGAACGGACTCCTCCCCGAGTACCTCCTCGCGCTCCGCCTCGTACTCGGCCGGCGGCTCCGTCCCGGTCTCCGATGCGGTGGGCGACGGGCTGGGCGAGACGCTCTCGCCGGCCGGCGGGCTCTCCGGCCCGGTGGGCCGACCCGGCCGCTCCCGACCCTCCCCGGCGGGCCGCCCGGCCAGCGACGCGGCGGGGCTGGGCTCGGCGGCCTCGGTGCGCCCGGTCTGCCGGGCCGCCTCGACGGGCGACGCGGACGGCACGGCGGACGGCGCGGCGTGAGGCGCAGCGGACGGCGCCTCCGACGGCCCGTGATGCGCCTTCCCCGGCCGGTACGACGGTGCCCAGGTGTCAGCGGAAGGCCCCGGTGCAGACGCCCCATGGCGCCCGTACCCATGCCCGTACGGCCCCCGCTCCGCGTACGCGGACGGCGCGACGGCGGCCGACAGCAGCGAGCACGCCACCAGGGGCCCGCAGACCGCCCAGGTCCGCGCCCCGCGGAGTCCTGGAGTCACCGCGTGACCCCCTCCCGTACCGAGCCGCCGAGTCGTTCGACTCAGCGTCACACAACGGGAGGGACGCGGCATCCCGGACAAACCGTCCGGACGACGAGGGCTACTACAGGCCGGGGTTGCCGGTGGAGATCTCGAGCGTGAGCTCGACCTCCCCCTGCTTCACCTCGGAGTCGGCCGGCGGGTACTGGCTCATGACCGTGCCCTCGCCGTAGGCGTTCTCGTCCATCGGCTGCTGCTTCATGATCTTCCAGCCCGCGGCCTGGACGCAGGCCTTCACGGACTGGATGTTCTTGTAGCGGAAGTCGGGCAGCTCGATCTTCTCCGGGTCGTCGCTCGACTCGGTCGGCTCGGTGCACTCCTTCGTGTCGATCGTCTTGCTCAGGTCCGGGCCCTTGTGCCCGGCCACCGGCGGGGCGCTGCTCTGGCCGCCCGTGCCGCCGGACGAGCCCGGGTCCTCGTCGCCGCTCAGCTGGATCGCGGTGATCACGCCGCCGATGGCGACCAGCGCGACCACGATCGCGCCGACGATCACCGGCATGTTCCGGCCGCCGCCGCTGCTGCCGCCGAGGTTCGCGGCGGGCGTCGGCGACGTCGTGTACGGCTGCGGGGAGGGCTGCGGCGACTGGTACGCCGGGGCCGGCGGCGGGGTCGGGGCCTGCTGCGGGTAGCCGTACGAGGGGGCCGGGGCGGGCGTCGGCGGGCCGTACGGGCCGGGCTGCGGGGTGTGCGGCGCCTGGTACGGCTGCTGGACGCCCTGCGGTGCCGGGGTCTGCTGGCCGACCGGCGGGAACACCGCCGAGCCCACGCCCGAGCCGCTGGCCACCGGGCCGCCCGCGACGATCATCGGCGCGCCGGTCTGGCCCGCGGAGAGGATCCGCAGGCACTCGTCGCGCATCGCGGCCGCGCTCGGGAAGCGCTCGTTCGGGTTCTTCTTCAGCGCCCGGGCGACCATCGCGTCCATCGCCGGGGTCACCGAGCGGTTGATGGAGGACGGCGCGACCGGCTCCTCCTGCACGTGCGCGTACGCGATCGCCAGCGGCGAGTCCGCGTCGAACGGCAGCCGGCCCGTCAGCAGCTGGAAGAGCATGATGCCGACCGAATACAGGTCCGAGCGGGCGTCGACGCCGCGCCCCAGGGCCTGCTCGGGCGAGAGGTACTGCGGGGTGCCGACGACCATGCCGGTCTGCGTCATCGAGGTGACGCCGGACTGCATGGCGCGGGCGATGCCGAAGTCCATGACCTTGACCACGCCGCGCTTGGTCATCATCACGTTGCCGGGCTTGATGTCGCGGTGGACCAGGCCCATCTCGTGGCTGGTCTCCAGCGCGGCCAGCACGTCCGCGGTGACCTTCAGCGCCTTGTCGGCCGGCATGGCGCCGTGCTGGCGGACGTCCGCGGCGAGCACCGAGCCGAGCGGCTGGCCCTCCACGTACTCCATGACGATGTACGGCATGAGGGCGCCGTCGAGGTCGTCCTCACCGGTGTCGAAGACCGAGACGATGTTGGTGTGCGACAACTTCGCAACAGCCTGGGCCTCGCGCCGAAACCTTTCGCGGAACGACTGCTCGCGGCCCAGTTCGGTGTGAAGGGTCTTGATGGCGACCTGCCGGTCGAGCGCGGAGTCGTACGCCAGGTACACCGACGCCATTCCGCCCTCGCCGAGCAGGTCGCGCAGCTGGTAGCGGCCGTTGGCCACCGAACCGCCCGCGTAGCGCCCCTGTGCGCCGTCCTGGCTCATTTCTGACTCCCCCGTACGCGCGCGTCGCGGCGATGATCCGGAATTTTACTGGCCAAGTCTGCCCGAGGGCTCGGACACGTCAAGCCGGGTGCCCGTTCCGTGACGCTCCGCATGAAAAGCGTCTCGGAAGCGTTACCGGAACCGCACGGAATTTGCATCGGTGTACGCGGAAGCGGTTGGATGGCCGGTCCATCTCGGACCGAGGTGTCCGAGGAAGCCTGTAGCGTGACGGGACAGAGAACGTCACGGCGGCACACGGCAACACACGACGGCGAGGACTGATGGCACCCGAACCCGAAGCTGGCGGCAACGGAGTGTCGGACGCTGCCGCGGAGTCATGGGGCGTCGGCGGTCTGGTCGGTGACGGCCGTTACCGGCTGACGCACCGTCTCGGCCGCGGCGGCATGGCCGAGGTGTTCGCCGCGGAGGACGTGCGGCTCGGCCGCACCGTCGCCGTCAAGCTGCTCCGCGCCGACCTCGCCGAAGACCCGGTGTCCAAGGCCCGGTTCACGCGCGAGGCGCAGTCCGTCGCGGGCCTCAACCACCATGCGATCGTCGCCGTGTACGACTCCGGCGAGGACGTGGTCGGCGCCCAGTCCGTGCCGTACATCGTGATGGAGCTGGTCGAGGGCCGCACCATCCGCGACCTGCTGATCAGCGCCGAGGCCCCCGGCCCCGAGCAGGCGCTCATCATCGTCTCCGGCGTCCTGGAGGCGCTGGCGTACTCGCACCAGCACGGCATCGTGCACCGCGACATCAAGCCGGCGAACGTCATCATCACCGACAACGGCGCCGTGAAGGTCATGGACTTCGGCATCGCCCGTGCCCTGCACGGCGCGTCCACGACGATGACGCAGACCGGCATGGTCATGGGCACGCCCCAGTACCTCTCCCCGGAGCAGGCGCTCGGCAAGGCCGTGGACCACCGCTCCGACCTGTACGCCACGGGCTGTCTGCTCTACGAACTCCTCGCGCTGCGGCCCCCGTTCACCGGCGAGACGCCGCTCTCGGTGGTCTACCAGCATGTGCAGGACGCGCCGATCCCGCCGTCCGAGGTCGCCGGCGACGCGCCGCCGGAGCTCGACGGTCTGGTCATGCGCTCGCTCGCGAAGGACCCGGACGACCGGTTCCAGAGCGCCGAGGAGATGCGCGGGCTCATCCAGTACGCCCTGCAGATGCTCCAGCAGCAGGGCGGGCACACGGGCGGGTGGAACACCGGCCCGGTCGCGGTCCACGAGGGCCCGCGCACCCCGAGCGGCGGCACGGCCGCCACGGCCGCGTACGGCCACCCGGTGCACGGCGACACCCCGCCGGGCACGCTCCTGCCGCCGCGGAACCCGGACGACGGCGGCGTCGGCGGCTACGACACCGGCGGCTACGGCGCGCACGGCGGGCGGAACGGCGGCGGGCGCGGCAAGGTGCTGCTGTTCGTCGCGCTCGCGCTGATCGCGATCGTGGCCGGCGTGGTGTACGCGATCGACAAGGCCAACGACAAGGGCGGCAGCACGACCGACAACCCGCCGGCCTCCACCGCCCCGTCCACGCCGCAGAGCACGCCGTCGCCGTCGGACGAGCAGTCCGACGACACGGACGAGCCGGACACCTCCACGGGCGGCGACCAGGGCAACTGGAACTCGCCGACGTACGTGCCGCCGCCGAAGCCCAGCTTCACGCAGTCGCCGAGCGGCGAGCCGTCCGCCACCGACGAGCCGGGCACCACCGAGGGCGCCGACCAGGGCGGTACGGGCGAGCCCACCGACGAGCCGACGGAGCCCACGGAGCCGACCGACGGCGCGGCCGACGGCGGCGCCAACTCCGGTTCGACGGCGGGCAACACGGGCCAGCCGGGCGGACCCGGCGAGCCCACCGGCGCGACGGGCTGAGCCTTCGTCAGCCGGCGAAAGTGAAGGCGTTCCGTCAGCCGGCGAAGGCGTCGCGTCAGCCGGTGAAGGCGTCGCGGACCGCCTCGTACTCCTTCGTCCACCACACCGCCAGGGCCGACACCGCGGGAAACTGCGGGTCGGCCCTTCGGTCGTGCAGCTGGTAGCGCCAGCGCAGTATCCAGAAGTCGTTGAGCCGCTCCCACCACACCCGGTGCACCGCCGCGGCGAGTTCGGCCGCGTCCGCCCCGGCGGCCCGCCGGTACGCCCGCGCGTACGCCCGCACCTTCGCCAGCGCCAGCTGGCCCGCCGGGCGTACGAAGAAGATCGCGGCGGCCCGGACGGCCTCCTCGGCCCGCGGCTGGACGCCGAGCCGGTCCCAGTCGACGATCGCGGCCGGTTCCGCGCCCCGGTAGAGCAGGTTCAGCGGATGGAAGTCGCCGTGCACCCAGCCGCCCGCCGCGGCCGGCGGGGGCCGGCGGTGGGCGTGCTCGGCGAGCAGGGCGCGGCGCTCGGTGAGCCGGTGCTCGGCGAGGTGGTCGACCCGGTCGCGCGGGCGGTGGGCGCGGGCCAGCCGGAGCAGCTCGTCGATGACCTCGACGGTGCGCTCGGGGTCGGCGCTCTCGTACGCGCCGCCCGGCGGCGGGGCCTCCATCACCTGGTCCAGGCAGGTGTGGACGTGGCCGAGCAGGGCGCCGAGGCGGCGTGAGCCGGCGGTGGTGAGCTGGGCGCCGTCGCGGTGCCGGCCCTCGATCCAGGGGTGCAGGGCGTAGCAGCGGCCGCCGATGACGGCGACGGTGCGGCCGGCGGAGTCGGCGAGCGGCGGGGCGACGGGCAGGCCGAGGTCGTGCAGCCGTTGGGTGGCCCGGTGCTGGCGGGTGATGGTGTCGCGATCGGCGGTGGGGGCGTCGAGGTGCTGCTTGAGGAAGTACGAGCCGCGTGTGGTGGCGAGCCGGTAGCCGCGGTTGAGCAGGCCCTGGGTGACGGGGACGCAGGAGAGCGGTTCGCCGGCGTCCGTGTAGCGGCGCAGGAGTACGCCGACGGGCGGAGCCAGTGTTGCAGATGAGCGCGGCACCCGTCAGATGTTAGATCACCCGGAGTGGTGGTTCCGTCGCTCTCCGGACGGGCCCCTGCACCGGGGGCTCGTCCAGCAGATGCACGGTCGCGAACTGGGGCTCGACGCTCAGATAGACCGCTTCCACGGGCGCCCCGTCGGCCGCCGCCGGCGGCGGTCCGAAGGCCGCGAGCTGGGCCCGGGTGGGCTCGACGAGCGCGGCGGTCCCGGTGAACTGCACCGACCAGACGTCCTGCGCGCCGGAGCCGAGGTTGTCCGCCTCGTACGCGACGACGCTGCCGTCGCAGGCCTCGTGGTAGCCGAGGCAGCGGTGCAGCCGGAGCACGAGCCGGCCGTCGTCCACGACGTGCCGGGCGGGGGCGACGAAGGGCAGCGCGCGCATGCTGGTCGCGACCCGGCCGTACGCCACGCTGGTCAGCAGTTCGATCGCGCGGCGCGCGTCGGACGACGGTCCCGGCCGGGGGGACGACTGGTGGGACGGCCGCGGGGACGGCCGGCGGGGCCGGGCGTCGGAGGGCTCGGGGGACATGGATCCCACTTTCCCGCCGCCCCGGCGGGCCGCAGAAGGGGCGCTCGCCCCGGTTGGGCCGGGACGTAGGTCCCGAACCGGGGAGCCTCAGCCCCGCTCGGCCTGCAGCCGGGCCACGAACGCGGCGGCCTGGGAGCGGCGCTCCATCCCCAGCTTGGACAGCAGGCTGGAGACATAGTTCTTGATGGTCTTCTCGGCGAGATGCAGCCGCTCGCCGATGGCCCGGTTGGTCAGCCCCTCGCCGATCAGGTCCAGGATCCGCCGCTCCTGGTCGGTCAGGCCGGCCAGCTTGTCGTCGCCCTTGCGGGCGCCGCCGTCCCGCAGCCGCTCCAGGACCCGGGCGGTCGCCACCGGGTCGAGCAGCGACTTGCCGGCGGCCACCTCGCGCACCGCGGTGAGCAGCTCGCTGCCCCGGATGGCCTTGAGGACATAACCGGAGGCACCGGCCATGATCGCGTCGAAGAGGGCCTCGTCGTCGGCGTACGAGGTGAGCATCAGGCACTTGACGGACTCGTCCCGGGAGCGGACCTCGCGGCAGACCTCCACGCCGCTGCCGTCCGGCAGCCGCACGTCGAGCACGGCCACGTCGGGGCGTGTCGCGGGGATCCTGACCAGCGCGTCCTCGGCCGTGCCGGCCTCGCCGACCACCTCGATGTCGGGCTCCACGGAGAGCAGCTCACGGACGCCGCGCCGGACGACTTCGTGGTCGTCCAGCAGGAATACCGTGATTTTTCCTTCTTCGCGCACGGGGCCAGTCTCACATATTGGCTCTTCCCGCGCCCGGGGTGCGCGGGATAACGTGCCGGTGTTCCGGCGGCCTGCAAGGCTGTTACCAGTGGTTTCTCGATTTACTTGGAAATCCAAGCAAAATCGCAGGTCAAATGGGGTTTCGCAGTAATGCGGGACTCTGGGTAACGTGCCTATGACAGGGCGCTCGCCGGGGCACCTGTCACGCCCGACCCGGCCGCGTCGCACCCACCCCGTGCGAGGGCACGGACAAGGCGGAGCCGCACTGGCCTTGCCCGGCGAACCCGGGGGCCGGACCGACGGAGGAGCACGCACGTGACCGTGGAAAGCACTGCCGCGCGCAAGACGACGCGACGCAGCAGCGGCACCAAGCGCACCACCAGCGCGAGCGCGAAGAAGGCGCAGGCTTCGGAGAACACGGAGCCCGAGCTCATTCAGCTGCTGACGCCCGAAGGGGAGCGCATCCAGCACCCCGAGTACGACATCGACCTGAGCGCCGACGAGCTGCGCGGGCTCTACCGGGACATGGTCCTCACCCGCCGCTTCGACTCCGAGGCGACGGCCCTGCAGCGGCAGGGCGAGCTGGGCCTGTGGGCCTCGCTGCTGGGCCAGGAGGCCGCGCAGATCGGCTCCGGCCGTGCGCTGCGCGACGACGACTACGTCTTCCCGACCTACCGCGAGCACGGCGTCGCCTGGTGCCGCGGGGTCGACCCGACGAACCTGCTGGGCATGTTCCGCGGCGTGAACAACGGCGGCTGGGACCCCAGCACCAACAACTTCCACCTGTACACGATCGTGCTCGGTTCGCAGACCCTGCACGCCACCGGCTACGCCATGGGCATCGCCAAGGACGGCGCGGACTCCGCCGTGCTCGCGTACTTCGGCGACGGCGCCTCCAGCCAGGGCGACGTCAACGAGTCGTTCGTGTTCTCCGCGGTCTACAACGCCCCGGTCGTGTTCTTCTGCCAGAACAACCAGTGGGCGATCTCGGAGCCCACCGAGAAGCAGACCCGCGTCCCGCTGTACCAGCGCGCCCGCGGCTTCGGCTTCCCCGGCGTCCGCGTCGACGGCAACGACGTGCTGGCCTGCCTCGCGGTCACCCGCTCGGCCCTGGAGCGCGCCCGCCGCGGCGAGGGCCCCACGCTGGTGGAGGCGTTCACGTACCGCATGGCCGCCCACACCACCTCCGACGACCCGACCCGGTACCGCCGTGACGCGGAGCGCGAGGCGTGGGAGGCCAAGGACCCGATCCTGCGTCTGAAGGCGTACCTGGAGCGCGAGGGGCACGCCGACGCGGCGTACTTCGAGGAGCTGGAGGCCGAGAGCGAGGCGCTCGGCAAGCAGGTCCGCGAGGTCGTCCGCGCCATGCCCGTGCCCGAGCACATGGCGATCTTCGACAACACGTACGCCGACGGGCACGCGCTCGTCGACGAGGAGCGCGCGGAGTTCGCGGCCTACCAGGCGTCCTTCGCGAACGGAGAGGCCGAGTAATCATGGCTGTTCAGAACCTTTCCCTCGCCAAGGCGCTCAACGAGTCGCTGCGCAAGGCCCTGGAGACCGACCCCAAGGTCGTCATCATGGGCCTGGACGTCGGCAAGCTCGGCGGCGTCTTCCGGATCACCGACGGTCTGCAGAAGGACTTCGGCGAGGACCGGGTCGTCGACACCCCGCTCGCCGAGTCCGGCATCGTCGGCACCGCGATCGGTCTCGCACTGCGCGGTTACCGGCCGGTCGTGGAGATCCAGTTCGACGGCTTCGTCTTCCCGGCGTACGACCAGATCGTCACCCAGCTGGCGAAGATGCGGGCCCGCTCGCTCGGCACCGTGAAGATGCCGGTCGTCATCCGCATCCCGTACGGCGGCGGCATCGGCGCGGTCGAGCACCACTCCGAGTCCCCCGAGGCGCTCTTCGCGCACGTCGCGGGCCTCAAGGTCGTCACCCCGGCGAACGCCTCCGACGCCTACTGGATGCTCCAGCAGGCCATCCAGAGCGACGACCCGGTCATCTTCTTCGAGCCGAAGCGCCGCTACTGGGACAAGGGCGAGGTCGACACCGACGCCTTCCCCGGCGAGCTGCACAAGGCCCGGGTCGCCCGCGAGGGCACGGACCTCACCCTGGTCGCCTACGGCCCGATGGTGAAGACCTGCCTGGAGGCCGCCGCGGCCGCCGCCGAGGAGGGCCGGTCGATCGAGGTCGTGGACCTGCGTTCGATCTCCCCGCTCGACTTCGACACGATCCAGAGCTCGGTGGAGAAGACCCGCCGGCTGGTCGTGGTCCATGAGGCCCCGGTCTTCTTCGGCTCCGGCGCGGAGATCGCCGCCCGGATCACCGAGCGCTGCTTCTACCACCTGGAGGCCCCGGTCCTGCGGGTCGGCGGCTACCACGCGCCGTACCCGCCGGCGCGCCTGGAGGAGGAGTACCTGCCGGGCCTGGACCGCGTGCTCGACGCCGTCGACCGCTCGCTGGCGTACTGAGGAGAGCCACGTGACCATCCGCGAATTCAAGATGCCCGACGTGGGCGAGGGCCTCACCGAGGCCGAGATCCTCAAGTGGTACGTCCAGCCCGGTGACACGGTCACCGACGGCCAGGTCGTCTGCGAGGTCGAGACCGCGAAGGCGGCCGTCGAGCTGCCGATCCCGTTCGACGGCACCGTGCACGAGCTGCGCTTCGCCGAGGGCACGACGGTCGACGTCGGCGAGGTCATCATCTCGGTGAACGTCGGCGGCGCCGCGCCCGCCGAGGCTCCCGAGCCGGCCGCCGCGGCCGCCCCGGCCGCCGCCCCGGCGGCGGAGCCCGCGCCTGCGGCGGAGGGCCGCCAGCCGGTCCTCGTCGGCTACGGCGTCGCCGCCTCGTCGACCAAGCGCCGCGCCCGCAAGGGCACGGCGGGTGTGCCCGCGCAGGCCGCTGCGGCGGTCCAGGGCGAGCTGAACGGGCACGGCGGGGGCGGCGCCGACACGGCCGTCCTCGACCGGCCGCTGGCCAAGCCGCCGGTGCGCAAGCTGGCGAAGGACCTCGGCGTCGACCTGACCACGGTCGTCCCGACCGGTCCCGACGGCATCATCACCCGCGAGGACGTGCACAAGGCCGCGGCTCCGGCCCCGGCCGCCCCCGCCGCCCCCGTGGTGGAGACCGCGGCCCCGGCGCCGGCCCCCGTGGCCGCCGCTCCGGTCGTCGAGCCGGGTGCTCGGGAGACCCGGGTCCCGATCAAGGGCGTGCGCAAGGCGACGGCGGCGGCGATGGTCGGCTCGGCCTTCACCGCGCCGCACGTCACCGAGTTCATCACCTTCGACATCACGCGCACGATGAAGCTGGTCGACGAGCTCAAGGCCGACCCGGACATGGCCGGCCTGCGGGTGAACCCGCTGCTGCTCGTCGCCAAGGCCGTCCTGGTCGCGCTCAAGCGCAACCCGGAGATCAACGCGGCCTGGGACGAGGCGAACCAGGAGATCGTGCTCAAGCACTACGTGAACCTGGGCATCGCCGCGGCCACCCCCCGGGGCCTGATCGTGCCGAACATCAAGGACGCGCACGCCCAGACCCTGGCGGAGCTGTCGGGCTCGCTGAGCGAGCTGGTCGGCACCGCCCGCGAGGGCAAGACGACGCCGGCGGCGATGCAGGGCGGCACCTTCACCATCACCAACGTCGGCGTCTTCGGCGTCGACACCGGTACGCCGATCATCAACCCGGGCGAGTCCGCGATCCTCGCGGTCGGCGCGATCAGGCTCCAGCCCTGGGTCCACAACGGCAAGGTGAAGCCGCGTCACGTCACGACGCTGGCGCTGTCGTTCGACCACCGCCTGATCGACGGCGCGCTCGGCTCCAAGTTCCTGGCCGACATCGCCGCGGTACTGGAGCAGCCGAAGCGCCTGATGACCTGGACGTGATGCCCGGGGTGACCTTGGCGTGATGCCCGACATGACCTGGGCGTGATGCCCGAGTCGCCACGTTTCACGTGAAACAGGCCCGTCCGCGATGCGGACGGGCCTGTTTGTTGAACACCGCTTGTATCTATGCTGTGCGCATGCCATCAGCGCCCCTCAGCCCCGTCAGGCAGCCACCAGCCGCCGACCGGGTCTACATGCATGTCAAACAAGCGGTCCTCGAACGCCGTTACGAGGGCGGGACGCTGCTCACCGAGGGGGAGCTGGCGCAGGCCGTGGGGGTCTCGCGGACCCCCGTGCGCGAGGCGCTGCTCAAGCTGGAGATGGAGGGGCTGCTCAAGCTCTACCCCAAGAAGGGCGCCCTCGTGCTCGCGGTCTCCGCACAGGAGATCGCCGACGTCGTCGAGACCCGGCTGCTCGTCGAGGAGTTCGCGGTCCGCCGCGCCGTCCCCGCCCCGCCCGCGCTGATCGCCCGGCTGAGGGAGCTCCTGGCGGAGCAGACGCAGCGCGCCGAGGCCGGCGACCTCGCCGAGGTGGCCGCCACGGACCGGTGCTTCCACGCCGAGATCGTGAAGCACGCCGGCAACCAGATCCTCGCCCGCCTCTACGACCAGCTGCGGGACCGTCAGCTGCGGATGGGCGTGGCCGTGATGCAGTCCCACCCGGACCGCATCGCCAAGAACATCACCGAGCACGCCGAGATCCTGGAGCGGATCGAGGCCGGGGACGCGGAGGGCGCCGCCCACTGCGTCCGGCAGCACCTCAGCTGGGTCAAGCTGCTGGTGCGGGGTGAGGACAGGTGAGCGGCTCGTCCGTCGCCCTCCCAGGAGATCCGCCCGGCGGCCGGCGCGCCGCCCTCGTCTGGGGTGTCGGCGTCTCCGTGTACTTCGTCGCCGTCATCTTCCGCACCTCGCTGGGCGTCGCCGGGCTCGACGCCGCCGAGCGCTTCGACGTCAACGCCTCCGCCCTGTCCACGTTCTCGATCCTGCAGCTGCTGGTCTACGCCGGCATGCAGATACCCGTCGGCCTCATGGTCGACCGGCTCGGCGCCCGGAAGGTCCTGACCCTCGGCGTGATCCTGTTCACCGCCGGCCAGCTGGGCTTCGCGCTCGCCCCCTCGTACGGCACGGCGCTCGCCGCCCGGGCGCTGCTCGGCTGCGGCGACGCGATGACCTTCATCAGCGTGCTGCGGCTCGGCTCCCGCTGGTTCCCCGCCCGCCGCGGCCCGCTGATCGCCCAGGTCGCCGCGCTCTTCGGGATGGCCGGCAACCTCGTCTCCACCATCGTGATCTCCCGGCTGCTGCACGGCCTCGGCTGGACCACCACGTTCGCCGGCAGCGCCCTGGCCGGCCTCGTCGTCCTCGTACTGCTCCTGGTCTTCCTGAAGGACCATCCCGAGGGGTACGAGCCGGCGCCGTCCGTGCATGCGGGCGCCGCTTTCGTCCGCCGCCAGATCGCCGAGTCGTGGCGCGAGCCCGGCACCCGGCTCGGCATGTGGGTGCACTTCACCACCCAGTTCCCCGCGATGGTGTTCCTGCTGCTGTGGGGGCTGCCGTTCCTCGTCGAGGACCAGGGGCTCTCGCGCGGCGCCGCGGGCGAACTGCTGACCCTCGTGGTGCTGTCCAACATGGTCGTGGGGCTCGCGTACGGGCAGATCATCGCCCGGCACCACGCCGCCCGTGCCCCGCTCGCGCTCGGCACCGTCGCCGCCACGGCCCTGCTGTGGGGCGCCACGCTGCTGTACCCCGGCGACCGCGCTCCGCTGTGGCTGCTCGTCACGCTGTGCGTGGTCCTGGGGGCGTGCGGGCCCGCGTCGATGATCGGCTTCGACTTCGCCCGGCCGGCCAACCCGCCCGAGCGTCAGGGCACCGCCTCCGGGATCGTCAACATGGGCGGTTTCACCGCCTCGATGACGACGCTGCTCGCAGTGGGCGTGCTGCTCGACGCGACCGGCGACGACTACCGGATCGCGTTCTCGTCCGTCTTCGTGCTGCAGGCCCTGGGCATCGCCCAGATCCTGCGGCTGCGCGCCCGCACCGTCCGGCGGGAGCGCGAACGCCTCGTCGCCAGCCGGGTCGAGGCGGTGCACGTCCCGGTGTGACGCCGGCGGCGGGGCGGTCGCCGCCCCGCCGTCAGGGGGTGACCGCGAAGTTGTCCAGGATCGCCTGCGCCAGCTCCGCGTCGCCCTCGACCTTGACCCGGTCCACGACCGCCGCCGGCCGGATCCGGCCGCAGGCCAGCCGCACGTACGTCTCCCAGTCCAGCGCCAGCGTCGCCGCCGGACCCAGCGACGGCGCGCCGTCCACCGTGCCGCGGCCGTCCGCGTCCACGCGTACCGTCCGTAGGAACTCCACCGGGCCGCTCACGTCGAAGACGACCGCCGAGTGCGCCGGCGCGCCCGCGTCCTTGGCGACCACCTTCGGCAGCGCCTCCAGCAGGATGTCCCGGACCACCAGCGCGCCCGGCGAGTCCAGGTTGCCCGGCTGGTTGAGCGTGATCCGCAGGTCCTGCTCGTGCACCCACACGTCGAAGGCGCGCATCCGGTACGCCAGCTCCAGCGTCTGCTCCGCGCCGAGCGGGGCGCGGACCTTGTGGTCCGGCTGCCGGCTCTCGTTGCGCAGCTGACGGGCGCGGCGGATCAGCACGTACTCCAGCTCGGAGGTCATCTCCGGCGCGGTGTGGTGCCGGCGCACATCGACCTGCATCTCCATGTAGCGCGCGAACTCGCTGCGCACGTGGTACAGGTCGCGCGGCAGGCTGTGGATGGGGCGCGGGTCGCCGAGCATCTCGCACTCCATGCCGATGACGTGCGAGACCATGTCGCGCACCGACCAGCCGGGGCAGGGCGTCGCCCGGTTCCATTCGCCTTCCACGAGCGGCTGCACCAGCTCGGATATCGCTTCGATGGAGTGGGTCCAGGCGTCTACGTAGGTCTGAAGGCTGGGATGGACGGTCACGGGACCCCTCGGCGGTTCTGCTGGTGCGCGGGCTGAAAACAAGTCGGCGTGGGAGGTTCGGACGCTAAGTTACGCTGCCCGAAGGCACCCCGGCAGTGCTTTCGTGTGACGATCGTAGGCCCGTGTTGACGGCTCGAATGCCAGGACGGTGGTAGTGTGCACGCCTCGCTGATCCAGATCGCAGTAGACCCGGACGAAACGGTCACGGCACGCCGGGAGCGCACGGCGGAACTGGTACGGGCGGAACGGGACGCGGATCTCGTCGTCCTGCCCGAGCTGTGGCCCGTGGGCGCGTTCGCGTACGAGTCCTTCGCGGCCGAGGCGGAGCCGCTGGACGGCCCCACGCACCGGGCGATGTCGGCGGCGGCGCGGGACGCGGGCGTCTGGCTGCACGCGGGCTCGATCGTGGAGGCGGCAGGCGACGCCCTGTACAACACCTCGCTCGTGTACGCCCCCGACGGCGCGCGCGTCCGCACGTACCGCAAGATCCACCGCTTCGGCTTCGACAAGGGCGAGGCCGTGATGATGGCGGCCGGCGAGGAGCTCGTGACCGTGCCCGTGCCCGGGCTGACGCTCGGCGTCGCCACCTGCTACGACCTCCGCTTCCCCGAACTGTTCCGCGGCCTCGTCGACGCCGGCGCGCAGGCGCTGGTCGTGCCCGCCGGCTGGCCGGCGCGGCGGCGCGCGCACTGGACGCTGCTCGCGCAGGCGCGGGCGGTGGAGAACCAGGCGTACGTCCTCGCCTGCGGCACCGCGGGCGCCCACGCCGGCGTCGAACAGGCCGGCCACTCGATCGTCGTCGACCCCTGGGGCGAGGTCCTTGCCGAGGCGGGCCCGGGCGAGGAGATCCTCCGCGTCGAGCTGGACCCGGCGAAGGTGACGACGACGCGCGAGCAGTTCCCTGCCCTGAAGGACCGCGTACTGGGCCTGGCGGCGCCGCGCTCGTGACCCTCCCGCGCGGCCTCGCGGACTGAGCCTCACCGCGCGATGTGCCGGTAGGCGACCACCTGCGCGTGCGGCGGCAGCGGCGCGGTGCGGACCTTGGCCCCGGGCCGGGGCGCCTCGATCACCGTGCCGTCCCCGGCGTACAGCAGCACGTGGTGACCGCGGTTCGTGATCACGAGGTCGCCGGGGACGAGGCGGGCGCGGGTCGTGCGCACGCCGTCGCGGAGCTGGGTGTACGTGGTGCGCGAGACGCTCACCCCGGCGGCCCGCCACGCCTGTTGGACCAGTCCCGAGCAGTCGTACCCGGCCGGCCCCGTCCCGCCCCAGACGTACGGCTTGCCGACCTGGGCGCGGGCGAACGTCACGGCCCGGTCGGCCCTGCCCGTGCCGGGCGTCGTCGCGGGCGGCTGCTGCCGCGCCGCCGCCGTCAGGCGCAGGCGCTCGCCCGCGTAGATCGTGGTCGCGGCGCCCAGGCCGTTCGCCTTCTGCAGCGCGGCCACGGTGGTGTGGTGACGCTGCGCCAGGGACCACAGCGTGTCCCCGGGACGCAGCAGGACCGTCTGTACGGGCGCGGGGCGCGGCGGCGTCGCGGGCTTGGCCGGCGTCGCCGGCTTCGGTCGGGCAGCGGGCGGTGGATCGGCGCGGGGCCCGTCGGCGGGTTTCGGGTGCGGCAGCTGGAGGACGGTGCCGGGGCGGTCGGCCGGCGCGGCGTCGGGGAGCGCCCGCTGCGCCAGGACGACGCCGAACAGCACCGCCAGGACGCCCAGCAGCGTGACGCCCGCGACGCGCAGCGCCGCCGTCGCGACCGACGCCGCCTCCGGCGACAGCAGCCGCGCCGCCGGCGCGGCCGCGCTCCACCGCGCCGGCGCCCCGTGCCGCCGCCGGGCGCGGGGCGGGGACGGCGGGGACGGTATCGGCGCCGGGGCCCGGCGGGGGGCGTCGGCCGGCCTCGACGCCGTCGAGACGACCCGCGGCGGCGCCCCGGCGGCGGTCCGGTGCGCCGGCGCGGACGGCAGGGAGGTGGGGGTCGGCCGCGTCCGCGCGGCGGCGGTGCGCACGATCACCTGGGGCATGGCGGAACTCCTCGGGTCGGGGGCCGGGCGGCCCAGGTGAACGAGGCTTCGCGAGGCCCGGATGTCCGGCAAGATCCCCGCCCGGCCGGGACAGTCCGGAACCGTCCTGCCTCCTCGGACACCCGTGGACGGGCGGACCCGCCTAAGCTCCGCGGGGTGGACGACTCAGCCCGGACGAGCGAGGAGGACGGAGTGGGACTGGACGGGGGGATGCCGCAGCCGAGCGGTGTCGAAGAGCCCGAGCAACTCGTGGCGGTCATGCGCCAGTTACGCCAGTGGGCGGACCTGAGCTACCGCGAACTGGAGCGCCGCGCGACGGCGGCGGGCGACGTCCTGCCGCGCGCCACGCTGTCCGGCGCGCTGAGCAGACGGGAGCTGCCGAGGGAGGAACTCCTGGCCGCCTTCGTCCGCGCCTGCGGAGGCGACGCGGCCACGGTCGACGTCTGGGTGAACGTCCGCCGCCGTCTCGCGGTGCGACTCGAGCAGAGCACCTCCGCGCCACCCGAGCCCCCCGCGCCTGAGACGCCCCCGGGCGGCGAGCGATTACCGCTCCCCGAACAGCCTTCTGAACAGCCTTCCGAACAGCCTTCAGCACAGCCTCCTGCAACGGATGCGGACCCCGCGCAGGCGGGCGCGGGTTTCTCGCACGTGACCGCCGAACTGGTGCCCACGGCGACGGATGCCGGACCACCTTCCGCCCCTCCCGGACCGGCGACCGCCGGTCCCGAGGCGTCGGCCCCGTATCCCGTCCGCGTGCCCGCCCGCCCCGCCCCCTCCCGAAAGCGGCGCGTCGTACGGAGCGTTCGGCGGCCCGGGGTGGTGGTCGGCGCCGCCGTCGTGATGGTGGTGCTGGCGGCCTCGGTCACCGGCGTGCTGCGTGGGGGCGAGACTCCCTCCGGTGAGCCGCGGGACAAGTCCCCACGGGTGAACGCTCCCGTGTCGGAGCCGGCCGTGACGCCCGGGCCCGCCACCCGGTCCGCCGTGAACAGGCCCGCCCCCGGCGCCACTCCCGAGGCCCCGCCCTCCGCGCGTCCGTCGAAGCAGAAGACGACGCCGCCGCCGAAGAGGCCCGGGCCCGGGCCGGGGCGGACGACCCCGTGGACGCCGACGCCCGACCCGGACGAGCCGCCGCCTCCGTACGAGCCGCCGACCTCGACGTACACGCCGCCCCCGACCGGCGGCGGCGACCCGTTCCCCGAAGAGACGTGCTGGGACGCCACCAACGAGTGCGTGTGACGCCCGCTCCACCGTTCGGACACCAGGTCTGACCTGCGCGGACACCCCCGGACTGTCCCGCCCGGCCTCAAGCGTTGCCCGGCCCCATCCGGCCGGGCAACGCTTGTTTCACCGCCCCGCACCGCCGCCCGGCCGCCTTCGTCGCAGCCGTCGCCGCGTGCTGCCGGGCCGCCCCTCCGCCATGGCCGGTGCACAGGCCCCGCGCAGCGGGCTCAGACTCTCCGACTGCTGAAGGAGCTTCACCATGCACGTCGCACGTTCGCGAAGGATCCGCACGCTCGCCGTGGTCGCCGTCGCCACCGGCGTCCTCACGGGAGGCGTCACCGCCGGCACGCACCTCCTCGACACCGACGCCCCCGCCCGGTCCACCGACACCATCGCCCAGGCCGGCTCCGCCCAGGAGGCCACGAAGGCCGGGAAGTCCGGGAAGGCCAAGAAGTCCAAGAAGGCCGGGAAGGCCAAGGGACGGGGGCTGGAGTGCCGTACCGGGCTTGTGGAGCCGCGGAACCGGACGTTCCTGCGGACGGTCTACGACTGGCCCGAGAACCCCGACGCCATGACCAGCATGACCGGCCCGGGCAAGAAGGTCTTCGAGTACAAGCTGGAGTACTCCAGCAAGGTCAGCGCCACCTTCGGCATGACCGACAAGGTGCTCAGCGTCGGCCTCGGCTTCGAGGTCAACCGGACGCAGACCGCGGTCGACCGGACCGAGATGAACCTGAAGGAGCGCGCCCAGTACCGCGTCCAGGCGGGCATGATCTACAAGCGGTACAGCTTCGACGCCTACGAGGAGATCGGCTTCCGCGAGTGGTACGGCGACTCCCTCGTCTGCATGTCGTACAACAAGCCGCAGTGGCGACTGAAGGGCTCCGGGACCGCCGACAAGCCCTGGATGAAGGCGTTCAAGGCCACCAAGATCCCGAAGGGCAGCCGCCGCTGACCTGAGGAGCGGCGCGCCCGAGCGGCGTACGGCGTACGGCGCGCCTAGGCGGCGAGCGACGCCGCCGTCGCCTCGGGCGCGTACTCCCGCCAGGCCGCGGCCAGCCGGCCGACCGCCTCCGTCAGTACCTCCGGCGGCAGCAGGAAGTGCAGGCGGAGGCAGCGGACGCTGCCGCCCAGGGCGTCCGTCGTGGAGCCCGGCAGGACCGCCACCCCGTGCCGCAGGGCGACCTGCGCGAAGGCGAGGCCGTCGCCGTGCGGGAGGCGGACCCACAGGGTCTGCCCGCCGGCCGTCGGGGCGGGGGTCCAGGAGGGGAGCCGCCGGGCGAGTTCGGCGACCAGGTGCGTGTGGCCGGCGCGCATCGAGCGCACCCTGTTCCGCAGCACCGTCTCGTACCCGCCCAGCAGCCGGACCGCGGCCAGCTGCCCCGGCAGGTCCGAGCCGAGGTCGTGGACGGCCTTCAGTCGGGCGAGCCGCGCGACCGTCGGGGCCGGGCCGCGGATCCAGCCGATCCGCAGCCCGCCCCAGACGGGTTTGCTCAGCGATCCGGCGGAAAGGACGTCGCCGTAGGCGCACAGCGTCGTCCACGGCTTCTGTGCCGCACCCGGTTCGAAACCCGGGTCCTCGAAACCCAGGTCCTCGAAACCCACATCCTCGAAACCCAGATCCGCGCGCGCCTCGTCGTCGATCAGCGGCACCCCGAGCGCGTTCGCCGCCTCGACGAGGCGGCGCCCGGCCAGCGGCGGCAGCACCGCGCCGGTCGGGTTGTGGAAGCGGGAGACGACGTAGGCGAGGGCGGGACGGTGACGCTCCATCACCCGCACCGCCTCCGCCACGTCCACCCCGTCCGGCCCCACCGCCACCGGATGCGGCACCGCGGCCGCCTCCCGGAACAGGTCGAGCGCCCCCGGGTACGTCGGCGCCTCCACCAGCACCCCGTCGCCGGGCGCGAGCAGCAGCCGGGTCAGCAGCGAGAGCGCCTGCTGGCCGCCCGTGGTGACCAGGATCTGCCCGGGTTCCGTCGGCACGCCCCGCAGCGCGTACCGCTCCGCCAGCGCCGCCCGCAGCGCCGGCAGGCCGGCCGGGTGGTAGCCCAGGTCGTTCTGCGGCAGCACCAGCGAGTGGTACGCCTCAGTCAGCTCCGGCGGCGGCGCGAGCGGGGCCGCGCAGCTCAGCAGGATCACCCCGTCGGACGGTTCGAGCAGGTTCAGGAACAGCGGGTTCGACGTCTCCCGCACCCGCGGCCCGGGCAGCAGCGCCGCCGCGGGAGCCACCCGCGTCCCGCTGCCCTGCCGGCGTACCACCAGCCCCTCCTGACGCAGCGTCTCGTACGCCGCGACGACCGTCGCCCGCCCCACCGACAGCGCGGCGGCGAACCGTCGGTCCGGCGGCAGCGGCGCGCCCGGCGGCAGCAGCCCCTCGTCGATCAGCCGGCGCAGGCGCGCGGCGAGCAGCAGGTACAGCGGCCCCCGCCCGGCCGACCACCGGCCGAGCCGGGCCACCAGGGCGTCCGTCGTGGCCTCAGCCGCCTCTGTCGTCGTGCTCCGTATTGGCTCCATCGGCAGACCAATCTGCCGGTGATTGGCTCTGTGGGGCAACGGAATTGAACCGTTCACTGGACCCATGAGCGACCAGAGCGACGAGACCACGACCCCGACTTCCCTCCGGCCCGAGACCTTCGCCGTCCACCCGCCCGTCCCCGAGATCACCGGCAGCCGCCCGCTCGGCGTCCCGCTCCACCAGGGCCACGTCTTCGCGTTCGACAGCGCCGACGCCCTCGCCGAGGGCTTCGAACGCACCGACACCTATCTCTACAGCCGGGTCGGCAACCCCACCGTCCACGCCCTGGAGCAGGCCGTCGCCCGGCTGGAGGGCGGGGCTGCCGCCCTCTCGTACGCCTCCGGCATGGGCGCGATCAGCGGCGTCCTGCTCACCCTGCTCGGCTCCGGCGCGCACATCGTCGCCCAGACCTGCGTGTACGGCGGCACCTACGCCCTGCTCACCGACCTCGCCGAGCGCTGGGGCGTCGACGTCACGTACGTCTCCGGCACCGACCCTGACGAGGTGCGCGCCGCCCTGCGCCCCGAGACCCGGCTGCTGTACCTGGAGACCATCGCCAACCCGACGGCCCGCGTCAGCGACCTGGCCGCGCTCGCCGCCGTCGCCGCCGAGGCCGGGGTGCCGACCGCCGTCGACAACACCTTCGCCTCCCCGCTGCTCTGCCGCCCGCTCACACTGGGCGCGGACGTCGTCGTCCACTCGGCGACCAAGTACCTCGCCGGGCACGCCGACGTCCTCGGCGGCGTCGCCGTCTTCAAGGACGAGGAGCTGTACCACCGGGTCCGCCACGCCCGCGTCGAACAGGGCGCGATCACCGACCCGTTCGCCGCCTGGCTCACCCTGCGCGGGATGCAGACGCTGCCGCTGCGCATGGAACGGCACTGCGCCAACGCCGCCGAGCTGGCGCGACGCCTGGAGGACCACCATGCCGTGGCGGCCGTGCGCCACCCGTCGCTGCCGAGCCACCCGGACCACGCCATCGCCGCCCGGCTGCTGCCGGCGGGCGGCGGCGGGGTGATCTCCTTCGACCTCGCGGGCGGCCGGGAGGCCGGGCGGACGCTGATGGAGGCGGTCCGGGTGGCCAGTCTGAGCGTCTCGCTCGGCGACGTGAAGACCCTGATCATGCACCCGGCCTCCACCTCGCACCGCCAGCTCGACGCCGCCGCGCTGGAGCGGGCGGGCATCGGGCCGGGGACGGTGCGTCTCTCGGTCGGCGTCGAGCACGTCGAGGACCTGTGGGCGGACCTGGAGCAGGCGCTGGAGCGCGCGGCGAAGGGGTGACGGTGGAGTGACCCTCGGGATGACGGAGGGGTGACGGTGGGTCAGTCCTCGCGTTCCCGTTCCGACATGCGGATCACGCAGACCGCGACCGCGATCATCAGCGCCGGGTCGGCGTCGTCCCGGACGACGTTCACCGCGTAGGTGTCGCGGACCCGGAACCACTGACGCGAGATGTGGGCGAGGAGTTCGCCGTCGTACTCGACGGTGAACTCCCGATCCAGGATGCGGCCGCTGACGTCCAGTTCGGTACCGTCCACGAGCCTGATCCGGTAGTGGTTGCGCAGCAGCGACAGCCGTTTGCGACGGACGGTGGCCAGCTCCCTGTCGTCCCGCTCGATCGTCATCGTGTCGCGCAGACTGAACATCTTCTGCCGCAGCACGATCAGCACCCGCCCGGAGGGATCCTTGATCTCCAGGGTGTCGCGCAGTCGCAGCGCCTTGCCGTCGACGAGGAAGGCGTGCCGGCCCTGCTCGTCCTCGATCCAGTAGTCGTCGCCGATCGCGAAAATCTTGTCCCGTACGAGGTATTTCATGACCGTCCCAACGCGAAGTAGCGGGTGAAGGGGTCGGCGGAGGCGCTGAGCATGCCCCCGAAGGGCGAGTCGAGCTGGTGGACGAGCAGCACGGTGAAGGCGATGAAACTGCCGAACAGGAACAGGTGAGGCATGGGCTCCGGCTCCGGGGCGGGGTCAGGGGCGGCGCGAGCCCAGCAGGGCGGCGGCGACGGCGCCGGGGATCAGGATCAGAAGAAGCGTCAGGGCGACGCCCATGTCGGCGATTTCGGAGGACCGGCGACGAATCCGGCCCAACAGCCCGCCTTCGTCGTCGTTGGCGGCGGCGGCGGTTCGGGCGGGCGGCTGGACTTGAGGCTGCGGCTGCGCTTGCAGCCGGGAGGCGGGCGGTACGGCGGCGGGGGGCGCGGCTCGGGGTGGTACGGCGGCGGGAGGTACGGCTCCGGCGGCCCCGGCGGCAGCACCGGCCCCGGCAGCCCCCGCGGCAGCACCGGTGGCTGCCCCCGCCGCATCCGCCGCACCTGGCGCGGCCAGAGGCCCGGCGGCCGGAGCGGGCGCGGGCGCGACGAGCAGCGGCGCAGCCGGCACACCGGCGTCGGCCCCCGCACCCGCCGACGGCACAGCCGCCCCGCTCACGGTGGCCGAAGCCACCGGCGCACGCGACACACTCGTCGGCCCCGGCACAGCCGCGGACGCGGCCGGTCGAGGCCGCAGCGTCGGCGTGGGCACGGGCCTCGGTACCGGCACCGGCACCGGCACCGGCACCGGCTCCTGCCTCGGTACCGGCCTAGGCCTCGGCCGCGCAGAAGACATGGCCGCCGACGTCGCCGCAGCCCCCGTCAGCGTGAACCGCGCCGCCGCCCGGGCCACGAGCAGTGGCGGCGCGACCCGCCCGCCGCCGGTCCCGACCGTGGTGACGCGGTCGCTGCCGGTCGCCTCGCCGGTGCTCCGGTGGACGCCCGGCGGCCGGCGGACACTCGCCGTGCACCGCACGGACCGCCCCGGCGGCAGTACGGGCACGACGCCCGCCCGCCCCGCGCAGTCGATGCGCGCCGGCCGCAGCGCCCGGTCGGTGAGCCGGACGCCGTGCACGGGCCGGTTGCCGCGGTTGGTGACCGTGTACCCGACGACGGCCGAGGGCAGCGAGCGCGGCGGGATGGTCCGTACCGTCGCGGCGAGCGTGAGCGCCCCGCCCACGCCCACGTACCCCGACCGGGCGGTGGCGGTGAGCCGCCGACGCAGCGACGGCACGTCGCCGGTGGCGGTCGCGGTCCCGGTGGACCGCCCGGCCCGCGCGGTGAACCGCGACAGGCACTCGACGGCGGCCAGCGCGGCGAGCGTCCGCGTAGGACAGACGACGGGAGCACCGGCCGAGGGGTCGAGGACCCGGACCCCGTACAGATGGGCTTCGCCCCGGTTGACCAGCCGGTACCGCTTGACCACGGCCCCGCCCACCCGCACGGCCGGCGCCCCGGCGCGCCCGTTGACGGTGACGCTCAGCCGCAGCGCCCCGTCCCCCACCCCACCGGCCACGGCGTCCCCGCCCGCCCCCGCGACCGGCAGCACTCCCAGCAACAGGCCCGCCAGCAGCGGCCCCGCCACGCGTCGACCGTTCATGGCACCTCTCGCCGTTGATCCGATGATCGTCCCGCCATGCTCACCAGCCCCCCGGCGCCCGCCACCGTCAAGACACGCCCCACCCCGCCGCCCGACCCCCTGTTTCACCCTCCCGGGGCCCACCCCCGTCCCGTACGGCACCCTTGAACCATGAACGACTCCGCCCCGGCGCCCACCCCCGCGCCCAAGCCGTCCCGCCGTGCCCGTGTCCGTGCCCCCGAGCTGATCGGCAAGGGCGGCTGGCTGAACACCGGCGGCGAGCAGCTCACCCTCGCCGACCTGCGCGGAAAGATTGCGATTCTCGATTTTTGGACGTTTTGCTGCATCAACTGCCTGCATGTCCTCGACGAGCTGCGGGAGCTGGAGGAGAAGCATCGGGACACGGTCGTGATCGTGGGGGTGCACTCGCCGAAGTTCGTGCATGAGGCGGAGCATCAGGCGGTGGTGGACGCCGTCGAGCGGTACGAGGTGAAGCACCCGGTCCTGGACGACCCGGAGCTGGCGACGTGGAAGCAGTACGCCGTGCGGGCCTGGCCGACGCTCGTGGTGATCGACCCGGAGGGGTATGTCGTCGCGCAGCACGCCGGTGAGGGGCATGCCAACGCGATCCGGACGCTCGTGGAGGAGCTGGAGGCCGAGCACGAGGCCAAGGGGACGCTGCGGCGCGGGGACGGGCCGTACGTGCCGCCGGAGCCGGTGGCGACGGATCTGCGGTTCCCGGGGAAGGCCGTGCTGCTGCCGTCCGGGAACGTGCTGGTCTCCGACACGACCCGGCACCAGCTCGTGGAGCTGGCCGCCGACGGCGAGAGCGTCGTACGGCGGATCGGGGACGGCGAGTTCCGTGAGCCGCAGGGGCTCGCGCTGCTGCCGGACGGGTCCGTCGTCGTCGCCGACACCGTGAACCACGCGCTGCAGCGCCTCGACCTCGCCACCGGGGCCGTCGAGCGGATCGCCGGGACCGGCTCGCAGTGGTGGCAGGGGTCGCCGACCGCCGGGCCCGCGCTCGACGTGGACCTGTCGTCGCCGTGGGACGTGGCCTGGTGGCAGGGCAAGGTGTGGATCGCGATGGCCGGTGTGCACCAGCTGTGGACGTACGACCCCGAGACCAAGACCGTCGCCGTCGCCGCCGGGACCACCAACGAGGGGCTCGTCGACGGGCCCGCGGCCGAGGCCTGGTTCGCGCAGCCCTCCGGGCTCGCCGCCGCCGAGGACCGGCTGTGGGTCGCCGACTCCGAGACCAGCGCGCTGCGCTGGGTGGAGAAGGACGGGGACGGGTACGCCGTCCGCACCGCCGTCGGCACCGGCCTGTTCGACTTCGGGCACCGTGACGGCGACGCCGCCCAGGCCCTGTTCCAGCACCCGCTCGGCGTGACCGCGCTGCCCGACGGCTCGGTCGCGGTCTCCGACACGTACAACCACGCCCTGCGCCGCTACGACCCGGCCACCGGCGACGTCACCACGCTCGCCACGGATCTGCGCGAGCCCAGCGACGCGGTGCAGGTCGGCGAGGACATCGTCGTCGTCGAGTCCGCCCGGCACCGGCTCACCCGGCTGCGGCTGCCCGAGGAGGCCGTGCAGGTCGAGTCGGTCGCGCACCGCACCCAGCGCGAGGCCACCGAGGTCGCCCCCGGCCGGCTCCGGCTCGACGTGGTGTTCCAGGCGCCCACGGGCCAGAAGCTGGACGAGCGGTACGGGCCGTCCACCCGGCTCCTGGTCTCCTCCACCCCGCCCGAGCTGCTGCTGTCCGGCGAGGGTGCCGCGACCGACCTGTTCCGCGAGCTGGAGCTGAACCCGGAGGTCGCCGAGGGCGTGCTGCACGTGTCCGCGATGGCCGCCTCCTGCGACGACGCCCCCGACATCGAGTACCCGGCCTGCCACGTCCACCAGCAGGACTGGGGCGTCCCGGTGAAGGTGACGCCCCAGGGGGTGTCCCGCCTGCCGCTGATCCTCGCGGGGATGGACGGCTAGCCGCCGGCTGCCGGGGCCTGTCCGGCGGATCAGGGTCGGACAGGCCCTAGCCCTCCAGGAAGGCCACGAGCGCGTTCGCGAGCAGGTACGGGTCGTCCGAGCCGCACAGTTCGCGGGCGCTGTGCATGGACAGGCAGGCGACGCCGATGTCGACGGTGCTGATGCCGTGGCGGGCGGCGGTGATGGGGCCGATCGTCGTGCCGCAGGGCATGTCGTTGTTGGAGACGAAGGACTGCCACGGCACGCCGGCCTTCTCGCAGGCCGCGGCGAACACGGCACGGCCGCTGCCGTCGGTGGCGTACCGCTGGTTGACGTTGACCTTGAGGATCGGGCCGCCGTTGGGGCGCGGGTGGTGCGTCGGGTCGTGCCGTTCGCTGTAGTTGGGGTGGACGGCGTGGCCGACGTCGGAGGAGAGGCAGACGGAGCCGGCGAAGGCGCGGGCCTTGTCCTCGTAGCCGCCGCCGCGGGCGTAGACCGAACGTTCCAGCACGTTGCCGAGGAGCGGGCCCTGGGCGCCGGTGTCGGCCTCGGAGCCGTTCTCCTCGTGGTCGAAGGCGGCGAGGACCGGGATGTACGGCAGGTCCTTCTGTGCGGCGGCCGCGGTGAGCGCGGCGACGCAGGCGTGCACGGAGATGAGGTTGTCCATGCGCGGGCCGGCGAGCAGTTCGCGGTCGCGGCCGAGGTAGGCGGGGGCCTCGATCGCGGTCACCATGAGGTCCCAGCCGGCGATGTCGTCGGCGTCGGCGCCGGCTTCCCCGGCGACGAAGTCGAGCAGGTCGCCGTCGTGGACGTCGCCGAGGCCCCAGATCGGCTGCATGTGGCGCTGGCGTTCCAGCTTCATGCCCTCGTTGACCTGCCGGTCCAGGTGGATGGCGAGCTGGGGGACGCGCAGCAGCGGACGGTCGATGTTCACCAGGCGGTGCGAGCCGTCGCGCAGGGTCAGCCGGCCGGCCAGGCCGAGGTCGCGGTCGAGCCAGCTGTTGAGCAGCGGTCCGCCGTAGATCTCGACGGCGACCTGCCGCCAGCCCTCCCGGCCCATGTCCGGCTGCGGCTTGACGCGCAGGTTGGGGGAGTCGGTGTGCGCGCCGACGATCCGGAAGGGGGTGTGCGGGGAGGCGCCCTCGGGCACGTACCAGGCGATGATCGCGCCGCCGCGGATCACGTACTTCCCGCCCGTCGTACCGTCCCAGGCGGCGGTCTCCTCGACCTGGCGGAAGCCGGCCTTCTCCAGCCGCTCGGCGGCGTTGGCCACGGCGTGGTACGGCGACGGGGACGCCGCGAGGAAGGTCATGAGGTCATCGGTGTGGCCGCGGTCGAAGGGGGCGGTCGCCGGGCTGGAGGGTGCGCTACTCATGGCCTTCACCTTACGCAGGTCTCGATATGCGGACGGGGGCGGAGAGTTCGTACCTCGTCATGACGCGTCGCACCTCGTCGTGCTGCGTCGCACCTCGTCGTACAAATGGGGAACGGCCCGCCCCCCTCCCCGGGAGCGAGCCGTTCCAGCATGGAGACGGGCGCGTCGACTAGAACGCGGCCTCGTCGATGTCCATCAGCGAGCCGTCGACGGCCTCGGCGAGCGCGCGCTCGGCCGAGACGCCGGGCAGGATGTTGGCGGCGAAGAACTTCGCGGCCGCGATCTTGCCCTGGTAGAAGGCGACGTCCTTGCCGGTGGCGCCGGCGGCCAGCTTCTCGCCGGCCACGGCCGCGCCGCGCAGCAGCAGGTAGCCGACGACCACGTCGCCGGAGGCGAGCAGCAGGCGGGTGGTGTTGAGGCCCACCTTGTAGATGTTCTTGACGTCCTCGCCGGTGGCGGTGAGGTCGGTGAGCATCACGCCGACGATGCCCTCGAGGTCCACGGCGGCCTTGGCGAGCGCGTCGCGGGCGCCGGCCAGGTCCTCGCCGCCGGTGCCGTCCGAGAGGAACTTCTTGATCTCCTCGGCCAGCGCGTTCAGGGAGGCGCCCTGGTCGCGGACGATCTTGCGGAAGAAGAAGTCCTGGCCCTGGATGGCCGTGGTGCCCTCGTAGAGGGTGTCGATCTTGGCGTCCCGGATGTACTGCTCGATCGGGTACTCCTGCAGGAAGCCGGAGCCGCCGAAGGTCTGCAGCGACTGGGCGAGCTGCTCGTAGCCCTTCTCGGAGCCGTAGCCCTTGACGATCGGCAGCAGCAGGTCGTTCAGGCCGATCAGGGCCTTCGCGTCCTCGCCGGCGGCTTCCTTGATCGCGATCTCGTCCTGCACGGAGGCCGTGTAGAGGACGAGGGAGCGCATGCCCTCGGCGTACGCCTTCTGCGTCATCAGCGAGCGGCGGACGTCGGGGTGGTGCGTGATGGTGACCTTGGGCGCGGCCTTGTCCATGAAGTTGGCCAGGTCGGTGCCCTGGACGCGCTCCTTGGCGTACTCCAGGGCGTTGAGGTAGCCCGTGGAGAGGGTGGAGATCGCCTTCGTGCCGACCATCATGCGGGCGAACTCGATGATGAGGAACATCTGGCGGATGCCCTCGTGCTTGTCGCCGATCAGCCAGCCCTTGGCGGGGTGCTTGTCGCCGAAGGTCATCTCGCACGTGTTGGAGGCCTTGAGGCCCATCTTGTGCTCGACGTTGGTGGCGTAGACGCCGTTGCGGGCGCCCAGCTCGCCGGTCTCCCAGTCGAACTCGTACTTCGGGACGAGGAAGAGGGAGAGGCCCTTGGTGCCGGGGCCGGCCCCCTCGGGGCGGGCGAGGACGTAGTGGAGGATGTTCTCCTCCATGTCGTGCTCACCGGAGGTGATGAAGCGCTTGACGCCCTCGATGTGCCAGGAGCCGTCCTCCTGCTGGACCGCCTTGGTGCGGCCGGCGCCGACGTCCGAGCCCGCGTCGGGCTCGGTGAGGACCATGGTGGAGCCCCAGCGCTTCTCGACGGCGATCTGCGCGACCTTCTTCTGCGCCTCGTTGCCCTCGTTGTAGAGGACGCCGGCGAACGCCGGGCCGGAGGAGTACATCCAGACGGCCGGGTTCGAGCCGAGGAGGAGCTCCGCGTAGGCCCAGACGAGGGAGCGCGGGGAGACGGTGCCGCCGATGCCCTCCGGGATGCCCAGGCGCCAGTACTCGGAGTCCATGAAGGCCTTGTAGGACTTCTTGAAGGAGGCCGGGACCGGGGCGGTGTTGGTCTCGGGGTCGAAGACCGGCGGGTTGCGGTCGGCGTCGGCGAAGGACTCGGCCAGCTCGTTCTCGGCGAGGCGGCGGATCTCGTCGAGGATGCTCTTGGCGGTGTCGACGTCCATCTCCTCGAACGGACCGCTGCCGTACACCTTGTCGCGGCCGAGGACCTCGAAGAGGTTGAACTCGATGTCGCGGAGATTCGACTTGTAGTGCCCCATGGCGACGGCTCCGTAAGGCTCGGGGAGGGAGGTTCCTCGTACACGTACCGGCTAGTAGCAAAACGCTCTCTACGATGATGCTACCCACCGGTAATAAGAGCAACCCCAAACCGTGATGGTGTGACGCAGTAGGCTCGCCCTCATGTACGGCTACGAGCAGAACCCGGGCGCCCAGCAGCAGTACGCTCCCCCTCCGCAGCCGGGGATGCAGGGCGGAATGCCGGGCATGCAGCCGGGGATGGACCCGATGGCCGGGATGCAGGGGGGCTACGGACAGCAGCCGCCGCTGTACCCGGAGCCGTCGCCGCCCTCGCTCGCCGACGCCGTGCGGGCCTTCACGACCGGCTCGATGACGGCCGAGGACTTCCAGCAGATCTTCGCGACCTCGAAGGTGTACTGCCCGCGCGGCGACACCCCGGGCTTCCTGGCGCTGCACAACACGCAGCAGCCGGTGATCCCGATGTTCACCTCGCTGAAGGAGCTGCGCCGGTACGCCGGCAAGGAGTCCAAGTACTTCGTGATCACCGGCGCCGAGGTGATCGACCTGCTGCCCACCGGCTACGGCTTCGTGCTGGACATGGAGGGCGACCACCGGATGGTCTTCGACGCGAAGGCCGTGGAGCAGATGGTGGAGTTCGCGATGCGCCGGATGTACGGCTAGACAGCCTCCCGGCGCCCCGCCGCGCGGTGGGTCCACCACGCGAAGGCGCACCACGCCAGGGCGGCCAGCAGCATCGCCGCGCAGCCGGCGGCGAGCACGGGCGCCTCCGGGCGGAAGGCCAGGGCGAGCCGCGTGCCGAAGACGACGAGGAAGAAGCCGACCCGGCCCGGGCCGTACACCGGGATCCGCGCCGAGACGCCGCGCAACAGCGCGGCGGCGGCCAGGCCCGCCACGCCGCAGACGGCGAGCAGCGGCCAGGGCGAGCCGGGGGCGGCGCTCGGGATGCCGAACTCGGGCGGACCGATGCGGAAATTCGAGGCCACCCATCCCGCGGCCAGGCCGAGGAGGGTCGCGGCGACCGCCGCGACCGCGTGCCGCCACAGGGGGCCGGACCTGAGGTCGTCCCCCATGGGCTCCGTCGGGTCGAGGGGGGCGGAGTCGCGGTCGTGATCGGGAAGGCCGGAGCCGGGGTCGCGGTCATGATCGAGGAGGCCGGAGTCGGTGGCGCGGTCATGATCCGGAAGGTTGGTCATGGGCATGAAGACGCGTACCGGTGCGGCGGGGTTGGCTTCCGGGGAATGTACGGGGACCCGTTCTCTGTTGGGCCGACATGCAGAAAGTTCGAGGTTCAACTAAACTCGGACTGACACAAGGAGGTCGCCATGCCCGCTGTGACTGTCGAGAACCCGCTCACCCTGCCCCGAGTGGCCGCGCCGGCCGATGCCGCGCCGCGCCCGGTGCTCGCCGTGACCACGGCGCCCTCCGGCTTCGAGGGGGAGGGCTTCCCGGTGCGCCGCGCGTTCGCCGGGATCAACTACCGGTACCTCGACCCGTTCATCATGATGGACCAGATGGGCGAGGTGGAGTACGCCCCGGGTGAGCCCAAGGGCACCCCCTGGCACCCCCACCGCGGCTTCGAGACCGTCACCTACATCATCGACGGAGTCTTCGACCACCAGGACTCCAACGGGGGCGGCGGCACCATCACCAACGGCGACACCCAGTGGATGACGGCCGGCTCCGGCCTGCTGCACATCGAGGCCCCGCCGGAGTCGCTGGTCGTCAGCGGCGGGCTCTTCCACGGGCTCCAGCTCTGGGTGAACCTGCCCGCGAGCGACAAGATGATGGCCCCCCGCTACCAGGACATCCGCGGCGGCCAGGTCCAGCTGCTGACCTCCCCCGACGGCGGCGCGCTGTTCCGCGTCATCGCCGGCGAGCTCGACGGGCACGCCGGACCGGGCGTCACCCACACCCCGATCACGATGGTCCACGCGACCCTCCGGCCGGGCGCCGAGGTCACCCTGCCGTGGCGCGAGGACTTCAACGGCCTCGCGTACGTGCTGGCCGGCCGCGGCACGGTCGGCGCGGAGCGCCGGCCCGTCCACATGGGTCAGACCGCGGTCTTCGGCGACGGTGCCTCGCTCACCGTCCGCGCGGACGAGAAGCAGGACGGCCACACGCCGGACCTGGAGGTCGTGCTCCTCGGCGGCCGCCCGATCCGTGAGCCGATGGCGCACTACGGGCCGTTCGTGATGAACACCCAGGCCGAACTCCGCCAGGCCTTCGAGGACTTCCAGGCCGGCCGGCTCGGCACCATCCCGGCGGTGCACGGGATGGGCGAGTAAGCCGGTACGGCAGTCCACGGCAGGCCACGCACTCCACGGCACTCCACGGCACCTTCCCGCCCGGGCTGACACCACGTCACCCGGGCGGTCCCGCAGCGCAGGACGGCGCGCCGACGGGCGTGGTCCGGTGGAGGGGTGCAGCCGACGAGACCGCTCCTTCCCGAGGCCGCCCGGCGGGCCGCCGCCTGGTGCGTGGTCTTCCTGCTCCTTGCGGGGGTGGCCGCGGTCGGGATCTGGCTCTGCGTCGTCTTCAAGACCGTCGTCACGCCCGTCCTGCTCGCGCTGCTCGGCACGGCGCTGCTCGGACCGCTCTACCGGCGGCTGCTGCGCATGAAGATGCACAAGTCGCTGGCCGCCGCGCTGACCTGCGTCGCCGTCCTGGTCGTCGTCGGCGGGGCCACGTACATCGTCGTCGCGGCGCTCATCGACACCGGCGACCAGATCGTCGCCTCGCTGCGCCGTGCGGCCGTCGACATCGCCGAGCATCTCGGCGCGGCGGGGACCTCGCTCGACGACCTGGCGAAGAACGCCCGGCAGCTGCTGGAGAAGTTCGGCGGGACGGCGGCCTCCGGGGTGATCTCCGGGCTCAGCGTGGTCGGCCAGATGGCGGCCACCGCCGTCCTCGCGCTGCTGCTGATCTTCTTCTTCCTGCGCGACTCCGACCGGGCCGTCGAGACCCTGCGCTCACTCGTCCCGCGCAGCATCGGCGACATGGCCGAGGCCATGGGACGACGGGCCTTCGAGGCCGTCGAGGGGTTCATGCGCGGCACCACGTTCGTCGCGCTGGTCGACGCGACCCTGATCGGCGCCGCCCTGCTGATCCTGGACGTGCCCGGCGCGGTCGGACTCGCCGCGCTCGTCTTCGTCACCGCCTACATCCCGTACCTCGGCGCGTTCCTGTCCGGCGCGATCGCCGTGCTCGTCGCCCTCGCCGACCGGGGTTTCGTGATCGCCCTGTGGGTGCTGGGCGTGGTGCTCGCCGTGCAGGTCCTGGAGGGGAACGTGCTCCAGCCGATGGTGCAGAGCCGGACGGTCCAGATGCATCCGGCCGTGGTCATGCTGGCGATCACGGCGGGCGCGTCCGTCGCCGGCATCCTCGGGATGCTCCTCGCCGTTCCGCTGACCGCCGCCGCCTTCGGCATCATCGGAGAGCTGCGCACGCGGTACACGGCTGCCGGCGAGCCCGCCGCATAGGGCCTGCCCGGCCCTACGCCGCCGCCGGCGTGCCGCCGGGTTCGAAGGACTTCAGCATCTGCTCCAGGGCCGCCTGGTCGGGGCCGACGAAGGGGTCCGAGTCCGGGGCCATCGTGATCGTGTCGATCATCCGGGAGGTCATCCGGACCGCCGGCGGCAGATGCGTGCACAGCACGATCTCCGGGTTCATCGCCCGCAGCGGCTCGATCGTCGCCCGGTACTTCGCCGGGTCGACGACATGCACCCAGGGGCTGTCCAGCGTCGCCCACAGCAGCTGCGCGCCGTGCAGCTCCTCCGGCTTGAGGTCGTTGGCGTGGCCGCTCTCGGCCAGTTCGGCGGTGGGCATGGGGCCGCCGAAGCAGTCGGAGCTGAAGCAGATCCGGGTGCGGTCGTCGTAGAAGCCGACGGTCGCCGGGTTGTCGAACAGCGGCGGCCGGAAGGCCCGCAGCATCCGGTCGCCGACGTCCAGGGACTGGCCGGGGTTGAGGAAGTACACCCGGTCCATCGGCAGCGGCCGCTCGGTGGTCATGATCCCGGCGCCGACGAACGTCGTCACGACCTTGGCCTCAGGAGCCGCCTCCAGCAGGTCGAAGATCCCGCCGGTGTGGTCGCGGTCGGGGTGGGTGAGCCAGATCCAGCGGACGTCGGCCGGGTCGACGACCTCGCGGAGCGCGGCCACGAAGTCCCGGTCCGGGAGCGACAGCCCCGTGTCGACGACGACCGGCTCGCGGGCCGTGAGCACGTAGGCGTTGACGGGGATGTGCCCGATCCCCGGGATCTCCAGGCTGTCCGCGATGACGGTGGTGTCGCTGCCGACCTTGTGCGTGTCCATGACGGTGCTCCGTTGGTCCCCCGGCGGCCGTACGACACCAGTCTGCGCCGCCCGGCCGCGGCCCGCCCGTCCGGGAGCTACGCGCGGGAGCCGTCGCCGGACGGCGGCTCGTGCAGCTCGAACCAGATCGACTTGCCCTCGCCCCGGGGGTCGACGCCCCAGGCGTGGGCGAGCATCTCCATCAGGATCAGGCCGCGGCCGCTCGACGCCAGCTCGCCCGGGTGGCGCTTGTGCGGCAGCTCGTCGCTGGCGTCCGTGACCTCCACGCGCAGCCGGCGCGCCTCCCCGCCGGAGACCACCTCGGCGACCAGCAGGGCGTCGCCGTCGGTGTGGATGAGGGTGTTGGTGACCATCTCGGAGACCATCAGGACCGCCGAGTCGACCTGGTCCTCGTCCGCCCAGTCGTGCAGCAGCTGGCGCAGCTGCCGGCGGGCGTCGGCGATCCGCTCCGGCTCCGCCTGGGCGACGGTCATGACGGTGCGGCGCGGGGGCGGCGGCGCCGTCCGGTCGCCGGTGCGGGACAGCAGCAGCACCGCGATGTCGTCCTCGCGGCGGTCGGCGAGCGGGCCGGTGGTGTGGTGCGAGCCGGGGCCGTGGACGGCCTCGACGAGCCGGTCCGCGAGCTCCTCCAGGGACGTGCCGCCGTGCTGCTCCAGGAGCGAGCGGACGCGTTCCCAACCGCTGTCCAGGTCGTGCCCGCCGGTCTCCAGGAGCCCGTCGGTGCAGACCATCAGCGTCTCGCCGGGCTCCAGGCGCAGCCGGGTCGTCGGGTAGTCGCTGTCCGGGTCGATGCCCAGCGGGAGCCCGCCCGCGGTCGGCTGCTGCAGGACCGTTCCGTCGGCGGTGCGCACCGCCGGCTCGGGGTGGCCGGCCCGCGCGATGTCCAGGGTCCCGGTGTCCGGGTCGACCTCCAGGTACAGGCAGGTCGCGAAGCGGGGGCCGCCGAGGTCGTCGGCGCCGTCGGTGATCCCGTGCAGGAAGCGCGAGGCCCGGGAGAGCACCGCGTCGGGGCGGTGGCCCTCGGAGGCGTACGCGCGCAGCGCGATCCGGAGCTGGCCCATCAGTCCGGCGGCCCGCACGTCGTGGCCCTGGACGTCGCCGATGACGAGGGCGATGCGCCCTCCGGGCAGCTGGATCATGTCGTACCAGTCGCCGCCGATCTCCAGGCCGCCGCCCGTCGGCACGTACCGCCCGGCCACCGAGAGCCCCGGGATGCCGGGCCCGAGCGCGGGCATCATCGTGCGCTGCAGCCCCAGCGACAGCTCCCGCTCGGACTCGGCGACGCCGGCCCGGGCCAGCGCCTGGGCGAGCATCCGGGCGACGGTGGTGAGCACGGACCGCTCGTCCGGGGTGAACGCGACGGGATGCTCGAACGCGGCCATCCACGCGCCCATCGTCCGCCCCGCGACCGTCAGCGGCAGGAACGCCCAGGACTCCCGTCCGAAGCGCTGTGCCAGCGGCCAGGTGAGCGGGAAGCGGCGCTTGTACTCCGCCGGCGTCGGCAGGTAGATCGCCCGCCCGGTGCGGGCCGCCTCGGCCGCCGGGTAGTCGGTGTCCAGCGACATCTCGGTGAACGGGCCCTCGTCCCCCTCGCCGTGCCCGTGGTGCCCGGTGACGGTGAGCCGGTCGCCGGCCACGCCGAAGACGGCGAGCCCGTCCGGCGAGAACCCGGGCATCGACAGCGAGGCGGCCACCCGCAGCACCTCCGCGGTGGACCGGGCCTCGGCGAGCGCCCGTCCCGCGTCGAGCAGGAACGCCTCCCGCGAGCGCCGCCAGTCGCCGGTGACGGGTGTACGGGCCGCCATGCCCGGTCCGGGCTCGGCGACCTCCTGGATGGTGCCGACGAGCGGGCGGCCCGCTTCGCCGCCCAGCGGCTTGGCGCGGCTGCGCACGGTACGGATCACCGTGCCGTCCGGGCCCATGACGCGCAGCCGGGACTCGGCGAGGGTGCCTTCGGCGCGGGCGAGGCCGACCACGCCGCCGTTCTCGTTCCAGTCGGCGGGGTGGAAACGCGAGCGCACCGCCGCCTCGGTCAGGCCGACGGGCTCGGCGGGCAGCCCGAGCAGCCGGGCGGCCTCGGCGTCGAGGGTGACGATCCCGGATGAGTCGTCCCAGCGCCACAGGCCGGTCGCGATCGCGGCCAGGATGTCCTCGGTGCGCATTGCCCCACTTTATGAATATCGGACCGGAGGTTGCCACCGAGAGTATTCGACGAGTGATCTCGGCCCGCCCGGTACCCTTGACGGGCCTGGACACGTCCCGGCCCTCCCACCGATTCCGAAGACTGGATGAACGACGATGCATCGGTACAGGTCCCACAGCTGCGGCGAGCTCCGCGCCTCTGACGTCGGCACCGACGTCCGGCTGAGCGGCTGGCTGCACAATCGGCGCGACCTGGGCGGCATCCTCTTCATCGATCTGCGCGACCACTACGGCATCACCCAGCTGGTCGCCCGCCCCGGCACCGCGGCCGCCGAGGTCCTGGACAAGCTGACCAAGGAGACCGTCGTCCGCGTCGACGGCAAGGTCGTCTCCCGCGGCGCCGACAACGTGAACGCCGAGCTCGCCACCGGCGAGATCGAGATCGAGGCCGCCGAGGTCGAGGTCCTGGGCGCGGCCAAGCAGATCCCCTTCACCATCAACGCCGACGACGGCGTCAACGAGGAGCGGCGCCTGGAGTACCGCTTCCTCGACCTGCGCCGCGAGCGCATGCACCGCAACATCATGCTGCGCTCCGCCGTCATCGCCTCCATCCGCTCCAAGATGGTGGCCCTCGGCTTCAACGAGATGGCGACGCCGATCCTCGCCGCGACCTCCCCCGAGGGCGCCCGCGACTTCGTCGTCCCGTCCCGCCTCAACCCGGGCAAGTTCTACGCGCTGCCGCAGGCGCCGCAGCAGTTCAAGCAGCTGCTGATGATCTCCGGCTTCGACCGCTACTTCCAGATCGCGCCCTGCTTCCGCGACGAGGACGCCCGCGCCGACCGCTCGCCGGGCGAGTTCTACCAGCTCGACATCGAGATGAGCTTCGTCGAGCAGGAGGACGTCTTCCAGCCGGTCGAGCGGCTGATGACCGAGCTGTTCGAGGAGTTCGGCGGCGGACGCCACGTCAGCTCGCCGTTCCCGCGGATCCCGTTCCGCGAGTCGATGCTGAAGTACGGCAACGACAAGCCGGACCTGCGGACCTCCCTCGAACTCGTCGACATCACCGACGTCTTCGAGAACTCCGAGTTCAAGGCCTTCGCCGGCAAGCACGTCCGCGCCCTCGCGGTGCCGGACACCGGCGACCAGCCGCGCAAGTTCTTCGACGGCCTCGGCGAGTACGCGATCTCGCTGGGCGCGAAGGGCCTGGCCTGGGTCCGCGTCGGCGACGAGAACGCGCTGACCGGCCCGATCGCCAAGTTCCTCACCGAGGAGAACGTCAAGGTCCTCACCGAGCGCCTCGGCCTGAAGCCGGGTCACGCGGTGTTCTTCGGCGCCGGCGAGTTCGACGAGGTCTCCAAGATCATGGGCCCGGTCCGGGTCGAGGCCGCCAAGCGCGCCGGCCAGTTCGAGGAGGGCGTCTTCCGGTTCGCCTGGATCGTCGACTTCCCGATGTACGAGCGGGACGAGGAGACCGGCAAGATCGACTTCTCGCACAACCCGTTCTCCATGCCGCAGGGCGGCCTGGAGGCCCTGGAGACCCAGGACCCGCTGGACGTCCTCGGCTGGCAGTACGACATCGTCTGCAACGGCATCGAGCTGTCCTCCGGCGCGATCCGGAACCACGAGCCCGAGATCATGTTCAAGGCGTTCGAGATCGCCGGCTACAGCCGCGAGACCGTCGAGAACGAGTTCGCCGGCATGCTGCGCGCCTTCGAGTACGGCGCCCCGCCGCACGGCGGCATCGCCCCGGGCGTCGACCGCATCGTGATGCTGCTCGCCGACGAGCCCAACATCCGCGAGACCATCGCCTTCCCGCTGAACGGCAACGCCCAGGACCTGCTGATGGGCGCCCCGACGGAGCTCGACGAGGCCCGCCTGAAGGAGCTGAACATCCAGCTTCGCAAGCCGGTCGCCAAGGAGAAGCCCGCCGACGGCCGCCCCGTCACGGAGGCGGTCCACCCGGAGGCGGGCCGCTAGGCACGCAGCAGTCGGCAGGGGCCCGGGACCGTACGACGGTCCCGGGCCCTTCGTCTTTCTTCAGCCGCGCTCACGGAGGTACGCGTCGAGGGCCGCGGCCCCCGCGAGCAGCGCCCGGCCGCGCGCGGACAGCCGGGCGTGCCACTCGGTCAGGGCGGCCTCCAGCGGCGCGAGCCCGCCCGCCGCCCGCACCCGGGCGAGCAGCGGGGCGATCTGCTCCAGCAGGTAGCCGCCCCGCCGCAGCTGATGGGCGAGGCGCGCGTCCCGTACGGCGGCCGCGTCGTACACGCGGTATCCGGTCACCGGGTCGCGGCGCGGGCTCACCAGGCCCGCGGCCTCCCACTTGCGCAGGGTCGCGGGCCGGATGCCCAGCCGCTGCGCCAGCGGACCGATGAACGTACCGCCCTCCTCCGGCTCCGGCACCGGCTCCAGGTCCCGCAGGGCGGCCTCCACGGCCCACAGCGTCCGCCGGTCGTCGCGCAGTTGGGCATGGCTCTCGTCGACGAGCCGGAACGCCTCCTCCGCCGCGCCCTCGTTCACCGCGCGCATGATCGCCGTCGCCGTCGCATGGCCGTGCCCGGGCAGCAGGGCGAGGAACGCGCGCAGGGCGCTCGCGTGCAGCGGGGTGTAGGCGCGGTAGCCGTGCGGGCTGCGCGCGGCGGCGGGGAGGATGCCGGCGTCCTCGTAGTTCCGCACGGCCTGCGTGGAGAGCCCGTGCGCACGAGCGAGATCCACCGGCCGCAGTGCACGCCTACTTTGAAGCTTTCTCCCCACTGCTCCGCCACCTTTGCTTCAAAGTCTCAATCGAAGGTTCAACGATACCGTTGAAGGCATGGCAACCGACCTCAAGGACCTCGCACATCCCGTCGACGCGGCAGCCGTCCTGCGGCTGCTTCCGGACCGCCCTCGGCTGCTCGCCGTCGGCGAGCCCACCCACCGCGCGGACACCCTGCTCGACCTGCGCAACGAACTCTTCCGGCAGCTCGCCGAGGAGCACGGCTACCGCACGATCGCGCTCGAGACCGACTGCCTGGCCGGCCTGCTCGTGGACGCGTACGTGACGACGGGCGCCGGCACGCTCGACGACGTCGTGGAGCGCGGCTTCGGCCACGGCTGGAACGATCTGCCGGCCAACCGCGAACTGGTCCGCTGGATGCGGCAGTTCAACGAGAACCGCCCGCAGGAGGACCGGCTCCGCTTCGCCGGCTTCGACGGCCCGCTGGAGATCACGGCGGCCGAGAGCCCCCGGCAGCCCCTCACCGCGCTCCACGCCTTCCTCGCGGCGCACGTGGACGCGACCCTGCTCCCCTGCACGGCGCAGACGCTCGACGACCTGCTCGGCGCGGACGCCCGCTGGACGGAACCCGCCGCGATGCGGGACCCGGCCCGCTCGTTCGGCCGCTCGCCACAGGCGCGTGAACTCCGGCTCCTGGCGGACGAGTTGACGGAACTCCTGGACGAACAGGCCCCGCATCTGGCGGCCGTGGCCCCGCCGGAGGACCGGGACCGCGCGCACCTGTACGCCCGCACCGCGGTGGGCCTGCTGCGCTACCACCACTGGATGGCCGACGCCTCGCCCGGCCGGCTCGCCCGCCTGGTCGGCGTACGCGACCGCATGATGGCCGACAACCTCCACGCCCTCGCCGCCCGCGGCCCGGTCTTCACGTACGCCCACAACTCCCACCTCCAGCGGGAGCGCACCACCATGACCATGGGCGGCGCGTCGCTGCACTGGTGGAGCGCCGGCGCACTGGTGAGCGCGAGGCTCGGCGAGGAGTACGCCTTCGTCGCCACGGCCCTGGGCACGATCGAGCACCAGGGCGTGGCGGCGCCGCCCCCGGACACCCTGGAGGGCCTCCTCCACGTCCTCCCCGAGCCCCGCACGGTCTTCGACCCCCGTGCCCTGGCGGCCGCCCTGGCCGAGACGTCCCCCGCCCTCCGTGTCTCCCCCTGGTTCGGCTACGCCCCGTACGACCCGGCGCACCTGGCGTCCGTCGACGGCCTCGTGTACGTCAGGGACGTCCACGGGAGCTAGCCGGCTGCACGACAGCGGCCGCCGTCCCACCAGGGGGACGGCGGCCGCGTCGTACGGTGCCTGTGAGCCGTGGACGTCAGTCCTTCTTCGGGTCCTCCAGGCGCGGGAAGAGGACCGCGCCCTTCGTGACCGTCGCGCCGGCGGGGAGCCGGCCCCACGTGCCCGCGTCCTGCAGCGGCTGGGCCGGCAGGGCGCCCAGGGACGCCTCCGCACCGAGGGAGTCCCAGAGAGCCTGGGACGTCTCCGGCATGATCGGGTTCAGCAGGACGGCCACCGCGCGGAGGGACTCCGCGGCGGTGTAGAGGATCGTCGCGAGACGGGCGCGGCCCTCGGCCGAGTCGTCCTTGGCGACCTTCCACGGCTCCTGCTCCGTGATGTAGCCGTTGACCTGCTTCACGAAGTCGAAGATCGCCAGGATGCCGCCCTGGAAGTCCAGCTCCTCGCCGATCTTCCGGTCCGCCTCGGCGACCGCCTTGGCCAGGCCCTCGTGGACGGCCTTCTCCGCGTCGCCGTCGGCCGTCGCAGCCGGCAGCTCCCCGCCGAAGTACTTGCCGACCATCGCCGCGACCCGGGACGCCAGGTTGCCGTAGTCGTTCGCCAGCTCGCTCGTGTAGCGGGCGGTGAAGTCCTCCCAGGAGAACGAGCCGTCGCTGCCGAAGGCGATCGCGCGCAGGAAGTACCAGCGGTACGCGTCCACGCCGAAGTGCGAGGTCAGGTCCTGCGGCTTGATGCCCGTCAGGTTGGACTTCGACATCTTCTCGCCGCCGACCATCAGCCAGCCGTTGGCCGCGACCCTGCCGGGCACCGGCAGGCCCTGCGCCATCAGCATCGCCGGCCAGATCACCGCGTGGAAGCGCAGGATGTCCTTGCCGACCAGGTGCACGTTCGCCGGGAAGGTCGCCTCGAACTTCGCCGGGTTCTCGTTGTAGCCGACCGCGGTGGCGTAGTTCAGCAGGGCGTCGACCCACACGTAGATGACGTGCTTGTCGTCCCACGGGATCGGGATGCCCCAGTCGAAGGTGGACCGGGAGATCGACAGGTCCTGCAGGCCCTGCTTGACGAAGTTCACGACCTCGTTGCGGGCCGACTCCGGCTGGATGAAGCCCGGGTTGGCCCCGTAGAACTCCAGCAGCTTCGGGCCGTACTCGCTGAGCTTGAAGAAGTAGTTCTCCTCCTTGAGGATCTCCACCGGCTTCTTGTGGATCGGGCACAGCTTCGTGCCGTCCTCGGCCTCGATGAGGTCGCCGGGGAGCTTGTACTCCTCACAGCCCACGCAGTACGGGCCCTCGTACCCGCCCTTGTAGATCTCGCCCTTGTCGTACAGGTCCTGCACGAACTCCTGCACACGGTCCGTGTGCCGCTTCTCCGTCGTCCGGATGAAGTCGTCGTTCGCGATGTTCAGGTGCTCCCAGAGGGGCTTCCACGCCTCGGAGACGAGCTTGTCGCACCACTCCTGCGGGGTGACGCCGTTCGCCTCCGCGGTGCGCATGATCTTCTGACCGTGCTCGTCCGTGCCGGTGAGGTACCACACCTTCTCGCCGCGCTGACGGTGCCAGCGCGTGAGCACGTCGCCTGCGACGGTCGTGTAGGCGTGGCCCAGGTGAGGAGCGTCGTTGACGTAGTAGATGGGGGTCGAGACGTAGTACGCCTTCGCCCCCTGCTTCTCGGATCCAGTGGCCGCCATGGTCGAAATCCTATCGGCCCCCCGAAGATCCACTCACCGCGCTGAGACGGCCCTCAGTCCAGGCTCCACGGGTCCTCCGCGGGCAACGCGTACACCGGGCCGTCGAGGACGCCCGGCGGGGCGGGCGTCACGGGCAGCGGGGGCAGGGAGACGTGCCCGCCGGCCGCCTTGCAGGCGGCGAACGGCCCCGTGACCGGGTGCAGCAGCACCGCCAGGTGGGGATCGGCGTGGTGCAGCCACCAGCTGGACATGCCCAGCGAGCTGTCCAGGCGCAGGTACTCGAAGGCGCGCCACATGGCGCTCAGCCGGACGAGCGCCTCCGCGTGCTGCCACCAGTCCGGACACCAGGCGTACACCGGCCCCGCCGCGTCCCGGCCGAGGATCTGGACCAGGTACTCCGCGACGAACGCCTCCAGGCCGGGGAAGACGAGGGCCCGGGACGGCTCCTCCTCCATGAGGCGGCGGTCCTCGTCGTCGACGTGCTCCGTGCTCATCGGTGCCTCCGGTGGGTGATGCGGGTGGTGTGCCCGGTGCGCAGCGCCGTCGCCTCGTCCGCCCGGCCGAGCCGTTCCAGTACGCGGACGAGGCCGGCGACCGCGGGCTGCGGTGCGTGCGCTTCGGGCAGCAGGGCGACGGCCTCCAGCGCGGGGGCGAGGGCCTCGCGCGCCTCGCGCGGCCCGCCGTGCCGCGCGCACGCCAGCAGGACCTCCGCCTGCTGGTGCAGGACGTGCGAGAGGTACGGAGCGTTCTCTCTGCCGTCGGCGACGGCCCGCCGGGTCTCCGCGACGGCGCGGCGGGCCAGGGACCGTGCATCCGCGCGCTCCGCCGGGCCGCGGGCCGTGCGCGCACGGGCCGTCGCCAGGACGATGAGGGCCCTCCACGTCACGGGGTTCTCCTCGTGCCGCGCCGCCTCCAGGGCCAGCTCTGCCGCCTGGGCGGCAGAGCGGTCGAGCCCCGCCCCGAGCCGGGCCTCGGCCAGCAGGAAGGCCCGGTGGCGAAGGACGGCGTACTCCTCGGGGACGGGCCGCTCGGCCACCACGCGCCGCTGGAGGGACACCGCCCGGGCCAGCAGCCGCCGCCCCTCCGCGGGGCGGGACGCGAGCACGCTCGTGCCGAGCGCGAACGCGCAGGCGCCCAGGGAGGTGGGGTCGACCGGACCGCCGGGGCGCAGCAGCAGCGGTTCCGCCCGGCGCAGCAGCACGCGCTCGGCCGCCGGCCGTCCGGCGGCCGAGTAGCAGGACGCCAGCCGCATCAGCGTGTGCGCCAGATCGGCCCGGGAGGTCCGCACGTCGTCGAGCTCCGGCCTCGGATCCTGTTCCGCTCCCGCCGGCCGTTCCCCGGCCGCGACGCGCTCCGCCTCCGCCTCCGCCGTCTCCCGGACCGCGCGCCGCAGCGCGACCGCCTCCCACAGCGGGCCCGCCGCCTCGGCGTACCGGCCCAGCTCCATCAGGCAGCCGCCCAGCGCGTACGCCGACCAGGCCAGCTGACGGCTCGCCTTGCTGCTCGCGGGCGCGGTCCGGCGCTCCTCGTACGCCTTCCGGTAGGAGTCCGCCGCCTCCTGCGTCCGCCCCTCGGCGTGCAGGCTCATGCCGTGCCAGTGGAGCGAGAAGCCGAGCTGCTCCCGGCGGCGGCGTTCGGGGATGCCCGGGGAGGCCCGCAGCACGGCCACCGACTCGGCCAGCGCCCGCTGCGCCTCCGGCTGCCGCTGCGCGTAGTAGTGGATCTCGCCCAGCCGGTACAGATCGACCCCGAGACTCTCCGCGTACACACGCGGCAGGTCGTGGGCGCGGCGACGGCGGATCGCGACGGCCTCGGCGCACAGCGCGGTCGCCTCCGCCAGGCGCTCGTCCCTGGCGTAGACCACGGACAGCGACACCAGCGCGCCGGCCAGCTTCGACGCGTTGGCGTCCCGGTTCGCGGCGGCGAGCCGGCGCCACAGCGACACGGCCTCCTCGTCGTGCGCCAGGGCCTGCTCCAGTTTGCCGTCGTTCCAGTACCCGACGCTGGTGTCGCCGAGCGCGTCGGCGAGGAGGCCGAGATGCGAGCCGGGACGTTCCCGCTCCAGCTGCCGGCTCAGCCGCAGCGCCTCCCGCGTGTGCGTGTCGGACTCCTGCCGCCGCCCGGTCCGCCACAGCACGACCGCGGTGACGCTCAGGCCGCGCACCAGGTCGGGAAGCTGCCGCTCCGGGTCGGCGGCGGCCAGCCGGCGGTGGATGCCGAGCGCCCGCAGGGCGGGCTCCCACGCCTCGTCGGGCCGGTCCAGCCACGTCAGGCAGCTGACCCGCAGCGACAGGGAGCTCGCCAGGTCCGCCTCGTGCGCCGCCGGGTCCGCGGCCGCCAGCCGCTCCCGCATCCGCACGGCCGTGTCCACGTGTTCCAGCGCCTCCCCGTCGCGGCGCAGGCTCAGCGTGCGCCGGGCGAGGTTGTGGTGGGCCCAGGCGAGATCGGCCTCCGTGATCGCGGTGCCGCCCGCGTCACGCTCCTCCTCGTACGCGGCGAGCAGGTCGGCCGCGATCCGGGCGGCGAACCGGGCCAGCACGTGCGAGGTCTCGGGCAGGGCCGCCGAGGTGCGCCGCAGCACCGCCGCGCTCGGGTGGACGGTGCGCAGCGCCTGATGGAGCCGGGCCAGGACCGTGCCCGCCTCGTCCGGCCGGTCCGCGTTGGCGTGCGCGACGACCGACCGGGCCAGCACGATCAGGGCCTGGACCAACTGCTCGTCCGACGCGCCGGCGAACAGCGAGGGCAGCAGCGCCGGGTCCGCGATCACCTCCGTGGACGCCTGGAACTCGGCGACCCGGTCCGGCTGCAGCAGCCCCCAGTACCGGCCGTGCGAGGACGGGTACAGCTCGTGCAGCCAGTCCGCGAGCGGCGCGCACAGCCCGGCCGTCACCTCGGGGATGCGGGCCACGGTACGCAGCGCCTCCGCGCGGTCGGCGGCGCCGAGCAGGCCGGCCGTGGCCACCGCCTTGCGCAGCAGCGGCAGATCGCGCGGGCCGAGACCGACCGACTCCGCGGTGTTCTCCCAGTACCGCTCCTCGTGCCGCAGCAGGCCCTCCTGGACCGTGTCGAGGCCGTCCGCGAGCGGCCGCGGGCCGAGCTGCAGCAGCGCGGTCAGCGCGCCCATCTGGACCGTCAGGGCCGCCTCGAAGGCGGCGCGTCTCCGGCGCGGTGCGGGCCGCGCCCGCCGGGCCAGCGCGGGCCAGTCCACCCCGGCGTGCCCCGGGACGAGGCCGAGCAGCGGCGCGAGGTCGGCGGCGGCCAGCGCGAACGCCTCGTCGCGGCCCTCCACGGTGTCGTCGAGGGCGTGCAGCCGGACGACCGGAGCGGTGCTCAGGATGTCGTGCACGGCGCCGGACGCGCCGAGCGCGGCGGTCTTCCACGTGCCCTCCGAGCGGGCCAGCAGCAGGATGCGGAACCGCCGCCCGGCCTGCCGGGCCTCGGCGATCAGCTGCCGGACGAGCCGGGGCTGCATCTCCGCGTAGTCGACGACGACCAGGGCGTCGACCTGGAGCCGGGCCAGCGGGCTCAGGTCCGGCGCCACGCCCGGGCCGGACCGGAGGTCGGAGCGGAGCTGCCCGGCCGCCCAGCCGCGTGCGCGCAGGGTGGCCGTCAGCCGGCGCGAGAGCCGTGTCTTGCCCTGGCCGCTGGGGCCGACCAGGGCCCGTACGGACAGGACTTCGGGGTCCTGCTCGCACCAGGCCAGCAGCTCGTCGCAGACCTCGGCGCGGCCCCGGAAGGCGACGGCCTCGGTGTCGGCGCGCAGCAGCATCAGCGGCGAGCGCAGGTCGCGCTCCGGCGGCGCGGGGTCGAGCAGCCCGTCCAGCTCGGCGGCCTCCAGTTCCGGTGGGACGGCGGCGTGCGCGGTGACGACGGCGCGGAAACCGGGGTCGGCGACCAGCGCGCGACTGCGGGTGGCGGTCAGGCGCGCTCCGGTGCGGGCGTGGCGGTCGTCCCGGACGACCCCGATGAGCAGCCGGTCGCGGAACACGGCCGCGCCGGACATGCCCGACCAGGGGGACGGGGCGTCGTCCGCCGCCCCGGAGGCGTGGGGGCCGTACGGGGAGTGGACGCCAAGCAGTTCGTAGCGGTGGGCGGCGGCGCCGGTCAGCGGGTTGATCCGGGCGGAGAACTGTTCGGCGGTGCGGCGCGGCGGGGCGCCCGCCTCCGGCACGGTCCGTCCCATGCGCGGGAAACCCAGGCAGGTGACCGGCTGTTCGGCGGCGGCCGTGACGAGCAGGCCCCAGCGCTGGACGCGGCGGTTGGGGTTGCCCGCGAAGGACGGCGGAGCCTGCCAGTCCGCGTCCGTCACCTCGAGCAGGGCGGCGTCGGCCGTCCGGTCCTCCCGCCGCCAGCGCACGGCCGCCCGCCACGGGCGCGGTTCGGCGTCGGTGTCGGCGTCGGCGACGAGACCCGGGCCGGGCAGCGTCACGGTGACGTCGGCGGCGTCCGGCGGGACGACATGGGCGGCCGTCAGGACCAGCCGGGGCGCGACGAGGTAGCCGGAGCCGAACCGGGCCGGCCCGTCGCCGCGGCGCGCGCGTATCTGCACGGCACGGTCCATCTCCATGCGCACCCCCGTACGCGCTCGCTCCGGTCGTGCTCCCCGTGCCCGTGCTCCCCGTGCGTGTGCTCCCCGTGCGTGTGCTCCCGTGCTACTCGATGTCGCCGATCGCCGTGTCGCCGCCGTCGGCGCGCTGCGGGCGCAGTTTCAGGGCGATCCGCTGCACGGATCTGCGGCTGCCCTCCGTACGCCCCCTGGCCTCGACGATCCCGAAGCGCAGACCGCCGCCGCCCTCGCGGGTGCGGATCAGCTCCGCCTCGAACTCGACGGTGATCTCGTCGACCCCGAACCGGACCTCGGACCGCTGCGCCCGGCGCTGGGCCTCCGCCACCTGCACGCGCAGCAGGTCGAGCGCGTCGGCCAGGTCGAGCCAGTCCTCGCCGCCGTGGTTCGTGACACTCGTGGTCATCGGTATGTCCCCCCTCAGCACACGGTCAACACCCGTGGGAATCAACGGAGACGGGGTGGCGGATGGTTCCCGTGGGGGTTCCCCCGGGGGCGACGACGACGAAGCCCCGCCCCCGGGGCGGGGGCGGGGCTCGTGGTCGCTGCGCGCGCGGTGACGCGTCGGCCGGTCAGGCGGTGTAGCCGTCCAGCAGGCCCTTGAAGAACACCGGGTGCGGGAGCTCGGCCGGGGTGGGGCCGGCGTGGAAGAACGCCGCGTGCGGGACGTCCAGCTTGCGGAGGTAGTCGAACGCCTTCGCGTCCTCCTCGCCGAAGGCGACGAACCGCCAGTGGATCGGGCGGTCCGCGGCGGAGGCGAGCGCCTGCGTCGCGGCGGTACGGGACTCCGGCGCGCCGTCGGTCTGGAACACCACGAACGCGGGGCGCGCGGGGTCGGCCTTCTCGTGGTGCGCCAGCACCTCGGCGATCGCGCGGTCGTAGTTGGTCCGGCCCATGCGGCCGAGGGAGTCGTGCAGGCCGGCGATGCGGCCGTCGACGTTCTCGAGCGTGAGGTCGCCCGTGCCGTCGACCTCGGTCGAGAAGAACACGACCGGCACGGTCGCCTCCTCGTCGAGGTGCGCGGCGAGCGCGAGCGCCTGCTCGGCGAGGTGCTGGACGGAACCGTCCTTGTAGTACCCGCGCATGGAGAGCGACCGGTCGACCACGAGGTACACCGCCGCGCGCGTCCCGGTCAGCCCCTGCGCCTTGAGCACGGCGCCGGCGGCCTTGTACGCGTCCACGACCTGCGGCGCGCCCTTCTTGACGCGGGCGAGCGTGAGCGCGGGGGTGCCGGCGGCCGCAACGACGACCTCACGAGCGCCCTCATCGTCCGCCGCCTCAGACACGTCGCCGTCGGCGGCCGGCTCCTCGACCTGCGCCTCAGGCTCGGCGGCCGGGGCGTCCTCGGCCTGCGCCTCTGCGTCCTGTGCCTCTTCGGCCTGGGCCTCCGGCGCGTCCTCGGCCTTGGCTTCGGGCTCCTCGGCCGTGGCGACGGCCTCGGTCTCGGCGGCGGGCTCCTCCGACTCGGCGGCCGCGGCGGCCGGTTCATCGGCGGCCGGGGTCTCCTCGGCGTCGGCCTCGGCGACGACCGGCTCCGCCGGCGTCTCGGCCTCGGCGTCCTGTGCCTCTTCGGCCTGGGCCTCCGGCGCGTCCTCGGCCTGGGCCTCCGGCTCCTCGGCCGTGGCGACGGCCTCCGGCTCCTCGGCGGCGGCCTCGGCCTCGGCCACAGGCTCCTCGGCCACGGTCTCGGCCGCAGCGGTCTCCGGCTCGGCCTCCGCGGCCGGCGCCTCCGACTTGGCGGTCTCGGCCGCCGGTTCATTCGCAGCGTCGGCCTGCGCCTCAGGCGCGTCCGTCTTCGCCGCGTCCGCCTCCGTGCCGATTTCCGCCGTCTCCACCAGTGCGGTCAGTTCCTCGACCGTCACCGGCGGCTCCGCAACCGGCTCGGTCTCGGGCGTGCTTGCCGGCTGTTCGGTGCGGGCCTCGGGGACCTTGGCCTGCGGCGGGTTGTCGAAGGACGCGGCGACCAGGGCCTGGGCGGCCTTCTCCGCCTGGCTCTGGGCGGGGACCGTGGGCGCGTCCTTGGTCGCGGTCGTGGTGGCCGTCGGCTCCGCCTGGGTCGGGACGGAGGTTGCCGGCGACTCGTTCTGCTCCGCACGGTCGCGTCCGAACACCTTGCGCAGCAAACTCCGAATGCCCATGAGCGAGGCCTTTCGCATGAGTGGTGTGCCGTCTATGTCCGTACTGGGGGAATCATCCCTGGCCAGGGCGGACACGTAAGGTTAGCGGCCTGCCGTGTCGCCGCCCGCGCCCCGGTCGGCCCTTCGTCGCGCCCGGTCGCCGCGGGTTCATCAGCCGTTCATTCCACCGCTGCCCGCGTGCAGATCCGCGCACATACCGTCACCGCCGGACGGATACCCGACACCATGTCGGCGCAGTGTGCGCCGGAGGAGGACGAAGTGCGCAAACTGCTGCCGCTGCTGAACACCAACCCCCACGGGGGCGGTCGTTCCGCGCTCACCTGCCGCTACCGCTGCGGTGACGCCTGCTTCCACGAGGTGCCGAACACCAGCGACAACGAGTACGTCGGCGACGTCATAGCCGGCGCGCTTTCGCGCCGTTCGATGATGCGCGCCGCCGCCGTGGTCACCGTGGCCTCCGCCGCCGGCGCCGGCATCGCCCTCGGCGGCGCGCCCTCCGCCGACGCCACCCCGGCCGCCGCCGCGGCCGCGTACAAGCGCCGCAACGACGGCGCCCGCGGCCTCCGCTTCCAGCCGGTCGCCCCCAACACCGCCGACCAGGTCACCGTTCCGGCCGGCTACAGCCAGAACGTCGTCATCCGCTGGGGCGAGCCGATCCTCCGCGGCGCCCCGGCCTTCGACGCCGAGAAGCAGACCGCCGCCGCGCAGGCCGGCCAGTTCGGCTACAACAACGACTTCCTCTCGCTGCTCCCGCTCCGCGGCGAGCGGGGCCGCCAGGTGCTCGTGGCCAACCACGAGTACACCGACGAAGTCCTCATGTTCCGCGGTTACGACGCCGCGAACCCGACCCGCGAGCAGGTCGAGATCGCCTGGGCCGCGCACGGCCTGTCCGTGGTCGTCGTCCAGGAGGAGCACCGTTCCGGCAAGCTCTCCCCGGTCCGCCGCCACCCGCTCAACCGGCGTCTGCACAACGGCTCCGAGTTCGAGCTGACCGGCCCGGTCGCCGGCCACGCCCTGGTGAAGACCTCCGTGGACCCGGCCGGCCGTACCGTCCTCGGCACGCTCAACAACTGCGCCGGCGGCACCACCCCGTGGGGCACCACGCTCCACGGCGAGGAGAACTTCAACCAGTACTTCGCGAACGGCTCCTCCGCCACCGACAAGCGCTACGGCATCGCCGCCGGCCCCACCGAGCGCAAGTGGGAGCGTTTCGACAAGCGCTTCGACGTCGCCCAGGAGCCCAACGAGGTGCACCGCTTCGGCTGGGTCGTCGAACTCGACCCGTACGACCCGGAGTCCACCCCGCGCAAGCGCACCGCCCTCGGCCGCTTCAAGCACGAGGCCGCGCAGCCGCGCCTGACCGACGACGGCCGCCCGGTCGTCTACATGGGCGACGACGAGCGTTTCGACTACTTCTACAAGTTCGTCTCCTCGAAGCGGATGAAGAAGGGCGGCTCGCGCGCCGCCCACGCGCACAACCTCACCCTGCTCGACGAGGGCACCCTGTACGTCGCCAAGCTCTCCGGCGACTCTCCGGCCGCCGAGATCGACGGCACCGGCAAGCTCCCGAACGACGGCGAGTTCGACGGCTCCGGCGTCTGGATCCCGCTGGCCACGGCGGGCCCGGACGGCGCGGTCTCGCACGTCCCCGGCATGACCGCCGAGGAGGTGTTCGTCTTCACCCGCCTCGCCGGTGACAAGGTCGGCGCCACCAAGATGGACCGCCCCGAGGACGTCGAGCCGTCCCCGCGCTCCGGTCGCGTGTACGTCGCGCTGACCAACAACTCCAACCGCGGCAAGGGCACCAACCCGGGCGCGGACGAGGCCAACCCGCGCAACCTCAACAAGCACGGCCAGATCCTGGAGCTCGCCGAGCACTGGGACGACCCGGCCTCGGACGGCTTCGCCTGGCGTCTGTTCCTCGTCGCCGGCGACCCGAACGACCCGGCCACGTACTTCGCGGGCTTCCCGAAGGAGAAGGTCAGCCCGATCTCCTGCCCGGACAACGTGGCGTTCGACCCGTACGGCAACCTGTGGATCTCCACGGACGGCAACCAGCTCGGCTCGCACGACGGCCTGTTCGGCGTCGCCACCCACGGCGAGCGCCGCGGTGAGCTGAAGCAGTTCCTGACCGTGCCGAAGGGCGCCGAGACCTGCGGCCCGATCATCCAGGACCGCCGTGTCCTGGTCGCGGTCCAGCACCCGGGCGAGATCGACGGCGCGTCCGTCGAGAACCCGGCGTCCGTCTGGCCCGACGGCCCGGGTAAGATCGTCCGCCCGTCGGTCGTGGCGGTCTACCGCACGGACGGCGACGACATCGGCGTCTGAGCGGTGAACGTCTGAGACGAGTGAGGGGCACGGGGCCGTCCACCCGTGCCCCTCGCTTCGTGAGCGCCTCACAACTCAACCGAGGTCCAGGCCCTCCCTGAATCTCGTGAACTGCTCCTCCGGGTCCCCCGTGTACGCCCACGGCACCCACGCCGCCCACGCCCCCAGCATCCCGAGGACCCGGCCGGCCACCACGTGCTCGCCCGCGTAACAGGCGGCGTGCGCAAGGTAGTTGAGGTCGGCGACCTCCTCCGGCGCCACCGGGCGCCCCGTGTCCCGGTCGTCGATCCAGCGCTCGGCCGTGCGGCGCACCTCCGTCACCGCCAGCTCGTGCTTCCAGTGCTGGTCGAAGCCGCGCACCGGACCCCGGCCGCGCGCCGCGTCGGCGATGTAGCGGTACTCCTCCACCCGCGCCATCTGCACCAGGACCGGCAGCGGCGAGCCGGGCGGGGCGATCCCGGCGGCGTTGCGCGCGAAGTCGTACATCGCGCCGTGCGTGCCGTGCCAGCGCGCCGACCAGTACCGCATCACCTGCGCGTGGCCCTCCAGGTTGTACGGGTCGCGGCGGCGCAACTCGTCGAACCAGTGCCGCAGTTCGCCGCGCGCGACCCCGCCCTCGTACAGCCGGGCCACCGTCAGCAGCGACACCCACGGCATCGGGTCCCCCGGCGCCGCCTCCGCCGCCTGCAGGCACGCCTCCACCGCCGCGTCGAGGCGGCCCCGGTCCACGGCGGAGCCGCGGCCGATCGCGATGGCCTCGTTGAAGACCCGTACGACCACGGTCGCCGCCCGCAGCACCGCCGCGTCCGGGTCGTCGGGCTCGGCGGCCCGCCAGGACTCCGCGGCCGAGCTGTCGGCGGCGGCGTGCGAGAGCAGCCGCAGCCGGTGGGTGCGGCGCGCCCAGTCCGTGCCGGTGGCCCGCAACAGGTCGCGGACGCCCTGCCAGCGGCCGATGACCATGTCCTGGCGCGCGGCGGTGAGCGGCCGGTCGCCGTGGTCGGGGTCGAAATCCGGTACGAATCGGGCGGGGCGGCGGCGGGCGGCCATCGGCTCTCCTTCCGGGCGGCTCGGCGGGTGTCGGTGAGGCGCGTGTGTCGTCGGCGGTTCGGTCGTCGGCGGTTCGGTCGTCAGCAGTCGTTCGTCAGCGGTCGTTCGTCAGAAGTCCGTGGCCGGTACCCCGTCGTCCCGGCGCGGGCGGCGCGGTCGCCGGGTGGACGGCGGCGGGTCGGCGGCCAGCGCGCGCGTGGCGCACAGGGGCGCGGGCCGGTAGTAGGCGCTGCCCTTCCGCCAGTACACGACCATGGGGACGAGCCCGAGGAGCAGTCCGCCGAGCCCCATGGTGAGCGAGGTGCCGGACAGCTCGCCCAGTGACTGGGCGAACACCCAGAGCATGAACGCCGAGCCGAGCAGCGGCCACACCCCGCCGAGCACGAAGTCCCGTACGGAGCGCAGGAGCAGACCCCGGTAGGCGACGACGGCGGCGAGGCCGGCGAGGGCGTAGTAGAACGCGATCTGCAGCCCGATGGCGGCGACGGCGTCGCGCAGCACCGACTGCACGGAGCCGGCGGCGGCCGCCGCGGCGAACAGCACGAGCGCCGCCACGCCGACGGCGGCGATGGCCACCCAAGGGGTGTTCCAGCGGCGGTGCACGGCGCCGAGCCTCTCCGGCAGGGTGCGGTCGCGGCCCATCGCGAACAGGGAGCGGGTGACCTGGATGAGGGTGGTCTCCAGGGTGGCGACGGTGGACAGCAGCACGGCCACGACCAGCACCTTCCCGCCGACGCCGGGCCAGATCTCCTGGCCGAGGACGGCCAGCACGTTCGCCCCGCCGGCCTCGATCCGCTCGGCGCTCAGCAGCACGTTCACGGTGACCGTGACGGCCTCGAAGAGCAGGAAGACGACGCCGAAGCCGATCAGCGCGGCCCGCCCCGCGGTGCGCCCGCTGTTCCGGGTCTCCTCGCTGAGGTTGCTGGTGACGTCCCAGCCCCAGTAGTAGAACGCGGCGATCAGCGCGCCCGACGCGAAGCCGGCCGTTCCGTCGAAGCCGTCGAGCCCGAACCAGGACCAGTCGAAGGCGGTCGCCGCGCCGCGGTGCAGCAGTGCGGCCAGCAGGAAGGCCAGCAGGATCGCGATCTCGGCGCCGGTGAGCAGGAGTTGGGCGCGGGCGGTGAGCCGGGTGCCGCCGAGCACCACGAGCAGCATCATCAGGAACCAGCCCGCGCCGACGGCGGCGGCGAGCGGGGTGTTCCCGGCGAGGTCCGGGTCGATCAGGGAGAGCGTGAGCACGCCGGCGGGCAGCGAGCCGGCCACCATGAACACGGTCGCGGACACCACGAGCGCCCAGCCGGACAGGAAGCCGAGGAACGGGTGCAGGGTGCGGCCCACCCACGAGTACCCGGCGCCCGCGTTGACGTCGATCCGGCCCAGCCGGGCGTACGCGAGGACGATGCCGAGCATCGGGAGCGCGCAGTACAGCAGCGCGGCGGGACCGGCATGCCCGACCGCGCCGAACAGGACGGCGGTCGTGGCGGCGAGCGAGTACGCCGGGGCGCTGCCGGCGACCGCCATCACCACGGTGTCGGACGTGCCGAGGACGTTGGCCTGGAGCCCTCTGCCGGTGGAACTGCGCATGGCGGATGTCCTTGTGTGACCCGTGGGAAAGGGACGCTGTGGAGCTGCGGAGTGGGTGCGTGCCTCCGGCGCCGTTGGCCGCCTGGGTGCGGGTGCCTTCCGGTGCGCGCGTGAATGGGCGCATCGTAGTCGTACCGGCCGGTCTGCGGTGACGGCGGTGGCAGGGATTCCGCTGCCGGCGCAGCACGTGGGCGCCGCGCGCTACTTGGGGGTCGGCGTCGCGATCGCGCGGGCGGCCAGGACCTCCTGCCGCAGCGGGCGCAGCACGCTGTCGTCGGGGCCGGTCAGCTCGGTGTGCACCTCGACCAGGATCTCGGACTCGCGCAGCCCGGCGGCGAGTTCGCGCAGTTCCCGCTCGATGGCGGCGGCCTCGGCCAGGTCCGGCGGCGGGGCGCCGTGGTCGACGCGGACGCGGGCGGCGGTGGTGGCGTCGACGATCCGCTCGACGGCGACGAGCAGCGGCCACCAGGCGGCGGCGCGCGCTCCGGTCGGCGGCGGCTCGGTGAGGGCGCGCTGGAACTCGGCGCGCACGGCGGACAGGTCGCGGTACAGCTTGCGGCGGGAGCGGACGCGGGCGGGCTGCTCGGAGGCGTTCGCCGAGAACGCGAGAGACACGTACCGCGCGGCGTCGGCGACGGCGTCGGCGAGCCGGTCGCCGATCCGGGTGTGCCAGGACTCCGGCCAGAGCAGATAGCCGGCGATCAGGGAGATCCCGCAGCCGATGAGGGAGTCGTACAGGCGGGGCAGGATCAGGTCGAAGCCCTCGCGGTTGATCAGGTCGGAGAGCAACAGGATGACCGGGGTGATGGCGGCGGTCTGGAAGGCGTACCCCTTCGCGGAGAACGCGGGGATGAGACCGGCGAGGACGAACATCACCGGCACGTCCCACCAGCCGCGCGGCACCTCGGCGAGCACGATCGCCGCCGTCACCAGGCCGAGGCAGGTGCCCAGCGCGCGGAGCACGGCGCGCGAGAACACCGAGCCGAAGTCGGGCTTCATCACGAAGGTGACGGTGAGCGCGACCCAGTACGAGCGGGGCACCTCGATCAGCGAGACCAGGGCCTGGGCGAGTCCGATGCACAGCGCGAGGCGCAGCCCGTACCGCCAGGACTCGTCGGACAGCAGGACGCCGCGGGCGGTGCGGCGGATCCGGACGCGCAGGGCGGCGGGGCGGCCGAGCCGGTCGTCGACGTTGTACGGGTTGGGCTCGGCCTTGTGGACGACGGTGGCGGCGTAGCGCAGGGCGTGGTCGACGGCCCGCTCGGACGGAAGTGCGGGGGCGGGCAGGTCGAGCTCGTGGTCGCCGGTGCGGCCCTCCTCGACGGCGTCGGCGAGATCGCGCACGGCGGCCGGGATGCGCGGCGGCATCGGCCCGGTCCGACGGGCCTTCAGATGGGACGCGGGGGCCGCCTCGACCAGCGGGATCAGGGCGTTGAGCTGGGCGAGCAGCCGGATCAGCACGGGCGCCCGGCCGTGCTCGCGGGCGCGGCGGCCGACGATGAGGTCGTACGCCTGGTTCAGCGCCTGGGTGACGTCGCGCCGGCGCCCCTCGTACGCGTCGGTGCCCGCGGCCTCCAGGACGTCGGCCACGGCCCGGTACGCGGCGGCCACCGACGCCTTCTCGGGCGCGCCGCGCCGCAGCGGCCAGCCGAGCAGGCTCAGCGCGAGGACGACCAGTCCGCCGAGGCCGAGCAGCACGGCCGGCAGCCACCACGGGTCGGGCATCGGCAGACCGGCCCCGACGACGGTGTTGAGCAGCAGGAGCAGCCCGGAGACGGAGGCGATGGCCCCGATGGAGGAGATCATCCCGGAGACGAGCGCGACGAGGGTGACCACGACGACGGTGGTCCAGCCGTGCCCGAAGACGAGGGAGCCGAGGGTGACGCCGAGGGCGCCGAAGAGCTGGGGGACGGCGATGTTGAGCAGCCGCATCCGGTAGGCGTCGGCGGTGTCGCCGATGACGCCGGAGAGCGCGCCCATGGAGACCAGCGCGCCGTACACGGGCCGGTCCGTGGCCATCCCGACGGCGAGCGGTGCGGACAGCGCGACGGAGGCCCGCGCCACGGCCGCCCACGGCACCGGCGCCTTCTGGGGCCGCAGCCCCGCCACGAGCCACTCGGGCGGTGCGAGCTGAGCGAGCCGAGCACGACGAACCATGCGACCACCCTAGGGTCACGCGGTGGGCCCGCCCCGTGTCACCTGCGGTCCTGTGTCACCTGCGGTCCTGTGTCGGCTGCGGTCCTGGTCAGCTGCGGTAGGCCTCCACCTCCGCGGGCGGGCGGACCGCCGCCGTGTCCGGGTCCTCGCCGAACTCCGACTTGGCGCGCCGCTGACGCAACAGATCCCAGGCCTGGTCCAGTTGCACCTCCAGCTCCGCGAGCCGGGTCAGCTCCTCCGGGAGCAGCCCACCGGTCCGCTGCCGCAGGGACCGTTCCTCCTCGACGAGCTGCCCGATGTTCTCCAGGATCTGCTCGTTGTTCATGGGGCTCATGCCACAAGCGTGACAAATCAACCGTCGGCGTGCAGGTCGAGCTCCGCCAGCACCGCCCGGTGGTCGCTGCCCGGCAGGTCGAGGAAGCGGGTGCCGCGGGCGGTGAAGTCCGCGCCGGCCAGCACATGGTCGATCTGCGTGTACGTCGGCACCGCCCCCTCCCGCGGCCAGGTCGGCGTCCGCGCCGCCCCCGTCAGCCGGGCCGCGTCGTGCAGCCCGGTGTCCAGCACGTCCCGGAACGCCTCGTGGTCCTGGGACGCGTTGAAGTCCCCGGCCAGCAGCACCGGCGGCCCCGCCGCCACCGCCCCGGCCGCCCAGTCCCGCACCCGCCCCAGCTCCGCCCGCCAGTCGTCGACCTGCCCCGGCAGCGGCGGCAGCGGGTGCGCGAGCCGCAGCCGTACCTCCCGGCCCCCGATCCGCGCCGTCGCGCCCGGCATCCCCATCGCCGCCGGCAGCGGCGCCTCCGCGACGAGCGGGTACGCGCTGAGGATCGCCGAGCCGGTGGAGCCCGCCCCGGGCACGGTCACCCGGTACGGCAGCCGGTCCCGCAGGCCCTCCGCGAGGGTCCGCACGCACGCCGGGTCGCATTCGGTGACGAACACCAGCTGCGCCCGCTCGGCCCGCGCCGCCGCCAGCAACCGCCCGGTCGCCTGGCCGAATTCGACGTTCGCGGCGAGCACCCGCACCCGCGCGACGACCGGCCCGCCGGCCCCGGTGCCGTCGGGCCCGTACGGCAGGACGAACCACCCGGTCACCGCGAGCACCGCCGCGGTGACCCCGGCGAGCACCCGCCGCCGCGCCACCAGCGCCAGGACCAGCGCGAGCACGGCCGGCACGGCCATCAGCGGCAGCGCCGACAGCAGTTGCGGCACCGGCGTGACGCCGTCCGTGCCGGCCAGCCGGCAGACCGCGGTCACGAGGGGGACGGCGACGAGCAGCCCGGCGGCCCAGGCGGCGAGCGTACGGACCTGTTGCGCGGGCACCCGCCCAGTGTCGCAGCGCCCCGGCGGCGCGTCTCACATGATCGGATGCTTGCCGTACGACTCGTCCGACGCGAGCGCCCAGATCACGAAGACCGAGAGGGCCATCGAGAACAGCGCCCACCACGGCTGGTACGGCAGGAACAGGAACTGCGCCACGATGTTCAGCGAGGCGAGCGCGATGCCCGCCACCCGGCCCCACTCCGCGCCGCGGAGGATCCCGAAGCCGGTGACGGCGATGACGACGCCCAGGATCAGGTGGATCCAGCCCCAGGCGGTGAGGTTGAACCGGTAGACGTAGTCGCCGACGCGCGCGTACACGTTGTCCTCGGCGATTCCGGCGATGCCCTGGAAGATGTCCACGATGCCGGTGACCGTCATCAGCACGCCGGCGAAGACCGTGCCGCCGGTCGCCCAGGCGGACTCGCCCGACCTGCCCTGCGGCGGGGTGGGCGCGGGAGGGGGTGCGGTGTTCTGGCTCATGACCTCATCGTCGAAGCGGTCGTCCGGAACGGGACTTTTTGCTGCGCCGAACGGGTGAAGGCCGTGGCGCGCCCGGTCCGGTTGCGGGACCCGGGCCGTGGGTGTGCTCTGGAGGATGAGATCCCCGAGAGGGAAGGAGCCCTGCCATGGCCGCACACGCAGCGGCGCCGGTCCGGCGCCACGCACGGCACTACGAGGGCGTCACCCGCGGCTGGGGCTTCCCGGTCACGCTGGGCGTCGTCTACGGCCTCTACACGTCGACCGTCGCACGCGGCGGCGGCGGATGGTCCTGGGGCCAGCTGTGGCTCGGCCTGATCTCCGGAGTGGTGCTCGCGGGCGCGGTCTACGTCGTGCACACCGTCGGGCCCCTGCTGCCCCGTGAACTGCACGCGGCTGCCTGGGGCGTGGTCGCGGGCGGCGCGGTCGGCTTCCTGTTCAGCCTCTCCGGCGCGAGCATCCTGTCGGCGTCCGTGCTCGGCCTGATCATCATGGCGGGCACGACGCTCGGCACGTTCTACATGTACTACACGCACGAGGACGCCCGGGGCAGGCCGATCAGGGCCTAGGGCCGGCGCGGGCGGGCCCTGTGGCATCCGGTCGCCGGACGACGGAGACTGGGAAAAGCGGCCCGAACGACCCCCGGCCCGGAGGATGCGCATGTCCGACCTCGCCATCGAGACCGACGGACTCGTGAAGGTCTTCGGCGCCAACCGCGCCGTCGACGGCGCGGACCTGCGCGTCCCGGCCGGGACGGTCTACGGGGTGCTCGGGCCGAACGGCGCCGGGAAGACCACGGCCGTGAAGATGCTCGCGACCCTGCTCCGCCCCGACGGCGGCAGCGCCCGGGTGTTCGGCCGGGACGTGGTGCGCGAGGCCGACGCCGTACGCGACCGGGTCGGCTTCATCGGCCAGTACGCCTCCGTCGACGAGGACCTCACCGGCACCGAGAACCTGGTGCTGCTCGGCCGGCTGCTCGGCATGACCCGCCCCGCCGCGAAGGACCGCGGGGCGCGGCTGCTCGCCGCGTTCGGGCTTGCCGGGGCGGCCGAACGGCAGGTGAAGAGCTACTCGGGCGGCATGCGGCGGCGCATCGACATCGCGGCGTCCCTGCTGAACGTCCCCGACCTGCTGTTCCTCGACGAGCCGACCACGGGCCTCGACCCGCGCAGCCGCAACCAGGTCTGGGACATCGTGCGGGCCGTCGTCGCGCAGGGCACGACGGTGCTGCTCACCACGCAGTACCTCGACGAGGCGGACCAGCTGGCGTCCCGGATCGCCGTGATCGACCACGGCAAGGTCATCGCGGAGGGCACGAAGGGCGAGCTGAAGGCGTCCGTGGGCTCGGGCTCGGTGCACGTACGGCTCCGGGACCCGGCGCAGCGGCCCGACGCGGAGCGGGTGCTGGCGAGCGCGCTGCGGGCGTCCGTACAGCTCGACCCGGACCCCGTGGCGCTCACGGCGACCGTGAACGGCCACGGGACGGACCTGGGCGCGTCGGAGCAGGCCGCGCGGGCGCTCGCGGAGCTGGCGAGGGCCGGGATCACGGTCGACAACTTCGCGCTGGGGCAGCCGAGCCTCGACGAGGTGTTCCTGGCGCTCACGGACGGCCGTGACGAGGGACGGGGCGAGGGACGGGACGAGGGACGGAAGGAACCGGCGGCATGACCACCGTCACCACCGACAAGGACAAGGACACCGCGGCCCTCGACTTCGTCGCGCCCAAGGCCGACGAACTGGCCGAGCTGCTCGTGGGGCACGAGCGCCCGAAGCGTCCGAGCGCGCTGTCGGCCTCGCTGACGTTCGGGTGGCGGGCGATGCTGAAGATCAAGCACGTGCCGGAGCAGCTCTTCGACGTGACCGCGTTCCCGATCATGATGGTGCTGATGTACACGTACCTCTTCGGGGGCGCGCTGTCCGGCTCGGTGTCGGACTACATCCAGTTCCTGCTGCCGGGCATCCTCGTGCTGAGCGTCGTGATGATCACGATGTACACCGGGTCGTCGGTCAACAACGACATCGACCGGGGCGTCTTCGACCGCTTCCGCACGCTGCCGATCTGGCGCCCGGCCCCGATGGTCGGCTATCTGCTCGGCGACGTGGTCCGCTACGTGATCGCCTCGCTGGTGATGCTCTCCGTCGGCCTGATCATCGGCTACCGCCCGGAGGGCGGGGTGATGGGCGTCGTGCTCGGGGTCGTCCTGCTGCTGGTGTTCGCGTTCGGCTTCTCGTGGATCTGGACGATGGTCGGCCTGCTGCTGCGCACCGAGAAGGCGGTGATCAGCGTCGCGATGATGGTGATCTTCCCGCTGACCTTCCTCTCCAACGTCTTCGTCGACCCGAGCACGATGCCCGGCTGGCTGCAGGCGTTCGTCAACAACAACCCGGTGACGCACGTGTCCACGGCGGTGCGCGAGTTGATGGCGGGGGAGTGGCCGGCGACGGAGATCGCCTGGTCGGTGGGGTGGTCGCTGCTGTTCACGGCGGTGTTCGGCACGATCACGATGCGCCTGTACAACCGCAGGTAGGTCGGGCCTTGAGCCAGCAGGTGGGTCAGGCGTTGCGCGGTGTGGTCTGCTGCACGGCCCAGCGGTTGCCGTCGGGGTCGGCGAAGTAGACGAAGGAGCCCCAGGGCTGGTCGTCGATGGGGCTGACGTCGATGCCGCGGCCGGTGAGGTCGGCGTGCGCCTCCTCGATGTCCGTGACGACGACCTGCATGTTGTCCAGCGACCCCGGGGCCATCTCCGTGATGCCCTTGCCGAAGGCGATCGAGCAGGCCGAGCCGGGCGGCGTCATCTGCACGAACCGGATGCCGTCGTTGACGGTCACGTCGTGGTCGGCGTTGAAGCCGACCTTCTCGTAGAAGTCCTTGGCCCGGTCGACGTCGCTGACGGGCACCCCGATGAGCTCCAGCTTGATGTCCATGGGGGCATCATCCGCCGTGCGCGCGGGGAGCGCACGGCGGAGCGCCCGGTTTCCCCGGCGGGACGGCGGCCTCTCGTCAGTCGAGCCGCAGGTCGGCCAGCTGCCGCTCGAACGGGACGACTTCGTCGTCCGCCGGCGTGGCGGCCGGACGGGCGGCCACGGCCCTGGCCAGGTCCTCGCCGGCGCGGGTGATGCGGGCCGGCAGGCCCTCGGTGTACGCGTCGCCGCCGGTGCCCCAGTCCTCCGAGGCCGCGTACACGGCCGTGGGGACGACCTGGGCGCGGAGGTAGGCGAACAGCGGCCGCAGGGCGTGGTCGAGGACGAGGGAGTGGCGGGCGGTGCCGCCGGTGGCGGCGACCAGGACCGGGGTGCCGGTGAGGGCCGCAGGGTCGATCAGGTCGAAGAACGACTTGAACAGGCCGCTGTACGAGGCGGTGAAGACCGGCGTCACCGCCACCACCCCGTCCGCGCCGGTCACCGTGTCGATCGCCGTCTGCAGCTTCTGCGACGGGAAGCCGGTGACGAAGTTGTTCGCGATGTCGACCGCCAGGTCGCGCAGTTCGATCACCTCGACGTCGACCGCGTACTCCTGCTCGGCCAGCTTGTACCGGGCCGCCTGGAGCAGGCGGTCGGCGAGCAGCCGGGTCGAGGACGGCGAGCTGAGGCCGGCCGAGACGGCGACGAGCTTCAGGGTCTGCATGGCTGCTTACGCCTCCTGCTGCGTGAGTACGGCGGGGTGGAGCGGCGCGGTGGACGGGACGTCCGCCGGGCGCATGTTGTCGAACTCCTTGCGGAGCACCGGGACGACCTCCTCGCCGAGGATGTCGAGCTGTTCCAGGACGGTCTTCAGCGGCAGCCCCGCGTGGTCGACCAGGAACAGCTGGCGCTGGTAGTCGCCGACGTAGTCGCGGAAGGACAGCGTGCGGTCGATGACCTCCTGCGGGGAGCCGACGGTCAGCGGGGTCTGGCTGCTGAACTCCTCCAGGGACGGGCCGTGGCCGTAGACCGGCGCGTTGTCGAAGTACGGGCGGAACTCCCGTACCGCGTCCTGCGAGTTCTTCCGCATGAACACCTGTCCGCCGAGGCCGACGATCGCCTGCTCCGGGGTGCCGTGGCCGTAGTGCGCGTACCGCTGCCGGTAGAGCCGGACCATCTTCTCGGTGTGCTGCTTGGGCCAGAAGATGTGGTTGGCGAAGAAGCCGTCGCCGTAGTACGCGGCCTGCTCGGCGATCTCCGGGGACCGGATGGAGCCGTGCCAGACAAAGGGCGGGACGCCGTCCAGCGGGCGCGGGGTGGCCGTGAAGCCCTGGAGCGCGCTGCGGAACTTGCCCTCCCAGTCGACCACGTCCTCCCTCCACAGCTTGTGGAGGAGCGCGTAGTTCTCGATGGCGAGCGGGATGCCCTGCCGGATGTCCTGCCCGAACCACGGGTAGACCGGACCGGTGTTGCCTCGGCCCATCATCAGGTCGACGCGGCCGTCGGCCAGATGCTGGAGGGTCGCGTAGTCCTCGGCGATCTTCACCGGGTCGTTGGTGGTGATCAGCGTCGTCGAGGTGGAGAGGATCAGGTTCTCCGTGCGGGCCGCGATGTGGCCGAGCAGGGTGGTCGGGGAGGACGGGACGAACGGCGGGTTGTGGTGCTCGCCCGTGGCGAAGACGTCCAGGCCGACTTCCTCGGCCTTCAGCGCGATGGCGACGGTGTTCTTGATGCGCTCGTGCTCGGTGGGGGTGCGGCCGGTGGTGGGGTCGGTCGTCACATCGCCGACGGTGAAGATTCCGAACTGCATCGTGATCGCCTTTCGCGCTGGTTGTTGGGGGAGTCTAGTTGTTGAAAGTTGAACTGACTCGCTCAACGGTGACCCACCGCGCCCTATTCCCGCGGTGATGTGGGGTGATCCGGCTCACCTCGGAGGTCATGTTCCGGTCACGTAGAGTTCCGGCGTGAGCTCCGTACCCCCGCCCCTGATCTCCGTCGTCGGCATCGGCGCGGACGGCTGGGACGGGCTCCCCGAGGCCTCCCGCCGGGTCCTGACCGAGGCCGAGGTACTGATCGGCGGCGACCGCCAGCTGTGGCTGGCGCCCTCAGACGTCTGCCTCGGCGCGCGCGTCACCTGGCCCTCCCCGCTGCGCGAGGCCGTCCCCGAACTGATCGCCGCGCACGAGGGCCGCCGGATCGCGGTGCTCGCCAGCGGCGACCCGATGTTCTACGGCATCGGCCGCACCCTCGCCGAGACGATCGGCGCCGACCGGATCCGCGTCCTGCCGCACCCGTCCTCCGTCTCGTACGCCTGCGCCCGGCTCTCCTGGCCGCTGGAGGACGTCGAGACGGTCACCCTGGTCGGCAGGCCGCTCGCCTCGCTCACCGCCGCCCTCCACGACGGCCGGCGGCTGCTGGTCCTCAGCGCGACCCGCCACACCCCGGGGCTGGTGGCGGGACTGCTGCGCGAGCGGGGCTACGGCGGCAGCCGGATGCGGGTCCTCGAACAGCTCGGCGGCCCCTACGAGCGGATCGTCGACGGCACGGCGGCCGCCTGGGACGACGCCGAGCGGCTCGACGCCCTGAACGTGATCGCGATCGACTGCGTCCGCGACCCGGGCACGCTCCGCCTCGGCGCCGTGCCCGGCCTGCCGGACGAGGCGTACGAGCACGACGGCCAGCTCACCAAGCGGCACGTCCGCGCGGCCACCCTCGCGGCCCTCGCGCCCGCGCCCGGCGAACTGCTCTGGGACGTCGGCGGCGGCTCCGGCTCCATCGGCATCGAATGGATGCGTACGCACCGCACCTGCCGGGCGATCGTCGTCGAGAAGAACCCCGGGCGCGCCGACCGGATCGGCCACAACATGCTCGCGCTCGGCGTGCCGAGACTCCGCATCGTCACCGGCCCCGCCCCCGAGGCCCTGGCCGGGCTGCCCACCCCCGACGCGGTGTTCATCGGCGGCGGGCTCACCGCCCCCGGCCTGCTCGACGCCTGCTGGGCCGCGCTGCCGCCCGGCGGCCGGCTGGTCGCGAACACCGTCACGCTGGAGTCCGAGGCGCTGCTGGCGGACTGGTACCGCCGGCACGGCGGCGAGCTGGTCCGGCTCGCCGTCGCCCAGGCCGTCCCGGTGGGCGGCTTCACCGGCTGGCGGCAGGCGATGCCGGTCACCCAGTGGTCCGTAACGAAAGGTTCTGAAGAGGGATGACCGTCTACTTCATCGGCGCCGGCCCCGGCGCGGCCGACCTGATCACCGTCCGCGGTGCGCGCACGCTGGCGTCCTGCGGGGTCTGCCTGTACGCGGGCTCGCTCGTCCCCCGCGAACTGCTCGCCGAATGCCCGCCGGACGCGCGCCTGATCGACACCGCGAACCTGGACCTGGACCGGATCGTCGCCGAAATCGTCCGCGCCCACGAGGAGGGCCACGACGTGGCCCGGCTGCACTCCGGCGACCCGTCCGTCTTCAGCGCGGTCGCCGAGCAGATGCGGCGGCTCGACGCGGCGGGCATCCCGTACGAGGTCGTGCCCGGCGTGCCGGCGTTCGCCGCGGCCGCGGCGGCCCTGAAGCGGGAGCTGACGGTCCCGACCGTCGGCCAGACCGTCATCCTGACCCGCATCGCCCAGCAGGCCACGCCCATGCCGGACGGCGAGGACCTCGCCACCCTGGGCCGCAGCGGCGCGCTGCTCGTCCTGCACCTCGCGGCCCGCTACGTGGACCGCGTCGTCGCCGAACTGCTCCCGCACTACGGCGCGGACTGCCCCGCGGCGGTCGTCGCGATGGCCAGCCGCCCCGACGAGGTCGTCCTGCGCGGCACCCTCGACGACATCGCGGCACAGACGAAGTCCGCCGGCATCACCAAGACCGCGGTCATCCTCGTGGGCCGCACCCTCGCCGCCTCCCAGTTCCGCGACAGCCACCTCTACGACCCAGCCCGCGAGCGACACGTCTGCTGAGCCGCGGCGGCTACGGCCCCTTAGGGGCGGAGCGGCCCACCACTGTCCCCGCGCGGTCGATGCAGACCACGTCGACCGTGACCGGGGCGCCGCGCAGGACCGCCAGGGCCTCGTCGCGGGCGCGGGCCGCGACCGCGTCGCCGAGGGGGACGCCGGCCGCCTCGCAGAGGCGGAGGGCGGCCAGGCCCGTGTTGGCGCCTGCGATCTCGGCGGCCAGGGGCTCGGACGCGCCCGCCGCACGGGCCAGGTCCGCCAGGAAGGGCTTGTCGACCTGGGAACGGGCCGAGTGCAGGTCCAGATGCCCGGCGGCGAGCTTGGACAGCTTCGCGAAGCCGCCGCACAGGGTGAGCCGGTCCACCGGGTGCTGCCGGACGTACTTGAGGACCGCGCCCGCGAAATCGCCCATGTCGAGCAGCGCGATCTCCGGAAGCTCGTACAGCTCCGTCACCGTCCGCTCGGACGTGGAGCCCGTGCAGCCGGCGACGTGGGTGAGGCCGCCGGCCCGCGCCACGTCGACGCCCCGCCGGATGGAGTCGATCCAGGCCGAGCAGGAGTAGGGGACGACGATCCCGGTCGTGCCGAGGATGGACAGGCCGCCGAGGATCCCGATCCGCGGGTTCCACGTGGAACGCGCCAGCTCCTCGCCGTGGTCGACGGAGACCGTGATCTCCACGTCGCCCGTGCCGCCGTGCGCGGCGGCCACCCGCGCCACATGCTCCCGCATCATCTGCCGCGGCACCGGGTTGATCGCCGGCTCGCCCACCTCAAGCGGCAGCCCCGGCAGCGTCACCGTGCCCACGCCCGGACCGGCCTTGAACACCACCCCGGCCCCGGGCGGCAGCAGCCGTACCGTCGCCCGGACCAGCGCCCCGTGCGTCACGTCCGGGTCGTCGCCGGCGTCCTTGACGATGCCGGCCATGGCCGCGCCGCCCGCCAGGGACTCCGCCGCCAGTGCGAACGACGGTGTTCCCCCCTTCGGCAGCGTGATCGTCACCGGGTCCGGGAAGTCCCCGGCGAGCAGCGCCGTGTACGCGGCGGTCGTCGCCGCCGTCGCGCACGCCCCCGTCGTCCAGCCCGGCCGCAGACCGGTGTGCTTGAGTTGGGCGTCGCGCCCGCCGCCTGAACTCATGAAGGGACTCCCGTGCACGTACTCATTCTCGGCGGGACCGCCGAGGCCCGCGCCCTCGCCGGGCTGCTGCACCCGCACGCGCGGGTTACCAGCTCGCTCGCCGGCCGGGTGGCGAACCCGCGGCTGCCCGAGGGCGAGGTGCGGATCGGCGGGTTCGGCGGCCCGGACGGGCTCGCGCGGTGGATCGGCGGGCACGCGGTGGACCGGGTCATCGACGCCACGCATCCCTTCGCCGAGCGGATCAGCTTCAACGCGGCCCGGGCGGCCGCTGCCGCCCATGTTCCCCTGCTCGCACTGCGCCGCCCCGGCTGGGTCCCGGTCGAGGGCGACGACTGGCACGAGGCCCGCTCGCTGGAGGAGGCGGCGGCCATGCTGGACGGCCTCGGCGACAGGGTCTTCCTGACCACCGGCCGCATGGGCCTCGCCGCCTTCGCGGACTGCCCGCAGTGGTTCCTCGTACGGTCGGTGGACGCCCCGGAGCCGCCGATGCCGGCCCGCACCGAAGTGCTCCTGGACCGCGGCCCGTTCACCCTGGACGGTGAGCGCGAGCTGCTGCGTCGGCACCGCGTCGACGTCCTCGTCACCAAGGACAGCGGGGCCGCCGCGACCGCCCCGAAGCTCGCCGCGGCCCGCGAGGCCGGCATCCCGGTCGTCGTGGTCCGCCGCCCGCCGGTGCCGGAGGGCGTGGAAACGGCCGCCTCCGTGGCGGAGGCGGCCGCTTGGGTCATGCGGTCGGACCAGAACGCCGGAACCTAGTCCCTCAGACGCGGTCCTGGACGACGGTGTACCACATGTAGTAGCCCGCCACGCTGCCGTCGGCCCGCACGGCCTCCAGCATGTAGAAGTACGTGTCGCCCCTGGTCGCGCTGTGGTCCGTCCAGGAGCGCGTGTCCGCCGGGAGCAGCTCACTGGTCAGGGGCTCGTACGCCTGGCTCGTCTGGTTCCACCGGCTCACCCGGTAGCCCGTGACCGTGGGGCACACGAAGGTGTTCTCGCACTTCCAGTTGGCACTGGGCCCGTAGCCGCCGCCGGTCACCGTGTCGTGGGCCACGGGGCCGCCGCCCAACGGCCAGTCGCTGGTGACCGGAATGGACGGCAGGAGGTTGAGCTCGGCGGCCTCGACGCCGGTGACCTTCGGGTCGCCCGGGAGAAGCGCGTTGCCCCAGCGGTCCTTGGCGACGACCACGTACTCGTAGAGCTGGCCGTCCGGCAGGTCGCCGCAGAGGACCGCGAGCGGGTCGCTCTGCCCCTCCCGGCACTCGGAGTTGACCAACTGGAGCGTGCCGTCGTCCTGCCGGACGCCGGTCCAGACCGCGTAACTCGCGATGTCGTCCTCGGGCGAGGCGTCCCAGCTCACCAGCACGCCGTCCTTGCGCGGGGTGGCCTTCACGCCGGTCACCGGGCCGGGCGCGACGCGGTCGCCGGAGCGGACGGTGACCGGGGTGGACAGCTCGGACTCGTTGCCGGCGGCGTCGACAGCGTCGACCGCGTAGGTGTAGTTCGTGCCCCGGCTCGCGCCGGTGTCCCCGCACTGGCCCTCGATCGGGTCGGCGCCCTGAACGTAGTACTCCGTGCACGTCACGCGGGTGCGCCGGTCCGGATCGAACGTGGTGCCCGGCGAGCGCCAGACGCGGAACTGCCCGCCGTTGTCGAGGTCCTGGAAGAACGTGCCCGGCATGTTCCAGTAGATCCGCGTGGTGGTGGCGTCCGCGTCCCCGCTGATGCGGGTCGGGGCCTGAGGCGGCGTCAGGTCGATGCCGTCGCCGGCCGCCGTGGCGGAGAAGGCGCCCGCGTTGCCGGCCTCGTCGAACGCGCGGACCTGGTAGTACCGGTACCTCTTCATCGGCGCGGTCCGGTCCTCGTACATCGCCCCGCCGGCGCTGCCGAGCAGCGTGAACGGGCCGGTGCCCGTGGCGGATACGTGGACCTCGTAGCGGACGGCGTCGGGGACCTCCTGCCATCTCAGGGTGTTGATGAACGAGTCGGCCTTGACGGTGATGCCGGTGGGGACGCCGGGAGGGACGCGGTCCGCGCTTGCCACGGTGACGTCGAGGCTGCCGGCGGACTCGCGGCCGGCCCTGTCGACCGCGCGGACCTCGTAGAGGTACGTCTGGCCGGTGGCCGGCGGCGTGTCCACGAAGGACGTGCCGGTGACCGGCGACGCACCGCTGACCGGCGCCCACTGGGTGGGGCCGAGGCGGCGGTAGACGCGGTAGCCGGCGAGGTCCATCTCCTTGTTGGCGGCCCAGCGCAGCGTGGTCTTCAGGGTCGCGTTGTCGTACGCGGCGGTCAGACCGGTCGGGTACAGCGGCTTGACCGTGTCGACGGTGGCCGCGGTGCGCGGGGCGTAGGTGAACCCGGCGTAGGCGTATCCGGTCCAGGCGACGTAGTCGACGCGGATGGTGTGCTTGCCGGCCGGGATGTTGAGGTCGAGCGTCTTGCGGGCGGTGGCGGTGACGTTCTTCCACAGGTCGATCTTGCGGACGCCGTCGACGTAGACGCGCATGCCGTCCTGGGTGGCGGCGTTGAGGGTGAACGGCCCGCCGGAGCCGAAGTCGCGGGTCAGGGACCAGCGGATGGAGAAGTTGTCGTTGGGCAGCGTGACGCCGGCGGGGTCGCCGTTGCCCATGTTCTCGGCGATGGCCGAGTCGCAGGCGGTCAGCTTCGGCGTACCGCTGAACGAGGTGTTGGCGAAGTACTGCGCCGTCCACACGGGGGACGCACAGGAAACGGCCGCGGAGGCCGGGGCGGCGGCGGATATCAGGCCGCCGGTGGCGGCGAGCGCGGCCGTCGCGGCCAGAGCGCTCAGCCGGGAGCGAGTCATCACAGAGACAGGGCCCTTTCCGGACACGCGTGAAACACGTGAAACACGTGAAACGTCCTAGTGCCTGTGTGACCGGCGAGACACACCGAGGGTTGCCCTCACTCCCGATCTTTTTGTACGGGCCACGGAACGTCCGTCCGCGACAACTGCCTTCGGTCCCACACCAGTTCATATGGAAGCGGCCGCCTCCCCGGGGGGTGGCGGCCGCTCGGGCGCGGGGTCGGACGGCGTCCTAGACCCAGTCCCGGAAGACGGAGTACCAGGGGTACGTGCCCACCACGGTGCCGTCGGCCGTCACGGCCTCCAGCGTGTAGAAGTACGTGTTCTGCTTCGTCGCCGTGGCGTCCTCCCACGTCCGGGTGGCGGCCGCCAGCAGACCGGCGTGCTGCGGCTGGTACTCCCCGGCGGCCGGGTTCCACCGGCTGACCCGGTAGCCGACGACCGTGTCGCACACCGCGGTGTCGGTGCACTGCCAGGTGACGGTCGGCCGGGTCGTGATCGTCGTGCCGTGGCCCAGGGCGCCGAGGTTCCAGTTCCTGGTGACGGTCACGGACGGCCGGACGTCCAACTCGGTGGCCTCGACGACGGTGACCTTCGGGTCGCTCGGGTGCAGCTTGTTGCCCCAGCGGTCCACGGCGATCACCGCGTACACGTGCTTCGTGCCGTCCGGCAGGTCGCCGCAGAGGGTCGCGAGCGGGTCGCTCGGGTTGTCCCAGCAGTTGTCGGGGCCGAGCCACTTGACCGTGCCGTCGGCCTGCCGGACGCCCTTCCACACCACGTACTCGTCGATGTCGTCCTCGGGCGAGGCGGCCCACCTCACCACCATGCCGTCGGCGCGCGGGGTGACCTTCACGCCGGTGACCGCTCCGGGCGCCTCGGTGTCGCCGGTGCGGACGACGAGCGGGGCGGAGTACGCCGACTCGACGCCGTCCGGGTCCACCGCGGTCACGGCGTAGGTCACGTACGTGTTCACGGGCATGTCCAGGTCGACGCACGCGCCGTTGTTGGCCGCCTCGTGGCTGCCCTCTTCGGCGCAGGTCACCCGGGTGCGGGCGGCAGGGTCGAAGGTCTTGCCGGGCGAGCGGTACACGCGGTAGTGCCCGCCGTTGTCCCAGTCCTCGCCCCAGCGGCCGCCGGGCGCCGTCCAGCCCACCTTGGTGGAACCGGGTTGGGCGTAGGCGCTCAGGCCGGTCGGGGCCCCTGGCGGCGTGCGGTCGACGCCGTCGCCGGTGACCGTGGCGTACGCCCCCGCGTTGCCGAGCGCGTCGATGCCGCGGACCCGGTAGTACCGCGTCGTGTTCGGGGGCCCGTCGGCCATGAAGGACGGTGTCGTCGTCGTGGCGAGCCACTCGAACGGGCCGGTGGCAGCGGAGGAGGCGTACACCTCGTACTTCGCCGCGTCGGCGACGGGCTGCCAGTTCAGGTAGGCCAGCCACGCGTCGTTGACGACCGTGAGACCGGTCGGGGCCACCGGGCCCGTGTGGTCGATGGTCTTCGCCGTGACGTCGAGGCTGCCGGTGGATTCGTTGCCGGCCTTGTCGACGGCGCGGACCTCGTAGAGGAACGTCTCGCCGGTGGCCGGGGGCGTGTCGACGAAGGTCGGGGTGGTGAGCAGCGAGGTGCCGCTGACCTTGGCCCACTGGGTGAGGCTCAGCCGGCGGTAGACGCGGTAGCCCGCGAGGTCCATCTCCTTGCCGGCGGCCCAGCGCAGTGTGGTCTTCAGCGTCCACGGGTCGAACGCGGCGGTGAGGCCGGTCGGCGCGAGCGGCTTGACGGTGTCGACGCCGGCCGCGGTGCGCGGGGCGTAGGTGAACCCGGCGTAGGCGTATCCGGTCCAGGCGACGTAGTCGACGCGGATGGTGTGCTTGCCGGCCGGGATGTTGAGGTCGAGCGTCTTGCGGGCGGTGGCGGTGACGTTCTTCCACAGGTCGATCTTGCGGACGCCGTCGACGTAGACGCGCATGCCGTCCTGGGTGGCGGCGTTGAAGGTGAAGGGTCCGCCGGAGCCGAAGTCGCGGGTCAGGGACCAGCGGATGGAGAAGTTGTCGTTGGGCAGGGTGACGCCGGCGGGGTCGCCGTTGCCCATGTTCTCGGCGATGGCCGAGTCGCAGGCGGTCAGCTTCGGCGTACCGCTGAACGAGGTGTTGGCGAAGTACTGCGCCGTCCACACGGGTGAGGCGCAGGAAACGGCCGCGGAGGCCGGGGCGGCGGTGATCAGGCCGCCGGCCGTGGCGAGCGCGGCCGTCATGGCCGCGGCTGCCAGGCGGGAACGAGTCATCACAGAGAGTGGGGTCCCTTCCGGACCGAGGTGAAACACGTGCAACGTAGTGATGCCTGTGTGACACGCGAGGAGAGGCTGTGGTTGCCCTCCGCCCCGCACCTTTTTCCGCCAGGAGGACGGCCGAGGCGCCGCGTACCTCCCGGGCACGCGAAAGGGCCCCGCCGGAGAACTCCGGCAGGGCCCCTTTCCGTACCGGCCTCAGGCGTCGAGCACCTGCCCCGCCCGGGTGACCACGGGCGGCTCGACGGACCACGGGAAGTTGATCCACTCATCGGTCTTCTTCCACACGTACTCGCACTTCACGAGGGAGTGCGGCTTCTCGTAGATGACCGCGGAGCGGACCTCGGCGACGTGGTCGACGCAGAAGTCGTGGACCAGCTTGAGCGTCTTGCCGGTGTCGGCGACGTCGTCCGCGATCAGGACCTTCTTGTCGGAGAAGTCGATCGCGTTGGGGACGGGCGCGAGCATGACCGGCATCTCGAGCGTGGTGCCGACGCCGGTGTAGAACTCCACGTTCACGAGGTGGATGTTCTTGCAGTCCAGGGCGTAGGCCAGACCGCCGGCGACGAAGACGCCGCCGCGGGCGATGGAGAGCACGATGTCGGGCTCGTAGCCGTCGTCGGCGATGGTCTGGGCCAGCTCGCGGATGGCGCGCCCGAAGCCCTCGTAGGTCAGGTTCTCCCGTACGTCACTCATGCTGCTCACACCTGCGTCCGATGGAAGTTCTGATACGAGCGGGAGGCGGTCGGCCCCCGCTGGCCCTGGTAACGGGACCCGTAGCGCTCGCTGCCGTACGGGAACTCGGCGGGCGAGCTCAGCCGGAACAGGCAGAGCTGGCCGATCTTCATGCCCGGCCAGAGCTTGATCGGCAGGGTGGCGAGGTTCGACAGCTCCAGCGTCACGTGCCCGGAGAACCCGGGGTCGATGAACCCGGCGGTGGAGTGGGTCACGAGCCCCAGCCGCCCGAGAGAACTCTTCCCCTCGAGCCGCGAGGCGATGTCGTCCGGCAGGGTGATGACCTCGTACGTCGAGGCCAGCACGAACTCGCCGGGGTGCAGGATGAACGCCTCGTCGCCCTCCGGCTCGACCTCGCGGGTGAGGTCCAGCTGCTCGACGGCGGGGTCGATGTGGGGGTACCGGTGGTTCTCGAACACGCGGAAGAAGCGGTCGAGCCGCACGTCGATGCTCGAGGGCTGCACCATGGATTCGTCGTACGGGTCGATGCGCACCCGGCCGGAGTCGATCTCGGCCCGGATGTCCTTGTCTGAGAGAAGCACGCCCCCACGATACGCAGAGGGCGCGGACGTCCCAATTCGAGACGGTCCACGCCCTGGCTCACGTCACCCGGCGACAGCCCTCAGCGCTGCTGAAGCTCGACCGGCACGGCGTGCCGCAACCGCGCACACCGTGGACACCGGATGAGCCGCCCGGGCCCGATCCGCCCGGCCCCGAGCTGCTGCAGCGGGAACGAAGCGGTATTGAACACGTGCCCCTCGGCACAACGGACGACGGTGCGCTCCATCGAACCCATCGAACCCATCAAGTCCCTTCCCCAACAAGCATGGACGAGACTGCCACATTAGGGGATAAACAGGACGCCACTCCATCCGGCACTCCGCCCCCCACGCTACGCCCCAACTTCCCCCGCCCGCACCGGGGTCGACCCCGAAAACACGAAGGACCCCACGACGCGACACGTCGGGAGTCCGGGATGAGGTACAGTGTGTGACGCTACGGACGGATCACCGACCGTTACGCGGATGTAGTTTAATGGTAGAACATGAGCTTCCCAAGCTTATAGCGCGGGTTCGATTCCCGTCATCCGCTCTTCTACGAAGGCCCTGGTCAGCGACCAGGGCCTTCGTCGTCGTCCATGCCGCTCCATGCATCGTGCACTGGGGGAGGCGGCCCGGGGGTCAGAACTCCAGCACCTCGCGGTCGAGCGGGTAGCGCGCACGGTGGGGTCCGTCGTACGGCGAGGGCGTGATCGGGAGGACGCCGGTGGGCTGCAGGCCCAGGTTGTCGTCCCAGATCCGGGGTTCGACGTGTCCGACGACGCGGAACTTCCGGAAGGTGAACGGGGGGCTGTCGGTCGGGAAGAACTCGGGCGTGGTCATCACCTGGAAGTGCAGGTGCGGCGTGGTCGAGTTGCCACTGTTGCCGATCAGCCCGAGGACCCGGCCGGGTTCGACGTGGTCGCCTTCCCGGACCCTGAGCGAGCCGGGCTTCAGGTGCGCGTAGAGGAGGTAGCGGCCGGGCGCGACCTCCACGGTGACGTGGTTGCCGACGGTCTCCTCGATCGGCGGGACCGGCGGCGTGACGGGCGGCGTGTTGTCCGGGATCCCGTCCTGGACCTCCACCACTCGGCCACCGGCCGCCGCCACGACGGGCTGCCGGTAGCTCAGGTAGCTGGTGAGCCGCGCGGGGTCGCCCTCCCAGGTCTGTCCCTGCTCGCCGACCCGGTACCAGTCGATCGCGAAGCGCTGCGGCACGTAGAAGCGGCCGTTGATCGGGCCGAGGCCGCGCCGATGGTGGGTGTTGCCGCAGCACGACTCGCTGGAGTACCAGGTGCCGGGGCGGACCGGCGCGTCCAGGTTCAGCGGCGCGGTGCGGTCGGTCGGGGTGATCTGGACCGTCTCCTCGAACGGGGAGGAGCCCGAGGCGGTGAGGACGGCGCCGGAGAGGTGGTGCTCAAGGACCCTGGGCACCCGCTGGTCGCGGTCGAGGGCCAGGTCGATCCAGACGACCCACTGTTGGGAGCCCGGGATCACGGTCGGCGTCGGCCCCGGCGGCGCCGGCGTGTACCCGTCCGCACCCGGCAGGGGGTCGCCCACCGGGTTGGCGGCATCGGCCAGCGCCTGCCCGCTCAGCGAGCCCACCACCCGGTGTGTGCGGGCGTCCCGGACCTCGACACGGTCCAGCCGCACCCGTGAGCTGCTGGGCAGCGCGTTCGTGGTGAGCAGTTCGTACGAGAGGTGCGTCCTGCCGTCCGTGGCGATGAACGGAGCCGGTTCGGTCATCACCGCCGCCGTCAACGGCGTGAACTGGGGGCCGGGCGCCGGCGTGGTGGTACCGGTGCCGTACCCGGGTGCAGTCGAAGCCATCAGCATGCCGACCGCGAGCACGGCGGTGGCGAGCCCACGACGTAGAGGTCTGCGGCCCGTGCGGTTGCGAAGGTAGCGCTGTGCCATGGTGCTCTTCCAGTCGTCGGGTCCGGGACCGCGATGGGTACCGGCACGCCCCGCGCCGAGGCGCAGGCCCATGTAATCCGGCGACGCGGAGCTCCCGGCGGACAGCGCCGGAGGCAGGTGCCGAACTACACCTGTCCGGCCGCACCGGCCCGCCGAGCCTGGCCTCGCCTCGCGGATCCTTCGGGCCTCTGTCGAGCGCCGAGTTCGTGACGGCCCGTGGGCAGCGGTCCCGCTCGGATGACCGCAGACTCCCCGAGGGGCCGGCGCGTGCCCCATCCGTGCCCTTCAGGGCGGTGAACAGCGGTCACCACGGGTGCGAGCAGAGCCTCCCGGCAGGCCCGAACAAGGGACTTGTCCGCAGGTCAGAGGCGGTTTGAACGCCTGAGCAGCGGTGATTCCCAAGCTTATAGCGCGGGTTCGATTCCCGTCATCCGCTCCACGACAAAGCCCCAGGTCAGCGACCTGGGGCTTTGTCGTTGTCCAGACCCCTCACCTCCGTTGTGCCCTTCCAGGTGCCTCAACTCCCGTTCAGATGCCGCGCACCAGCTCCGCACACCCTCCCGTGTTGCGCCGAGCACCACAGGCACATATCTCAACTATGAGAGTTGCCATACACTGGAGCCCATGGAGACGAAGACGTACACGACCATCGACCTTCGTAAGGGGATGGGCGAGATCCTGGACCGGACCCGGATCGCCGGCGAGGCGGCAGCCATCACCCGAAAAGGGAAGACCGTCGCTTACTTGGTTCCAGCCGAGTGGTTCGAGCAGATGACCAGCCAGCAGCAGCCGCACGAAGCCCGGCAGGACGCCCGGCAGGACGCGGCCTGACCCTCCGTCCAAGGAGCCCCGAACCATGCCCGCCCATGCACTCCACTTCGAGGAGTACGAGGGGGAACCCCGGCGGTTGCCGCCCATGCCCGAACGCACCCCCCAAGCGCTCCGGCTGGCGATCCAGGAACACGCCCCGCACCTCCTCCCCGACTTCGAAGCCCACTGGAAGCGCGTCATCGGCAATGCCTTCAGCGTCACACCGGTGCCGGCCTTCATGCGCCTGTGGTGGACGCAGTACGCCATAGCGCGAGATCCCGTCCTCGACTCCCACATGCGCGATCTCGAAGCTCGCGCCGCCACATCCGAAGACCCCGAGGAGTCCATGCGACTCCTGGAGGAGTACAGCCGTCTTCGCCACGAAGCCGCCGAGAGGGAGCCGGGCGAGTGATCGACGAACCACCCCGGCCATCCTGGCAAATGGACTGGACGAAGCAGGCTCAGGACGACTTCCAGAGCATGCCCGCCGAAGGCCGGGACCTGATCATGAGCGCCCGCGCGGAGCTGGTCACTGCCAACGACCCCTACTTCCGGGGAATCGACGCCGATGCCTCGCTTCCGCATTGGATGACCGTCCGGCCGCTGGCCTCCACCAGCCCCGGCGGCCCCCACATCGTGGACCTGGCCGGCGGACGAGGCTGGCTCGTCTACACCTTCATACGCCGACACACCGAGCCCCAGATCGTCGTGACCGATGCCTTCTGGGCCTGACCCCGGCGCCCCTCAACCCTGCGCCCCAGAGGCATCCATTCCGACGCTCCCGCCGGGAGGCGCGTGCCACAACGCGCCAGTAGGGGCGGTGAACAGCGGTCACCAAGGGGGGCGCGGAAGTAACCACGACGCAACCTTCAGCACACGTTTCTGCAGGTCAGGCGCCATACACCGGCCCAAGTGCCGGGTGATTCCCAAGCTTATAGCGCGGGTTCGATTCCCGTCATCCGCTCCATGACAAAGCCCCAGGTCACTGACCTGGGGCTGTTGCTTTTCGGGGAGACCCTTCTCAGCTACCGCGCGCTGCGGACGTGAACGGCCGTAGCGGATACGCGTGGGCGCATACTGATAGCAATGACAAAGCCAAGTGCACCGAAGCGCTTTTTGCCCACCAGCCCCTTCAAAGCCCCGGTCACGCTGCCTCCTAAGCAGTTCGCCGTAGGCGACCAGGTCACACACGACGTGCACGGCCTCGGCCGGGTCACCGGCATCGAGGACGGGATAGCGGCGGTCGTGGATTTCGGCTCGACGCAAGAGCGGATCTTGAGTCCGTACGCCAAGATGAGCAAGCTGTAGGACCGCCGTGCCCGGTCACGGCACACCAGATCCGTTCTTGGACCCGCAATGAAGAGGACCCCTGTCATCGACCTGACCTCGCCGTTCTCCGCTCCGGTAGAGGCGTCCCCCTGCACCGCTGCAGCATCACCGCATCCCACCGCACATCCCTTCCAGGCGCCCGACTTCGGGGAGGTCGAAACCTTCCTGCTCGACGAGGATGCGCAAGCGTCCGCCCCTGGCACGAGTGCGGCTCGACGCGAGGCAGGCTAGCTCCCACTCGTGACGACGGCTTCGGCATCGGGCCACGAGGCGTATCCGTTTCCGTCTCCATCCACGGCATGCGCCGACCGGCTCCGTGCGGGTGCGACGGACTCCGATCTGTCACCAGACGAGGCGGCGGTGAGCGGGCGCAGGCGCGTGGCGGCATGGATGAGGTCGGCCACGAACAGCACGATGCGCCGATGACACCGAGCGCGATCGCGACGATGATCAGGTCCAGGAAAGGGCGACAGGAGGGGCACCTCCCCGGTCGGACGGGAAGCTCAGCGGCGGGCCAGCCGGTCCGGTCCCACCGTCGCACCGTCCAGGCGCACGAACACCGGACGGTGGCGCGTGGGCAGGCCGACCGGGATCGCGGCCATGGCCGGCTCGCCGGTGCTGGTGTCGACGCAGATCGCTTCCAGGCTCTGGCAGCGTGCCCCAGCCGTGCCCTTCAGGGCGGTGAACAGCGGTCGACCCGGGCGTCTCGGGATTGGCGAGAAACGCCATACCAAGAAGCGTTTCCGCAGGTCAGACCACAGATGTTCGAGCTGGGCAGCAGTGATTCCCAAGCTTATAGCGCGGGTTCGATTCCCGTCATCCGCTCGTGAACGAAGCCCCAGGTCAGACACCTGGGGCTTCGTCGTTGTCGAGACCTATTCAGGCGTCGAGCACCACCTGCGCAGGTGGTGCGTACCACCTGCGCACCACCTGCCCCGGACCGAGGCACGTTCTCGGCCCGGCCCCGGTACGAGCTCTCTACCTGTCCGTCGGGACCGGTGTGGACTTCAGCGTCTCCTGCATGATGTGCGCGCCCTGCTCGGCCATCTCGCTGATGGGGCCGGCGAGTTCGTCCGGCGTCACGTCGATCGTCCAGACGAAACGGCTGTGCCCCCCGGTGGCGGCAAGGACCTGCATGGAGGCGTGATGGTGCTTCGGCGCCATCGAGCCGCCGACCACCGCGTAGGCCACCCGGCGGGCCGCCTCGTCGATGTCGACGATCAGCTCGTGCACGACGACACCGTTCGCGAAGGTCACGATCCTGGTGTCCGCCTCCATGCGGGTGTCCGTGACGAAGCCCGGCACCAGGCGCTGGTGCACAGCTCCGACCTCGCGCAGGGCCTCCCAGACGTTCTCCGGGGAGTTGTCGATCAGGAATTCCTTGTGGATGTGAGCCATGTGATTCTCCTGTCGGGTGACGTGTCAGGCACCGGTGGTGAGACAGAACGGGTGCCCCTCGGGATCGGTGAGGACGACCCACTGGTCCTTGTCGGGCTGGAATTCGGGCCTCGACGCTCCGAGGGCGAGGATCCGTCCGGCCGCCTCCTCCAGGTCGGCGACCGTGAAGTCGAGGTGGGCGTGCTTGCCGGCGTCGGGCCAGCCGGGGGCCCGGTAGCCCTCGATGCGTACGAAAGTCAGGCCGGCGTGCTCCCCGCCGGCCAGGGAGGCGTAATCCTCGCCCCTGTAGGTGATCTCCCAGCCGGTGAGCTCGCTGTAGAACTCGGCGAGCCGGGCCGGGTCACCACAGTCGATGACGATGGTGCTGATCTGCGCGAGAGCGGACATGACGGCGACTCCTCGATGGCGGTACGGGGTGAAGTGCGACGCCGCTCAGCCTGCTCGCCACGCCCCGTCCCGGTCTTGAAGATCCTTGCGGCGGGGCCGATGTCAGACCCCCGGCGTAGCGTTCAGGAGTGCTGACCGCCACCGTCCTCGCCACCCGGCCCGACTTCCGCATCACCGCGGTGAACTGCCGGGACGACCACACCCGCTGGTCGGAGGCGGAGGTCCGCGAGGACTACCGAGTGGTGCTCGTACGGCGCGGCCGGTTCCGCAGGCGGGCCGCCGGAACCCCGGCCGAGGTCGACCCGACGACGGCCTATCTCGGTGTCCCGGGCGAGGAGGAGCGTTTCGCGCACCCGGCCGCCGGGGGCGACGAGTGCACCTCGATCAGCCTGACGCCCACGCTGTGGCGGGCCGTGGCCGGTGAGGAGGCCCGCCCGGCTCGCCAGAGCGTTTACGTGGACGCCCGCCTCGACCTGGCCCACCGCCGCGTCCTGGCGTCCGCCCGCACCGGCGACGTGGACCATGCGGTGGCCGAGGAACTGGTCGGACTGCTCTCCGCCACCGTCGGTCAGGCCCTCGACGGAGCCGTCCCGACCGGCGTCCCCGGCCGGGACGAGGCGACGCTCGTCGCCGCGGCCCGGCATGCGATCGGCGAGGCCCACCCCGCCTCCGAGGGGCTTCTGCCGCTCGCGGAGCTCCTCGGCGTCTCGCCCTACCGCCTGAGCCGCGCCTTCACCCGCGAGCTGGGAGTTTCGCTGACGCGCTACCGCAACCGGGTCCGTGTCGGCCGGGCTCTCGACCGTCTGGACGCGGGCGAGGACAGCCTCGCCACCCTCGCCGCCGACCTGGGCTTCTCCGACCAGGCCCATCTCTGCCGGACCATGCGCCAGCACCTCGGCCACACGCCAACGGCACTGCGGCGGCTCCTCGCCCTGCGGTTGCCCTGAGAATATCGGCCCCTGCTCGATCGCAACACGGTGCGGCCACGCCGTTACGCTGCGCAATCATATTCTCCGCCTGATGAGATCTTGTTCTTTTCAGGGGGTGGGGACGCCTCCTGTTGTCATTTTCGCCACCCAGCCCGTCTATGGTCCTGAGGCGTGAATTCAGGCCAGGTCCGTCGCGGCCACCACACGGGAGCGTTGCTGTGGGCAGCACTCCTCGCGGTGGTGTTTGCCGTATTCGCGATGCACACCCTGACCACTGAGCGAGCCCACAGCTGCCACACCGCCGCGTTGCCGCTCATCGGCGGGGCGGACGAGACTCAGCATGCTCACACCGGCGTCTCCCCCGGGGACGCCGCCCACACACCGGACAGCCCGGGCCACGCATCCCGCCACGACCACGGCGGAGCCGAAGAGACCTGCCTGGCGCTGCTGTGCGTCGTCGGCGCCCTGCTCGCGTTCGGCCTCGGGCGCGGAGCCTCCCACCGCGTCCTCTACGTGCTCCACCGTGGGGCGCCACCCGCGCACAGCTGGATCAGCCGCACGGGCGACCCGCCGTGCCTGCACCGACTTTCGATCCTGCGCTGCTGAGAGCCGCACCAGCGTCACGCCGCACCACTGGTGCCGGCGCGCTTCCGCCTGCTCTGACACAGCAAGATCTGAAAGGCCTTACCCGCATGACCACCGTTCTCAAGCCCGAGCTCCACCGGACTTCCCCCTCGAAGCATCGGCGCCCAGCCTTCGACAAGAAGTCACTCCCGGCTCGCTACAGCGGCCAGATGCTGTACTTCATGGGCGCCGCCCTCATCGCCGGTGCCGTCGTCCATTACCCGATCGATCCGAAGCTGTACACGATCATCTGCGTCGTCGGCGCCTTCGTGTTTCTCCTCGGCACCGTCGTCAACGAGTTCGTACTGGCCGACGAGCGGCCGGTGCTGAGCCAGGCGGTCTCGCTGGTCGCGTTCTCCCTGCTGCTGTCCTTCGGTGTCGGCATGGTCGGCGGCGGCATCCAGCACTTCGAGCAGTTCCCCGAGCGCAGCGCCTGGATGACCCCCATCGGCCTGCTCATGTCGTATGTCGCGTTCGTGGCCAAGGACTCCAAGGGGCGCTGGCGGCACCTCGTCAGCCCGTTCGCGGCCGGTGTCGTCGTCGTCTCGGCCCTCGTCTGGCTGGGCATGACCGCCCTCGCCGGCACCATCAGCTCCGACGGCCACAGCCACGACAGCGGCTCCACGACGAAGACCCCCGCAGAACAGAGCCAGACTCCCGCCCAGCAGGAGCAGCCGACCGACTCACCCGCCAACCAACAGGAGCAGCCGACCAACTCACCCGCCAAGCAGGCAGAGGACGGTCACTCGTCCCACAGCCACTGAGGGGAAGACTCTCGTCCCGCGTCCGTAGCCACTGATCCCCGCAGGGTAGGCCCCGCAGGGTAGGGGGTTGCTCGGGTGGGGGGTGCTCTGCCTGTGCCGCCGAGGGTGTCCCCCTTGGCGGCACAGCCGGGGCGAGATCCTTTCGGCCGGCTGCCGGAGAGGGACGGCGGCGCCGGTCACTGCGGCACGTGCAGTCCCGCGACGAGGATCGCGACCAGGCGGCGGGCGTTGTAGCGGGGGTCGCTCTCGGCCCCGATGCAGAGGTTCCCGATGCCGCGCATGAGCTGGTACGCGGTGAGGTCGGTGCGGATCTCGCCCGCGGCGGCGGCCGCGTCGAGCAGCTGCGTGCAGACGGGGACGAGCCGGTCGAGGAAGTGGGCGTGCAGCGCCTCGAAGCCGGCGTTGTCGGACTGCATCGCGGCGGCGAGGCCGTGCTTGGTGACCAGGAAGTCGACGAAGAGGTCGACCCAGCGTCCGAGCGCGGCGTGCGGCGTGGGGCCGGCCGCCAGGAGGGCCGGGCCCGCTTCGGCGCAGGCTTCGACCTGGTGGCGGTAGACGGCGATGACGAGGTCCGCCCGGGTGGGGAAGTGGCGGTAGAGCGTGGCCACGCCGACGCCCGCCTTTGCCGCGATGTCGCGTACGGGCGCCTCCACGCCCGAGGCGACGAAGACCGCCGCGGCCGCGTCCAGCAGGGTCTGCTGGTTGCGCCGGACGTCCTTGCGCTTGGGGCCGGCCGCACTCTCCTGCCGGTTGCCGTCGCCCACTGCGGCACTCCTTCCATGACGAACCTTGCGAAGTGGAACCGTGTTCCGTATCGTTCTTGCGGAACGGTGTTCCGTTTTACTCATGATGGCAGACCCGGGGGCCGCCGACCACACCGTGCGTCGTCCGCTCGAAGAACCAGGTCCGGCCCGCGGCCCCGCCTGCGGCCGTGCCCATCGCACAAGCGCCCGGAGATCCGAACGAAAGGCACTTCCATGGGCACTTCCATGTCCGATTCGAAGATCACACCCGCCCTGGTGCTCTCCGCCAAGCCCGTCGTCCTGCCCGCCTTCAGCGGCCGCGGCGACAGCCTCCAGGTCCGCGTGTCCGCACCCGCTTCCGGCGGCGAGCTGCCCGTCGTCGTCTTCTCGCACGGCTTCGGCTGGTCCATGAACGGCTACGCTCCGCTCGCGGACCACTGGGCCGCGCAGGGCTTCGTGGTCGTCCAGCCCACCCACCTCGACTCCCGCACCCTCGCCATCCCCGCCGAGGACCCGCGCACCCCGCGGATCTGGCGCCACCGCATCGAGGACGTCACCTGCGTACTGGACGGGCTCGACGCCCTGGAAGCAGCCGTACCCGGCCTCGCCGGGCGCCTCGACCACGGCCGCATCGCCGTGGCCGGCCACTCCTGGGGAGCCCAGACGGTGAGCACGCTGCTGGGCGCCCGCGTCCTCGACGGCGACGGCGTGCCCGGCGAAGACCTGTCCGACCCCCGCGTCAAAGCGGGTGTCCTGCTCGCCCTCACCGGCCTCGGTGACGACCTGACTCCGTTCGCCGCCGAGCACTTCCCCTTCATGAAGCCGTCGTTCGACAGCATGAACACCCCGGCCCGGGGGGGGGGGGGGGGCCCCCCCCCCCACCCCCCGGCCCCCCCCCCCCCCCCCCCCCCACGACCGGTCTCCGCTGTCCACCCGCGGACCCGACTGGTTCACCGACCCCTACACCCACAGCCCCGGCGACAAGACCCTGCTCACGCTGTTCGGCGCCGAGCACTCGCTCGGCGGGATCCCCGGGTACGAGGTCGCCGAGACCACGGACGAATCGCCCGCCCGCGTCGCCCTGATCCAGCAGCTCACCACCGCCTACCTGCGCAGCACCCTCCAGGGCGACGACTCCGGGTGGAAGGCGGCGGTCACCGCCCTGGACGAGGACCCCGGTCCGCTCGGAATGCTCCGGAGCAAGTGAGCGCCGCCGACGTCGTTGCGGACGGGCGGTCGATCAGTCGTCGGCAGCGGTCACCGCCCACTCGGGGCTGTAGGGCCCGTACGAAACGCCCTCCTGCTCGTCGTCCTCGCCCGGCGTCCCGCTGTCGTCGGTGAGCCAGTAGCGCTCCGCCTCCGCCTCGCCGCCCCATAGGCCCTCGAAGCCGTCCGGGCCGGTGATACGGGTACGGGCGTACGGCGCCCAGTCGTCACCCTTCGCCTTCCACAACTGGAACGTCACCGGCCGGCCGAAGTCCGCCGGCACGGCGATCGTGTACGTGTCCGTGCCGCCCGCCTCGAAGTCGTCGTGGTCAGAGGTGTCGAGGACCGTCCACGGCGACGTTCGGCCCTCCGCGTCCGTCAGACGGCCCTGCACATCGCAGTCCGTACCGGCGCCGTCCGCGTCGGAGGTCCGGATGGTGACGCGATAGCTGCCTCCTCGCGCGTCGGCCCCACCTGCTGACGGTGCTTCGCTCGGCGCGGCCTTCTCGCCGTCCTCGGCCGCCGTCGCTTTCGGGACGGCTCCGTCCCGGCCGGAGAGGAGTCCGCCGACCGCCAGACCGACGCCCGCACACGCCAGCAGCACGGCGCCGGCAACCGCCGCGCGGGCTGGAGCCCGACGGGGCCGGGCGGGGACGGAGGCGGCCGGGTGGGCGTCATCGATCCGGGGCAGGGGCCTGGTCGATGTCACCTCGTCGGGCAGAGCGGCGGACGCGTCGGCTGCAACCGAGTGCGGGAGGCGTGGGATGACCTCGGTGGCCTCCAGGTCGTTCCCCCGCGGCCACCGGCCCTGGCCCGTGCCGTACCGAAACTCCATCGCCGAACCCCCGAACCACTGGATCACGTCAAAACGCCGGGGAGCGTAACCGACGGTCACACCGGCATGATCCACGTGACCATCCTTCGGAACGGGGGCTCGCGGCAGGCACGCCGCCGTGCCACAACATGCCGGTGGAGGCGCGTCAGGTCCCCGGCCGGTGCTGGTGGCCGACCTCGCGGGCGAGGTCCAGTCCGAGGACGCGGTCGAGGAACGCGTACGTCTCGAACTTCGCGCCGGGCGGTACGTCGGCCCGCGTCGCCACGGTGTCCAGGGTGTCCAGGACGGCAGGGACGCCGAGATCGTCGGCCAGTACGGCATGGGCGTGTCGCAGTACGTCGGCGGGGATCGGTCTGGACGGTTCCTGCGCCCAGTCGGCCACCAGCCGGCGCCAGTCCGCCAGCCTCCGCCGGGCCTCGTCGAGCGCCGTCCCGGTGGCCACGACCGGCGTCCGGTAGGCGTGGCCGAGCATCAGCAGCCTCGCGGCCAGCGGATCGGTGCCCTCCGGGTCGAAGGCGTCCGGGTCGACCTCGCCCACCTCGATGTGGACCCCGTCCGCCGCGTCCTGTGCGGCGGTCCCGTGCGCGTGGACGTGTACGTCGGAAGCGGCCGAGCCACCGGCCGTGGCGGGCGGGTGGATGCCAAGGGCGGACATGGCGCGATCAAGTGCCCGGGCCTGTTCCTGCGGCAGGTCCGGCGTGGTGAGGAACGTGCGGGACTGCAGGCCGTGCAGCTCCGCCGTGCGTGCCAGTACGTCGCCGACCAGGAGCGCCCGCAGGTCCGCCGTGCCGATCCCGGCGTCGCTGTCCGGCAGGTGGACGCAGATGCTCAGCAGATGCCGGCGTACGGAGGGAATCTCCACGAGCCGGCCGGTACGGGTGTCGGCGATGCGCAGCATGATGCGGAGGCTAGTCGCGGAAACCCCCGGTATCGGGGAGGACCTGACCAGGGCAGGGGCTGTTGCGCTCCGACTGCCCCCACTGCCCCCACCGCCTCCGCCCCCACAACGACGAAGCCCCTGGCTCGTTGACCGGGGGCTTCGTCGTTGTGGGGTCAGTTCAGGTGGTGGGTGTCGTTGAGGGAGTGCAGGGTGGCGGTGCCGTCCTTGGCGTAGGTGATCGTCGACAGGGAGGCTGCCGCGAGGTCCAGGCGGAACAGTGTGTGCGGTGGGGCCTGGAGGGCGAGGCGGATCAGGGTGCGGAGCGGTACGACGTGGGAGACGAGCAGGACCGTGGCGCCGGCGTAGCGGGACAGGAGGGCGTCTCGTACGGCGGAGACCCGGCGGCTGACGTGCTGCATGGTCTCGTCCGTGCCCGTGGGCGGACTGTCGGGCGAGGCGAGCCATGCGCCCAGGTCGTCCGGGTGGCGTTCGCGGACCTCGGCGAAGGTCAGGCCCTCCCAGGCGCCGAAGTCCGCCTCCCGCAGGTCCGCCTCGACCTGGACGTTCAGGCCGAGGCGCGCGGCCGCGGGACGGGCCGTCTCCTGGCAGCGGCGCATCGGTGACGTGACGATCGCGTCGATGTCGCCGCGGCGGGCCAGGGCGTCCGCTGCCGCCCGGACCTGGCGGCGGCCGGACGGGGAGAGGCCCGGGTTGGAGCCCGAGCTGCCGGAGAGCCGGCGCTCCGGGGTCAGCAGGGTCTCGCCGTGGCGCAGCAGTACGAGCGTCGTCACGTCACGTCGCTCACGTCGCGCTCGTCGCTTGCGTTGCTCACTGCGCTCACGTCGCTCACCTTCCCCACGTCGCTCACTTCGCGGTCTTCGCGAAGTGGTCCCGTACGGCGTCGGTCTGCTTCTCCATGACGTCGATGATGGCCGCGACCACGTTCAGGTCCGCGTCCTCGGCGATGTCCAGGGTCCGCGACCAGTCGAAGAAGCTGCGGGCCGGGTCGTTGGTGATGGGGAACACGCGGATGGTGGCCTCGTACTTGGCGACTCCGCTGGTGGGGGCGATGGCGCGGTAGGACTGGGTCCTGTTGATCTCGTCCCGGGCGGCGATCTCCTGTTGGACGAGGCGGCCGTTGAGCGTGAGCTTGAAGTCGTAGCGGGCCGGGACGGTGTCGACCGAGCCGCCCTCCACCCAGCTGACGTCCCGGTGGATGTCCAGGTCGCCCGGGGACACGATGTCCAGGATCTGCATGGCGTCGCGGACGGTCGCCCACACGGTGTCCGGGTCGGCGTCGAGGACGGTCGAGTGGTACATGGTGTGCTTGCGCTGGATCTGGGTCTGGATCGGCACAGTGCGCTCCTAGCTCTTGGCGATGACGTGGTTGCCGAGGATCAGGTAGTCGATCTCGGTGCCCATGAAGCAGTTCAGGGCGTCGGTCGGGGTGCAGACGATGGGCTCGCCGGCGACGTTGAACGAGGTGTTGATCAGGCAGGGGACGTCGGTGAGTTCGGTGAACCTCCGCAGCAGCGCCGTGAGCCTCGGGGTTCCCTCGTCCGTCAGGGTCTGGATGCGGGAGGTCCCGTCCACGTGCACGGCGCCGGGGATGCGGTCCTTGTACGCGTCGCGGACGGGGAAGACGAACGTCATGTACGGGGAGCTGGTCTTGCGCCCCATGTCGAAGATCTCCGGCGCCCGCTCCTCGAGGACGAGGGGAGCGAACGGGCGGAAGGGCTCGCGGTGCTTGACCCGGGTGTTGATGATGTCCTTGATGTCGCTGAAGCCGGGGTTGGCGAGGATGCTGCGGTGCCCCAGCGCGCGCGGCCCGTGTTCGACGCGGCCTTCGAACCAGCCGACGACGACCTTCCGCGTCAGCAGCTCCGCCACATGGTCGACCACCTCGTCGTCGTCGAGGCGGGAGACGGTGACGCGGCCGGCGAAGGCCTCCAGGGCCTCCTCGATCGCGGACTCGTCGTAGGAGGGGCCGAGGTAGGGGGTGACGGGGGCGGAGGCGGCGAGGACGTCCGCGGGGGTGGTACCGGGGTCGTTGAGCCAGGCGTGCGCGGCCGCTCCGATGGTGATGCCGGTGTCCGAGGCGCCGAAGCTGACCTGCATGTCCTCGAAGCGCGAGCCCTCGAACATCGGCGTGTTGTTCAGGCAGTTCAGGGCGACGCCGCCCTCGAACAGCAGCCGGTCGAGATCCGTCCGCTTCTCCAGGTGGCGGACCTGGTGGGCGGTGGCCACGTTCAGCATCTCCTGTGCGGCGGCGGCGACGCGGGCCTTGTACGCGAGGGTGTCCTCGAAGGGCCCGAAGTACTCCTCGAACAGGGCGTCGTGGCTGTGGAGGTCGTCGGTCCGCAGCGGCGTGGTGAAGGTGTAGCGGCCGTCGTCGTGGAGCGTCAGGAGCTCCTCGACGAAGGGGTTGGGAACCGGGGGGACGGTGTATCCGGCCAGGCCCATCACCTTGTACTCGTCGTTGTTGGGGACGAAGCCGAGGAAGCGGGTGATGGCGGAGAACAGGGTGCCGATGGAGTACTGGGCGCCGGTGACCGTGTCGTCGAAGACGGTGATCCGGCCGTCGCGGATCTCGCCCGCCAGGGTCGAGAAGCGTTCGGCGCGGCCGTCGCTGACGAGGAACGCGGCGTCCTTCATGCCGGCGAGGTAGTAGCCGGTCGTGGCGTGGGCCAGGTGGTGGGGGACGAAGCGGACCTTGGCCGGGTCGGGGCGGTGGCCGGTACGGGCCTCGAAGTCCGCGAGCACCGCTTCCGGGCTGACGACCTGGTCGAACAGATCGGCCATGTCGCCCATGAGGCGGGTCTTCGCGGCCGGTGAGAGCGACGAGGCGCGGATGCCGTCCAGGATCTCGTCCAGGACCTGGGGGGACCAGTTCCAGGGGAAGGCGAACAGGTCGACGTCGTCGAACGTGACCGCGGCCTCCTTCAGGCACCAGTCGATCGCGTTCGCCGGGAAGTCGGTGGTCTTCTTCTCCCGGTTGAGGCGTTCCTCCTCCACCGCGGCGACCAGCCGGCCGTCGATCAGGACTGCGGCGGCGGCGTCGTGGCCCAAGAGGTAGTGCTTGTTGACGCCGGTCGCGCCGAGACGCTCGGAGAAGAACTCCGACACCCGGCTGAAACCATTGCATCCAAGAACGATCACAGCGTTCTTTCCTGTTCCTGTCATGGGGTTATGTGGCGATCAGTAGGTCGCGGAGCTGCTCCCCCGCCGCGGGCGCCTGGCACAGACCCGCACCGGTGAATCCGGCCGCGTACAGGAAGCGGCGGGTGGGGTGTGCGCCGATGAGGGCGGTGTTGTCGGGGGCGGCGTCGAAGTCGCCGCTCCACGCGCGGTGCAGGCCGATGCCGTCCAACGCGGGGAACAGGGTGCCGAGATGTCCGGCGATGCGGCCCAGCCAGGCCTCGCGCGTCTCCCCGGCCTTGGGCGCGCCCATGGCGAGGAGGATGCGGTCCTTCCAGGAACGGATCCGCAGCCCGGACGCGGCGTGCATCGTCATAGGAAGCTCGGGGTGCGGGGCGGGTGGGACGTCCGTGAACAGCATCTCCATCGTTCGGGGCGCCAGCGGCAGGTCGACCGACGCCATGGCCGCCACCTCGCCGGACCAGGGCCCGGCCGTGCACACGATGCTGTCCGCCTTGATGCTGCCCCGCGGCGTGTGGACGGTGTTGTCGTCGTCGATGCGTGTGACGGGTGTGTGCGTGAACAGCCGGGCGCCGTGGCTGCGGGCGCCGGCGGCGTAGCCGCGCACGATGTCGAGGCCGTCCACGTGGTACGCCTCGGGCGACCAGGCGGCGGCCAGGACGGCCTTCTCGTCGACCAGCGGGTTGCGCTCGGCCGCTTCGCGGGCGCCGATCAGGCCGACCTGGACGCCGGCGGCCTGCTGGGCCGGATGGTCGGCCTCGAACGAGGCGAGCTGCTCTTCCTCGGTGAACAGCGCCATGAAACCGAGGCGCTTCAGGGCGAGCGGGGCTTCGGTGCGGCGGGCGAAGTCCTGGTACGCGTTCAGGCTGCGCACGGCCCTGCGCCCGGTGGCGGGGCTGCCGGGGAAGTAGGTGCGGACCATGCCCGCCGTGTGCGCGGACGCCCCGCCGCCGAGGCCTCCGCGTTCCAGCAGCACGGTGTCCACGCCGGCTTCGGCGAGGTGGTGGGCGGCGGACGTTCCGATCACTCCGCCGCCGATGACGACGGCGTCGGCGCGGGCAGGCAGGGCGGCGGCGCTCAAGGTCTTCCCTCTCCTCGGGTGTGGGGTACGGGGTCGGGGTGCGGGGTTCAGCGGCTTCCTGGGGTTCGGCGGCTGCTCATCCGGCCTATGCGGCCGATGCGGCCTCGGCGCCCCCTACGCGGCCTGCTGCCGCAGGTGGTCCCCGGTCTCCCACGGGTACAGCTGGAGGTTCCAGCCGCCGAGGCAGTTGATGTAGAGGGCCATCTGGCTGGTGACGGCGTAGAAGTCGTCACGGTCGAGCTCGTCCAGGACCGCGAGGAAGCGCTGGGTGAACGCCCACAGCCGCTCCAGACCGCAGTAGCCCAGGAACTCGGCGGGGACGCCGACCAGGAGGCGGGTCATGTGGACGAGGGAGTCCATCGGCATGCCCTGGACGGCGGCGCGGACGAGCCCGCCGTAGGAGGCGTAACCCAGGGGCCTGGTCTCGCCGTTGACGAACAGCAGGGTGGGCAGGACGGTGCCGAAGTTGCCCGCCCGGGAGGGGATGACGCCCTGGTGGAGGTCGTCCAGCTCGGACGGGGGCGCGAGCCAGATCTTCTCGGTCTCGGCGTGGATGTCGGCGATCAGGCGGGCGGCGTCCGTGTGGGCGGCGCGGAGCATCGGGATGCGGTGGCCGCCCGGCTCGCCGGCGCGGCGGACTTCGGCGAGGATCTGCTTCTTCGTGGAGTAGACGGCGTCCCAGATCGCGGCCCCGGCCTCCAGCAGGGCGGGCATGTCCGCCTCACGGATCCGGCCGACGGGGGTGGCGGGCATCGGCTCCGTCAGGGTGCCGTACTTGATGCCCAGGTGCTGCAGACCGGAGCAGAACACGGTGCCGTCGGGGGCCTCGCGCCGGTCCGGGATACGGGTGTCGTGGGGGGTGTGCAGCAGGGTGGGGATCGGCGCGACGTGGTACAGGTGCTCGCCCGCGATGAGGGCGTGTCCCTGGAGGCTCCGGTACGGCAGGGACTCCCACAGGGCGTCGGCGAGCGCCGGGTTGCGGCCGTCGAGGTCGGCGGTGACCGTGATGCCGAGGTCGGGCCAGGAGATCTCGATCTGACGGCCAGGCAGCTTCTCGGACAAGGCTTTTCCTGTTCGTTGATTCGGCATGTCCGAGCATTACAGCGCCAACTCCCTTGATTCAAGCAGGCGTTGAAAACCTGAAACCTTGATCACCTCGAGCTGCGTTGTTCGTGTCTTTCTACGGAACCGCAGCTCAGGCGGACTGGTATGCGCCGCCCAAGGGGCACGGCCGGCCCCGAAAACGAATGGTCCCCGGCCCCGGACGACGGTCATGCTGAGCGCATGTCCAGTGAGCATGCGGAAGACCTCGCCCATCCGGTCGACTGGGTCCTGGAGGGGTTCAGCAAGGCGGACGAGTTCCTGCGCACCCGGCACGCCATCAGCCGCGAGCAGATCCTGCGGCTCCGGGAAGTGATCGAGCCGGACGCGGACGACCCCTGGATGCTCCACTGCTACGCCGTACCGCTCGAGGTCTGGCCGGCGGTGGACGCGATCCTGCGGTGCGGGCCGCCCGATCCGGAACTCGACTACGCCACGGCCGCCTACGCGGCGGAGTGAGCGAACCCGCGAACGGACGAAGCCCCGGGCATCGGCCCGGGGCTTTCGTCGTGCTCCCGCGGTCACGCGGTCACGCGGTCCCGCCGTCACGCGGTCGGGCGGTCAGGCGGTGCGGGCGGTGATGTCGCCGTACGACGTGGTGGCGCGGATGTTCAGGGCCGCGTCGGCGCCGGCGGTGTTGGCGAGGGCGTTGTGGACGCGGCCGTACTCGGTGCGGGCGTCGAGGGTGGCGGACGTGCCGGGGGCGGTGGCGACGGTGATGTCGCCCTGCTGGGTGGTGAGCGCGACGTCGCCGCCGACGGCCTCGGTGATGCGGATGCTGCCGCGCTGCGTGCTGATCTCGGCGGCGCCGGTGAGGCGGCCGATCGTGACGTCGGCGTCGAGGGCGGTGAGCCGGGCGCTCGCGGTCTCGTCGAGCTTGACGGCGCGGTGGCCGCCCTCGAGCGTGACGTCCCCGAGGCGTCCGACGCCGTGGTACTCGGCCGCGGCGGCCTTGGCGTCGACGCGGGAGCCGGCGGGGAGCTGGACGGTGACCTCGATCGCGCCGGCCGCGCCGAGCATCTGGTTGCCGGCCTCGGGGGTCGTGATCCGCACGATCCCGTCGGCGTAGGTGACCTCGGTCTGCTCGGCGGCCTTCACGTCCTTGCTCTTGCCGGCGTTCTCGGGGCGGACCTCGACGGTGGTGTCGGTGCGGTCGGCGGCGATGAGGCGGACCTGGCCGGCGGCGATGTCGAGGACGAGCGAGACGGGGGCGGAGGTGGCGAACTGCTGCATGGTGGGCTCCTGGCTTTTCCGTTGCCGTGGTGTTTCTGACAATGGAAAAGCTACGTTGCGTTCAAGAATCTGGCAACGCCTTCGTTGCGTGAATTCCCTGAAATCGCAGGTCAGTTCCCTGAAATCATTGCAACGACGATGACGTCTAATGCAACGAGTCGAAGGATAACGTTGCAATGGAGCGGTGGTGAACGCTATGGGGTGTCACGTGCGCCGCGGTCCGGGTGTCTCGTGGGCATGAAGGACACCAAGAGCGTGCTGCTGGCAGGGGCGAGCGGGGTCTTCGGGCGCCATGTCGCCAGGGAGCTGACCGTCGCGGGGTACCGCGTGCTGAGCCTGGGCCGGGGGCCCGGCAACGACGTCGTCGCCGACCTGATGGACCGTGACGGGCTGCTGAGGGCCGTCGAGAAGCCGGCCGTCGACGGGCGGGCCGTCGACACGGTCGTCCACGCGGCGACCGCGCTGCGCGAGTCGCCCATGAAACACCGGGACCTGGACGCCACCGACGCGCTGCGGGTCGCGGGCACCGCCCATCTCGTCGAGGCGGCGCGGGCGGTGGGCGCGCGGCGGATGATCGCCGAGTCGATGGTCTTCGGTTACGGGTACGGGGACTTCGGGGGACGGGTGCTCACCGAGGCCGACGTCTTCGCGCCCACCGGCATGGACCGGCCCTCGCAGGCGCACGTCGACGCGGTGCGGGTCAAGGAGGAGCTGATGCTCGGCGCCGACGGGATCGAGGGCGTCGCGCTGCGCTTCGGCCTGTTCTACGGGGCCGGCGGCACCGACACGTTCGTGGAACTGCTCCGGGGGCGGAAGCTGCCGGCCGTGGCCGACCGGGGCCGCGTACTGCCTTGGGTCGAACTGGGCGACGCGGCACGGGCGGTGGCCCTCGCGGTCGAGGGCGGGCGGCCGGGCGAGGCGTACAACATCGCGGACGACACCCCGACCGGCTTCGGCGCGCACGTCCGCGGTGTCGCCGCGGCCTTCGGCACGCCCACGCCGCCGACCGTACCGGCCTGGATGACCCGCCCCATGTCGTACGCGCACCGGATCGCCACCACGAACCTGCGCGTCTCCAATGCCAAGGCCCGCGCCGAACTCGGCTGGACCCCGCGCCACCCCGACTGCGTCACCGGCCTCACCGCCCTCGCGAGGACCGCCTCATAGCCCGGCGCCAGACACCCCCTAGCCCGCGGCCTTCCGCACCAGCGCGCTGATCAGGGACTCGTCCTCCGGCTTCAGGGTCGTCAGGGCGAAGGCCGTCGGCCACATCGTGCCCTCGTCCAGCCGCGCCGTGTCGTTGAAGCCCAGGGTGGCGTAGCGGGCCTTGAACTTGTCGGCGCTCTGGAAGAAGACGACGACCTTGCCGTCCCGGGCGTACGCCGGCATCCCGTACCAGAGCTTCGGCGCCAGCTCCGGGGCCGCCTCGCGCACCAGCGCGTGGACGCGCTCCGCCAGCGCCCGGTCCGCCTCCGGCATCTCGGCGATCTTCGCGAGGACCTCGGGCTCCAGGTCCGCCTTCGCGCCCCGCGCGCCGCGCGCGGGGGCCTTCAGCTCCTTGGCCCGCTCCTTCATCGCCGCCCGCTCGTCCGCGGTGAAGCCTTCGTGCTTCGTCATCGTCGTCTCCCGTTGCCGTGTGCGGGTGTGCGGTGCTCTGTACGTTCCCGTTCCGCCGCGCGCCTCGCGCGTACGTACGCGGACGGCGTCATCCCGTACGCCTCGTGGAAACCGCTGCTCAGCTGGGCCGGCGTCATGCCCGCGGCCCTCGCCAGGGCCTCGACGTCCAGCGGGCGGGCGTACTCGCGGTCGAGCCGGTCGCGGACGCGGCGCAGCCGCGCGTAGTCCGTCAGGCGCTGCGCCTCGATGCGGGCGCGCGCCCAGGCCGGTTGGCACATGCGGGCCCCCTCCGGCTCAGCGAACTTCCTGGATGCGGACGAGGTTGCCGGCCGGGTCGCGGAAGGCGCAGTCGCGCACGCCGTACGGCTGCTCGGTCGGCTCCTGGACGACCTCCGCGTCGCGGGCCTGCACCTTGTCGAAGACGCCGTCGAGGTCCGGGGTGGCCAGGAGGATCCAGCCGTACGTGCCCTTGGCCATCATCTCGGTGATCGTGCGGCGCTCGTCCTCCGTGATGCCGGGGTCTGCGGCCGGCGGGGCCAGCAGGATCGAGGTGCCCGGCCGGCCGGCCGGCCCGACGGTGATCCAGCGCATCTTGCCCTGGCCGACGTCGCTGCGGACCTCGAAGCCGAGGACGTCGCGGTAGAACGCGAGCGAGGCGTCCGGGTCGTCGTGTGGGAGGACCGTGGTGTGGATGGTGATGTCCATGCACGTCACGTTAGTTGGGGCGGCCCGATCCCGCTTCTTCGATCCTGATCGGTGCAAATGGAGGGGGTCCGAGGGGAGTTCTCAGGGGGTCCGAGGGGAGTTCCCGGCGCTACTGCTCCGTCGTCGCCGGCTTCGTCCAGTCGTCGCCCTCCGTCTCCTCCTTCGGGATCCACAGCAGCGGCTGCAGCCTGCGGCACTGCTCGTCCGCGCCGTCCTCCCACGGGAAGCGGCCGGCCTTGTCGGGCCAGAACAACTGGGCGATCGGCAGCGGCGGGGTCTGGTAGTAGTCGATGCCCGCGCCGAAGAAGTCGTGGTACCAGCTCGGGTGCACCGGATGGACGATCACGTCGAGGCCGCCGTTCAGGACGTCGTCGCGGCGCGCGCCGAGTTCGACCGGCGCGCCGTCGCGGATCGCCGCGCCCGCCGCGTTCACGACGCGCATCGCGGTCTGCTGGGGCAGGCCGAAGACGCTGATCTCGGGGCTGCGCAGGGTGTGCCAGAGGCCGATCGAGTACCCCCAGTCGCCGGGGGCGTCGCCGCCGGCCACGCCCATCACGTGCCAGCCGAACTCGGCCACGCTCTTCATGACGCGGCGGTCGCGTTCCTCCCACGCCGGGCCGCCCCATTCCGTGGGGGCGCAGAGGAGGCAGAAGCAGGGGAAGTCGGCCGGGGAGCCTTCGGGGGCACCTTCCGAGGTGCCGTCCGAGGAGCCGTTCGAGGAGCGTTCGCGTGCGTTCACCCGGGGAGCGTAACGCCCGCCGTGAACGCCGCCAGGTCCCGGAGCACCCGGTCCGGGGCCTCCCAGTACGCGAGGTGGCCCACGCCCTCGTACACCTCAAGGCGTGAGTCGGGAATCGTGTCGAGGATGGTCTGCTGGTCCGTACGGGGGAGGAGGGGGTCCCGGTCGCCCCAGACGACGAGCGTGGGCACGAGGATCCCGGTCAGCGTCGCCCTCAGGTCCGTCTCGATCAGGCCGCGCAGGGTTTCCCGCCACACCCGCGCCGGGGCCTTGAGGTTCTCGTCGATCACGGTCTCCAGGAAGCCGCGTCCCACCGGGGCGGCCGTCAGCCCGCGCACGAACTCCTCCGCGAACGCGCGGTCCACGGGGTCCTCCATCGTCCGCACCCGCTCCCAGAGCTCCGCCACCCCCGGCTTGTCCGCCAGTTCCGCGGGCGTGCCGAGCAGGACGAGCCCGGCCACCCGGTCCGGGCGCCGCCCGGCCACGATCCGGGCCTGCACGCCGCCGCTCGACCCGCCCACAAGCACCGCGCGGCCGAGGCCCACGGCGTCCAGGAACGCGACGAGGTCGTCGGCGAAGTCCTCCGGCCCGTACCCCTCCTCCGGCTTGTCGGCGTCGCCGTGACCGCGCTGGGTCGGGGCGTACGCGTGCAGGGCCGAGGGCATCCGGCGCAGCATCGGCTCGAACGCCCACCAGGAGTCCAGGTAGCCGTGGACCAGGACGACCGGCGCGCCGTCGGGCCCGCCCGCCTCCGCGTACGGGAGGGTGGGGCGCCCGTCGCCCAGGACGGCGGTGCGTACGGCTACGGCGGCGGCCATCGCGGCCCTCCTCACCTCACTGTTTCCAACATAGGGAGGGGCGTGGAGGGGGACAATCGGAGCATGATCGAGGGGTTCGTCTGGTACGCGGCCTACGGGTCGAACATGCATGCCGCGCGTCTGCGGGCCTATCTCGCCGGGGGCGCGCCGGCGGGCACGGAGCGCGTGTATCCCGGGTGCCGGGACGCGTCCGAGCCGGTGCGGTCGACGGCCGTGGAGCTGCCGGGGGCGGTGTACTTCGCCACCGAGTCCCCCGTCTGGACCGGCGGACGCGGCTACTACGACCCCGGCGCGGCGGGCGTCGCGTACGGGCGGGCCCATCTGCTGCGCGCGGGGCAGTTCTGCGACATCGCCGCCCAGGAGATGGACCGGCCGCCGGGGACGGACCTCGACCTGGCCGCGGTCGTCGCGGGCGGGCGGCTCGCGCTGGGGCCGGGGATCTACGAGACGCTGGTCTGCGCCGGGGAGCTCGACGGGGCGCCCGTGCTGACGTTCACCGCGCCCTGGAGCCTGGCGGACGTGCGGACGCGGCCGCCGTCGCCCGCGTATCTGCGGCATCTCGCCGCCGGCCTGGACGAGGCCGGGGCCTGGGACGCCGACGAGATCGCCCGCTATCTGGCCGGGCTGCCGGGCGCGGCCGGGCACTGGACGGAGCGGGGGGTGCGGGAGCTGCTGGGGGAGACGCCGGCGGGAACCGAGACGTACCGTCCGCCCGCCCTCAGGCCCGCCCCGCCCGCCGTGGGACCTGCCGCACCCGCCGCCGGAACCGCCGCACCCGCCGTCAGGCCGGGTTCAGGCGGGCCTCCAGCCCGTCCAGTACGGCGTTGAGGCCGAACTCGAAGGACTCCTCCGGGCCCTCCGCGTACTCGGTCGAGCCGATGCGGGCGGCCAGCCGGGGGAACCGTGACGCGGTCTCGGCGGCCGCCTTCATCGTCGCGGCGAAGGCCTCCTCCGCGTCGCCGCCGCCCTTCTCGATCCGGCGGGTCAGGGAGGCGGTGGCGGCCGCGCCCAGCGCGTTGCCGAGCACGTACGTGAAGACGCTCGCCGCGGCGCGGTCGGCCTCGGGGCCGGTGAAGCCGGCCTTCTCGTAGACGGCGAGGGTGTGGTCGTCGAGGCGGGACTTGCCGACGCCGAAGAAGAAGTGGCCGGCGAAGGCCTGCACGAGCCACGGGTGGCGGTAGAACATCCCGTACAGGTCGGCGGCCATCGAGAACGCGGCGGCGCGCCAGCCGACGACGTCGAGGTCGGGCAGCCGGATCTCGTTCCAGACCTCGTCGCCGGCCAGCGTCACGAGGTTGTCCTTGTTCTTGACGTGCCAGTAGACGGCCGTGGCCGCGGAGTCGAGGCGCTGGCCGAGGGCCCTCATGTTGAGGCCCTCCAGGCCCTCTTCGTCGAGGAGCTCGATGGCGGTCCGGATGATCTGTTCCCGGGTCAAGTTGTCACGCGGCATGGGCTCACGATAGGGGCTCCCCGGTTTCTTGCACAAAGTTCGAGAGACCACTTGCACATAGTTCAAGCGCCGGGCTACGTTCTACTTGAACAAAGTGCAAGCGCCCCGCAGGGGGGCGCTGGACCGAAAGGGAAGACCATGAACGCTCTCGCCACCGTCGCCGCCGGCTCCCAGCTCCTCGTCGCCGCCGCGTTCGTCAGCATCCCCGTCCTGCGGGCCCGCGTCGGGGACCGCGCCAAGGTCGCCGCCAAGGCCGAGCTGCGCCGCCAGGGTGCGCGGGACACGGTCCTGGAGGAGAACGGGATGCGCTTCGACGCCAGCGGTCACGAGACCTGGGCACCGGTCTCCATCGCCGCCCTCGTCGCGGTCCTGGCCGGGCTCAACTTCTTCGGCAACAGCTGGGGCCCGCTGCTGACCTGGATCTTCCAGTCTCTCGTCCTGCTCGGCAACGGCGTGATCCTGTACAGCCAGCTGACCGCCGCCCAGTCCGTCCGGGCCGCGTTCGAGCGCAAGGGCGACCCGAGCCTCAAGCTCATCGACGTGCCGGCGCTGCTCAAGGCCGCCGAGGACGCCTTCCCCGCCTGGACCCGCGTCCTGCAGAACGTGCGTCACACCGTCGTCTTCGCCGGCTCCGCGCTCGCGGTCGCCGTGACCGCGCTCGCCGCCTGACGTCCCACGTCTGAATCCGGGCGACCCCTGCCCACCACTTGAACTTAGTGCAACTCGAACTCCCTCGACACTCACCCCAGGAGACCCCTCCCATGCCGCTCACCGTCAGCCTCGCCGTCGCCCTCCAGCTCCTCCTCGCCGCCTGCTTCCTCGTCATCCCGGTCACCGTCTGGTTCACCGGCGCCGCCGCCCAGCGCGCCGCCGAGGCGGAGGTCGTCCGGCAGGGCCACGGGGCGGACGTCCTCGCCCGGCACGGCATCCGCTTCAAGGAGGAGCGCTGGGAGTTCGCCCTCGCGCTCTCCATCGGCGCGCTCCTCGTCACCCTCGCCTCGCTCACCCTCGCCGCCCACGACAGCGCGCGGCTCGCGTCCTGGATCGCCGAGCCGCTGGTCTTCCTGGTCGTCGGCTTCATCACGGCCGGTCAGGTCTTCGCGGTGAAGTACACCGAGGCCGCGTTCCGGCGCTCCGAGGACCCGGCGGTCCGCGCCATCGACGCCCGCGCCGTCATCGCCGCCGCCAACTCCCGCTTCCCCGGCTGGCTGCGCGCGCTGGTCCTGGTCCGCTTCCCCCTCGCGACCCTCGGCTCGCTCGCGGTCGTCGCCCTGCTGGCGACGCCCACGGCCGCCGCCTACTTCGGCTGAGTGCCGCACCGTCCCCGAGGCGGCCCCACCGGCCCCGGGATGGCCGCCGTCCCCGAGACGGCCCCACCGTCCCCATGACGGCCCCCCAAACGCGCGAAACCCCGGGCATCGACCCGGGGTGTCGCGTTTTCTCACGTTCTTCGGCGAGGACGGTCAGGTGTTGGGACGCTTGCCGTGGTTCGCCTTCTTCTTCTTGCGCGCGCGCCGCTTGTTGCCTCGTGTGGACATGGGGTTCGTCTCCCTCTGTCGTACTTTGCACGGCTCGGCCAGTCTAAGAGGGCGCCACCTGACCGGCGACCTGACCGGCGGCCCGGTCCGCACGCCCGGCGACCCGCTCGGCGAGGTACCCGAAGGCGGCGCCGAACACCGCCCACAGCGTGACCTGCACCGCGAGGGCCGCCATCCGGAAGTCCCACAGGACCGCCGCAGGGAAGCTCTCCGCCACCGCGTCGTCGTTGCCGGGCAGCACCGCACAGGCGAGCACGACCGCGGCGACGAAGCCGGCGAGGGCGACGAGGGTGGCGTTCCAGTTGCCGAGGCGCGGTGCGAGGCGGCGGCCGAGGATGGTCGCGGCGACGCCGAGCAGCACGCTCAGCAGGATCATCAGGAAGAAGAGCGTGGTGCGCTTCCCGATGGTGTCCGGGTTCCCGACGGCCGGCGGGGTCGCCGGGTACTTCAGGAACGGCACCAGGTAGACGGTGACGAACGCGGCCCCGGCGGTGAGCGCCGCGGTCGCGCGCGGGGTGAACCGGCCGACGCGGCCGGCCAGGAAGCAGTACGCGAGGGCGGCGATGCCGCCGATCGCCACGCCGTAGACGAGAACGCCCGTGGCAAGGCCGGCCGTCGACTGGACGGCCCGGCTGACGAGTTCTTCCTCCTCCTCGTGGTGGCCGGGGTGGGCGGCGGCCTCCTTGGCGGCCGCCGCCTCCTCGACCGCGATCGAGGCGTCGACGGATGGCTCGCCCGCGACGTACGCGACGGCGAAGGCGAACAGTCCGGCGATCAGGCCCGCGAGCATGCCGCGGACCAGCAGGGATCTGACGGTGGAACCGTGCACGTGCTTGCCGCCCCTCAGTGGCAGGGGAAGCCGAGCAGGTGGCGGCCGTCGTGCACCCATTCGTGCACCTCGGCGCCCGCGAAGACGGAGGTGGCGCCCTGCTCGGCGCCGACGAAGTAGAGGGCGATCAGCATCAGCAGACCGCCGAAGACGGCCCAGGGCAGGACGGCACGGACCGGCAGAGCAGCCGGCACGGCGACGGAAGGGTTGGTGGAGACGGCGGGGGCGACGGCCTCGGCCATGGTGGAACCTCCTCGGGAGCTCGCGTCCCATACGGTGGTGCGCGACGACGGTCCGCGGGTCTGACTCACCGTCCCCTCGCAAGGGGGCGGCTCACAGTGGCGCGACCGTGCCGGAGTTGCACCGGACTTCCGTCTCGCCGTCGTCGAGTTTGTGGAATTGTCGCGGTGACCGTACCGCGACGGACGGTCGCCGCCAAGGCCGTGAGGGATGAATCACGATGACGGTACGGCTGACGCTGATCGCTCCGGCGCTCAACTCGGCGCTCCGCGAGGCCCGGTTCGCCGACGCGCCGCTTGACCCTGCGGGCCGCGCCGCGGCGCAGTCGGCGGCCGGAACGCTGCACGCCGGGGACGCGCGGGTGCGCGTCTCGCCGTCACAGCGCTGCCGCGAGACGGCGCGCGCGCTGGGCCTGGGCGCGACGGCCGAGCCGCGCGCGGCGCTCGCGGGCTGCGCGATGGGGCGCTGGGCCGGACGGCGGCTCGACGCGGTGGCGGCGGAGGAGGGTCCGGCCGTGGCGGCCTGGCTCGCCGACCCGTCGGCCGCGCCGCACGGCGGCGAATCGCTGCGGGCGGTACGGGAACGGGTCGGCGCGTGGCTGGACGGCCTGGAGCCGGGCCCGGTGCTCGCGGTCGTCGAACCCGACGTCCTGCGCGCGGCGGTGGTCCACGCCCTGTCCCTGGACGACGCGGCGCTGTGGCGTCTGGACCCGCGCCCGCTGACCGCGACGCATCTCTCGGGGCGCGCGGGCCGCTGGAACCTCCACCTGGGCGAACCCCTGGCGGGGCCGGAGGTCTCGACGGACTGACCGCGCCGGGGCGCGCGGGCGCCCCGGCGGGTGCGGCTCTACCCTCCCGCCAGCTCCGTCCGTACGAGGCCCAGGAGCTCCTCCTCCGAGACACCCAACTCGCGTGCCTCCTGGGCCACTTCGCGGACGCGTTCCACCAGGCGGGCGCGGGTCGGGGCGGTGGCGTCGGGGACGATGACGGCGCCCCGGCCGCGGCGGAGTTCGATCAGGCCCTCCTCGCGCAGGCGCTGGTAGCCGCGCAGGACGGTGTGCACGTTGACGCCGAGGGAGTCGGCCAACTGGCGGGCGGCCGGGAGGCGTTCGCCCGGTTCGGCGGCGCCGTCGGCGAGTGCGGAGCGGACGCAGGCGGCGATCTGGTCGCCCAGCGGGACCGCGGAGGCGGGATCCACCCGGAACAGCACGGTCAGACCCCTTCCCCGCGCGCGGCGTCCCGGCGTGCGACCAGGGCGTTCAGCAGTGCCGCCGCGGTGCGTGCGTCGGCGACGGTGACCGCGAACTCCCGGCCGCCCGGCCGCCGTACGACCAGGGCCTCGCCGGAGCGGAGCACCACGCCGGTGCGGTGGGCGCGGACCCGGTAGCCCCAGCCCCCGAAGTCCGCCACGGGGTCCACGTCCCGCACGCCCGCGCTCTCGACCTCGTCGAGCGGCACCCGGATCCGGGGCCGCCCGGCCAGGGCCGGCGCGACGGTCAGCCCGCGCCGGTCGGCCGTCACCCGCACCCGGGACAGCGCGAGCCCCGGAGCCCCGACCACGAGCAGCATCGTCGCGAGCGGCCACGGCGCGAGGACCAGCGCGACCAGACCGCCCAGGACCAGCGCCGCGCCGAGCGCGGTCAGCACCCCGGAGCCGGCGTCGCGGGACCAGCCGGCCACCTCGCCCGGCCCCAGCGGCAGCCGCTCGTACGCCTCCGCGCCCGCCGTGTCCGCGGCCGGCCGCTCCTCCTCCGGTACGAGCCGGGCCGCCGCCCACCCCACCAGCGCCGCGAGCCCTGCGGCGCCCACCGCCACGGCGAGGTTGACCAGCGGCGAGACGACGAGCTGCGGATCGGGGGCGTCCAGGTTGTCGCGCAGCATGAGGATCAGCAGCACGCCCAGGAACCCGGCCGTCGCCCAGGCGCCCGCCAGCACTTTCCGCCGGGCGAACGCGGTCCACGCCGCGCCTGCCGCGCACAGCAGCACCGCGCCGATCGCGGCGACGCCCGTACGGGACGTCCAGCCGTCGGCGCGGCCGTCGCCGGAGAAGTGCGTGGCCACCGGGTCGGGCAGCCGTCCCCACCAGACGGCGAGCGCCGTCGCGTACGCCGCGAGGGCGAGCAGGAACGGCAGTGCGGCCAGCAGTGGGAGCCGGATCCGGCGCGTCGTGTCCGAGGTCATCCCAACCCTCCCCTAGTTCGAGTTGTTCGCACTCTACTAGAACAATCACGGGACGGGTGGGCGCCGGCCGGAAATCGCCGCATCGCCCCCGCGCCTACTCCGTCCCGCACTCGTGCGTGCCGCGGTCCACGACGACCCGGTCCAACAGACGGCGCAGCGTGTCCTGTTCGGCGTCCGTGAGGTTCGCGAAGAGCTCCCGCTCGGCCTCGCTCACCGCTGCGTCGACCTGATCGAGCGTGGCCGCGCCCGCGTCCGTGATCTCCACGATGTGCCGGCGCCGGTCCGCCGGATCGCGGCGCCGCTCGCAGAGTCCGGAGCCCTCCAGGTCGTTGAGGATCGCGACGAGTTGGCTGGGATCGACCTCCAGTGCGGCGGCCAGGTCCCGCTGGCTCATGGCCCCGGGGGCCAGCTGCATCAGCGTCATGGCGTTCCTCGGGTGCAGCCCGGCGACGGCCAGCGCGGCGCGGATGCGGGTGCCGGTCAGCTCTCCCCGGTACGAGAGGAGGAAGCCGAGGCGGTCGTTGGAGTCAGCTGCTGCCATGGCGTCCACCGTAGCAGCGGGCCCATTGTGGAGCCGGAGAAATCGTTTATAGTCATCAACGGTTTTCGTCCCCGGACCATTGAGACTCTTGGAGTATCCCCATGTTCATCGGCTATGCCTCCGTCGCCGTCCTGCTGGCGTTCGCCCTGTCCGCCTCCGCCTTCCTGACCTTCACCAGGAATCCGCAGATCGTGGGCAGCATGACCAAGCTGGACGTGCCCGAGTCCTGGCTGCCGTGGCTCGCCACCGCCAAGGTCGCCGGCGCGCTCGGCCTGCTCGCCGGTCTCGCGGTCCCGCTGCTCGGCGGCGCGGCGGCGGTCGGCGTCGTCCTCTACTTCGTCGGCGCGCTGATCGCGCACCTGCGCAAGAAGGACTTCGAGGTGGCCCCGGTCGTGGTGCTCACGCTGCTGGCGATGGCCGCCCTCGCCCTGCGCCTGCTCTCCGTCTGACGCCTCCCGGAAGTCAGCGAGACGCAGCGTCTTGCGAACGCGCTCCGCATGTCGTACGGTCTTCGAAGCGAAACGAGACGTACCGTCTCGTCAAGCGATGCCGTCGACCGCCGCAGGAGGCGCTCTTGTTCCGTGTCCATCTCACCGACGTCACCAAGCGCTACGACACCCGGCTCGTCCTCGACCGGGTCGGACTCTCCGTCCGCTCCGGCGAGCGCGTCGGCGTCGTCGGCGACAACGGCTCCGGCAAGTCCACGCTGCTCCGGCTGCTCGCCGGCCTGGAGCAGCCGGACAACGGCGCCGTGACCGTCGTCTCCCCCGGCGGTCTGGGCCATCTCGCCCAGACCCTGGACCTGCCCGCCACGGCGACCGTCGGCGAGGCGATCGACCACGCCCTCGCCGACCTGCGGGAGCTGGAGCGGGCGATCCGCGAGGCCGAGGCCGAGCTCGACGCGACCGGTGACCTCGAGGGATACGCCGCGCTGCTCGCCGCCTACGAGGCGCGCGGCGGCGCCGACGCCGACCGGAGCGTCGAGACGGTCCTGCGGCAGCTCGGCGAGTCCGCCCCGCTCGACCGCGGCCGCCCGCTGGGCACGCTGTCCGGCGGACAGCGCTCCCGGCTCGCGCTCGCCGCGACCCTCGCCGCCGACCCCGAGCTGCTGCTGCTCGACGAGCCGACCAACGACCTCGACGACGAGGCCGTGGCCTGGCTGGAGGAGCGGCTGCGCGCCCACCGGGGGACGGTCGTCGCCGTCACCCACGACCGGGTCTTCCTGGACCGGGTCACCACGACCGTCCTGGAGGTGGACCACGAACGGCACACCGTGCGCCGGTACGGCAACGGCTACGCCGGCTACCTGACCGGCCGGGCCGCCGAACGGGCCCGCTGGGAGCGGGAGTACGAGGAGTGGAAGGGCGAGCTCGCCCGGTACTCCGCGGTCGCCGACGCGAACATCGACCGGTTCACCGCCATCCCCCGCAAGGCCCCGGCGTCCTTCAGCGGCGCGGGCGCGTTCCGGGCCCGGTCACGGGCGCACGGCGCGATGAGCCGGATCCGCGCGGCCCGCGAGCAGCAGCGCCGGCTCACCGAGCACCCGGTCGCCGCACCGCCGGAGCCGCTGCGGTTCACGGCGGGCTTCGAAGCCGCCGGAGGACCCGCCGACGCGCCCACCTACGCGCCCGCCCGCGCGGTCGATCTGACCGGCGTACGGGTCGAGGGCCGGCTGCGCCTGGACGCGCTCCGCCTGGACCCGGGCGAGCGGCTCCTGGTCACCGGGCCCAACGGCGCGGGCAAGAGCACACTGCTCAAGGTCCTGGCCGGCGAACTCGCCCCGGACGACGGCACGGTGACGGCCCCGCCCCGGGTGGGCATGCTGCGCCAGGACACCGCCCTGCCCGACGACCCCCGCACGGTCGCCGCCGCGTTCGGCGAGGGCCGGGAGCAGGAACTGCTCTCCCTCGGGCTGTTCGCGGCCGGAGACCTCGCCACCCCCGTGCGCGAGCTCTCCACCGGACAGCGGCGGAAACTGGAACTGGCCCGTCTGGTGACCCGTCCGGTCGACCTGCTGCTGCTCGACGAGCCGACCAACCATCTGGCCCCCGGCCTGGTGGAGGAGCTGGAGGCCGCCCTCGCGCGCTACGCCGGCACGCTGGTGATCGTCACCCACGACCGCCGGATCCGCGCGGGCTTCCGGGGCCGCCGAGTCGAGCTGGCCCCATGGGCGGCGGCACGTACCGCTAGCGCACCGTGTCCGGTGTGAACGTCGGCGCGGCGACGGTGGGCGGCGTGACGACGACGTCGTCGCCCGGCGTCCACGGCGGCGGGACCTCCGGCGTCGGGATCGGGCGCGGCGGCGCGGGGCGCGGGTTCCGCCCCGTGTTCGGGTTCTGCGGCTCCGCCGCGGCCGCCTTCTTCCGGATGCCACCGGGCTTGCCGGCTCCGCCCGGCCGGTACGGCTTCGCCGAACCGCCCCCGACGCCCGGGGTGATCCCGACCCGCGGCGGGGTCGTGGCCGGGGGCCTCGCCGGGGTCCCCGACTCGGAGGCCGAGGGCGAGGGCGTGGCCGTGGCGGAGGGCTTCCCGGACGGCGTGGCGCCCGGCTTCGGAGCCGTACCGCCTCCGCCGCCTCCCGAGCAGGCCCCCAGGGCCAGGCCCAGGCTCAGCGCCACCGCCGTCGTCACCGCTCCACGGGCACGCATGCCCACCACCCCGCCCCAAGTCACGTTCCCCGTCCGCACAATTGTGCGGACGGGATCGTAACCCGGGCCGCAGGTCAGTCGTCGTCGCCCTCCAGGTCCCCCTCCGTCTCCAGGAACACCTGGCGTAGGGCGGCCAGGGTCTCCGGGTCCGGCTTCTCCCACATGCCGCGCGACTCCGCCTCCAGGAGGCGCTCCGCGATGCCGTGCAGGGCCCAGGGGTTGGCCTCCTTCAGGAAGGCCTGGTTCGCCGGGTCGAGGACGTACTCCTGCGTCAGCTTGTCGTACATCCAGTCGGCTACGACCCCCGTCGTGGCGTCGTAGCCGAAGAGGTAGTCGACGGTCGCCGCCAGCTCGAACGCGCCCTTGTAGCCGTGCCGGCGCATCGCCTCGATCCAGCGGGGGTTGACCACGCGGGCGCGGAAGACCCGGCTCGTCTCCTCCACCAGCGTGCGGGTGCGCACGGTCTCGGGGCGGGTGGAGTCGCCGATGTACGCCTCCGGGGCGGTGCCCCGCAGCGCGCGGACCGTCGCCACCATGCCGCCGTGGTACTGGAAGTAGTCGTCCGAGTCGGCGATGTCGTGCTCGCGGGTGTCGGTGTTCTTCGCGGCCACCGCGATCCGCTTGTACGCCGTCTCCATCTCCTCGCGCGCCGGCCGCCCGTCGAGGCCGCGGCCGTACGCGTAGCCGCCCCACACCGTGTACACCTCGGCGAGGTCGGCGTCGGTGCGCCAGTCGCGGGAGTCGATCAGCTGGAGCAGACCCGCGCCGTACGTGCCCGGCCGGGAGCCGAAGATACGGGTGGTGGCGCGGCGTTCGTCGCCGTGCGCGGCGAGGTCGGCCTGGGCGTGCGCGCGGACGAAGTTGTCCTCGGCCGATTCGTCCGCGAGCCCGGCGACCAGCCGGACGGCGTCGTCGAGCAGGCCGATGACATGCGGGAACGCGTCCCGGAAGAAGCCGGAGATACGGAGGGTCACGTCGATGCGCGGGCGGCCCAGTTCCTCCAGCGGGACGGCTTCCAGGCCCTTCACGCGCCGGGACGCCTCGTCCCACACCGGGCGGACGCCGAGCAGCGCCAGCGCCTCGGCGACGTCGTCGCCCGCGGTGCGCATCGCGCTCGTGCCCCACAGGGAGAGGCCGACGGAGGTGGGCCATTCGCCGTTGTCGGTGCGGTACCGCTCCAGGAGCGAGTCGGCCAGCGCCTGGCCGGTCTCCCAGGCGAGCCGGGACGGCACGGCCTTGGGGTCGACGGAGTAGAAGTTGCGTCCGGTCGGCAGCACGTTGACCAGGCCGCGCAGCGGCGAGCCGGACGGACCGGCCGGCACGAAACCGCCGTTCAGCGCGTGCACCGCGTGCGTGAGTTCGTCCGTGGTGGCCGCGAGGCGCGGCACGACCTGCTCGCAGGCGAAGCGGAGCACCGCCGCGACGTCCGGACCGTAGGCGTCGGGCACCGCGGCGACGTTCCAGTCCGCGTACTCCATCGCCTCGACCAGCTCGCGCGCCTTCGCCTCGGCCTCGTCGGCGGTGGTGCGGGTGGCGGCCGACTCGTCCAGGCCGAGGGCCTCGCGCAGACCCGGCAGGGCCTGCGTGCCGCCCCAGATCTGACGGGCCCGCAGGATCGACAGGACCAGGTTCACCCGCGCCTCGCCGGTGGGCGCGCCGCCGAGGACGTGCAGACCGTCGCGGATCTGGGCGTCCTTGACCTCGCACAGCCAGCCGTCGACGTGCAGCAGGAAGTCGTCGAAGCCGTCGTCGTCGGGCCGCTCCTCCATGCCGAGGTCGTGGTCGAGCTTCGCGGCCTGGATCAGCGTCCAGATCTGGGCGCGGATCGCCGGCAGCTTCGCCGGGTCCATGCTGCTGATCTGCGCGTACTCGTCGAGCAGCTGCTCCAGGCGGGCGATGTCGCCGTACGAGTCGGCGCGCGCCATCGGCGGGACGAGGTGGTCGACGAGCGTGGCGTGCACACGCCGCTTGGCCTGGGTGCCCTCGCCCGGGTCGTTGACCAGGAAGGGGTAGACCAGCGGCAGGTCGCCGAGGGCCGCGTCCGGGCCGCAGGCGGCGGACAGGCCCGCGTTCTTGCCCGGCAGCCATTCGAGGTTGCCGTGCTTGCCCAGGTGCACCATGGCGTCGGCGCCGAAGCCGCCGTCCTCGGCGCGGGCGGCGATCCAGCGGTAGGCGGCCAGGTAGTGGTGCGAGGGCGGCAGATCGGGGTCGTGGTAGATCGCGATCGGGTTCTCACCGAAGCCGCGCGGCGGCTGGATGAGGACCAGCAGGTTCCCGCGGCGCAGCGCGGCGAGGACGATGTCGCCCTCCGGGTTGCGGGAGCGGTCCAGGAACATCTCGCCGGGGGCCGGGCCCCAGTGCTCCTCGACCTGCTCGCGCAGTTCGGCGGGCAGTTCGGCGTACCAGCGCTTGTAGTCGGCGGCCGGGATGCGGACGGGGTTCCTCGCCAGCTGCTCCTCGGTGAGCCAGTCCTGGTCGTGGCCGCCGGCCTCGATCAGGGCGTAGATCAGCTCGTCGCCGACGCCGGACACCAGGCCGGGGATGTCGGCCGTCGGGCCGAAGTCGTAGCCCTCGGCGATCAGCCGGCGCAGCAGCTCGACCGCGGAGGCCGGGGTGTCCAGGCCGACCGCGTTGCCGATCCGGGAGTGCTTGGTCGGGTACGCGGAGAGGACCAGCGCCAGCTTCTTCTCGGCGTTGGGGATGTGCCGCAGCCGGGCGTGGCGGACGGCGATGCCGGCGACGCGGGCGGCGCGCTCGGCGTCGGCGACGTACGCGGGCAGGCCGTCCTCGTCGATCTCCTTGAAGGAGAACGGGACGGTGATCAGGCGGCCGTCGAACTCGGGGACGGCGACCTGGCTGGCGGCGTCCAGCGGGGACAGGCCCTCGTCGTTCTCCTCCCAGGCCTCCCGCGAGCCGGTCAGGCACAGCGCCTGGAGGACGGGCACGTCGAGCGCGGCGAGCGCGCCCGCGTCCCACGACTCCTCGTCCCCGCCGGCCTGCGCCTCGGCGGGCTTGGTGCCGCCGGCCGCGAGGACGGTGGTGACGATGGCGTCGGCGGAACGGAGGGTCTCGACCAGCTCCTCCTCCGGGGCGCGCAGGGAGGCCACGTACAGCGGCAGGGCCTGCGCGCCGGCGTCCTCGATCGCCTCGCAGAGCGCGCCGACGAACGCGGTGTTCCCGCTCATGTGGTGGGCGCGGTAGTACAGCACGGCGATGGTCGGGCCGTCGGTGTTCCGCGGGGTGCGCTCCAGCGGGCCCCAGGTCGGGGCGGCCGCCGGGGCCTCGAAGCCGTGGCCGGTCAGCAGCACGGTGTCGGAGAGGAAGCGGGCGAGCTGCTCCAGGTTGTCCGGGCCGCCGTGCGCCAGGTAGGCGTGCGCCTCGGTGGCCACGCCGACCGGCACGGTGGAGGTGCTCATGAGCTGGGCGTCGGGGGCCTGTTCGCCGGTGAGCACGACGACCGGCTTTCCGGCCGCGAGGATCGTGTCGAGACCCTCCTCCCAGGCGCGGACGCCGCCGAGCAGGCGGATCACGACGAGGTCGGAGCCGTCGAGCAGCCCCGGCAGGTCGTCTGCCGCGAGGCGGGAGGGGTTGGCGAAGCGGTACTCGACCGGACCGCCCGCCGCTCGGGCGCTGAGCAGGTCGGTGTCGGAGTGCGACAGCAGCAGGATTCGCATGCGAGCGCTGGCCTTCCTCGGGGTTGTCCGCGCCCCGGGTGGTCGTGTGGATGGCAGGAGTTCCTGACTCACCGTCCCCGTTACGGCGGGGCCGGCTCACAGTGGCGGGACCGCGCCGGAATCTCACCGGGCTTCCTCCCCGGGGTCCTTCGACCCCATGCCGTGTGCATAGTAGATCCTGGCCGCGGCGGGCCGGGCGGGGCCGCGGAGTCGACCGGATCACACCTCGTGGAAGGCCGGTTTCCCGTGGGTATGCTCGCCGCCATGCCGCCCACCCCACCCACGTCGCCCGAGTCGGGCGAAAGTCCCATACGGGACCGAGGCGACGCCTGCCCCGGGGCGCTGCGCCTGCACCCCGCCGACGACGGGCGTCTGGCCCGACTGCGCCTGCCCGCAGGGCGTTTGACGGTACATCAGGTTGAGGTTCTGGCGGCCGCCGCGGAGTCCCTGGGGGACGGGCGGATCACCGTCACCTCGCGCGGCAACGCCGAGCTGCGCGGCCTCGGCGACGGCTGCGGGGCGGAACTCGCGGCGCTGCTCGCGGACGTCGGCCTGCTGCCGTCGGCCGAGCACGAACGGATCCGCAACATCGTCGCCTCCCCGGCCGCCGACCTCGACGGACTCGGCGGCGCGGACGTGCAGTTGTGGGCCCGGGAGCTGGACGCGCTGCTGTGCGACGAAGCGTGGACGACGTCCCTTTCGGGCCGTTTCCTCTTCGTCCTGGACGACGGCCGCGGCGATGTCGCGGGCCTCGGCGGGGATGTGACCTTGATCGCAGGCGCGGACGGCACGGCCCAGCTGCACATCGGCGGACAGACGTACCGCCTCCCCGCTCCGGACGCCCCCCGTGCGGCGCTTGCCGCGGCCGACGCGTTCCTGCGCGCGGCGCGGACGAGCGGGGCTTGGCGGGTGCGGGAACTCCCGGACGGAGCGGCCGTCGACCTCGCCGCCGCCCTCGCCCGCGCCGGCGTGACCGCCGAACCGCTCCCCGTACCGCCGCCGCTGCCGCACGGCGCGCCGCCCGCGCCCGGCGCGCTCGGCGAGCGGGCCGTGTACGTGCTCGCGCCGCTCGGGCGGCTCACCGCGGCGCAGCTGCGGGCGTTGCTGCCCGCCGACGAGGTGCGGCTGACGCCGTGGCGCGGGGCGGTCGCCGTCGGCGCGCCCGCCGCGCGGCTGCCGGAGCTGGCCGCCGCCGGGCTGATCGCCCGCCCCGACTCGCCCTGGGCCGGCGTCAGCGCCTGCACCGGACGCCCCGGCTGCGCCAAGTCCCTGGCGGACGTGCGGGCCGACGCCGTGCCCGGCGGCCGCACCGGGCTGCCGGTCCACTACTCCGGCTGTGCGCGCCGCTGCGGCCACCCGCACGGCGACTGGGTCGACGTGCTCGCCGCCGAGGGCGGCGGCTACCTGGTGGACGGCGTCCCCGTCCCCCGTACCTCCCTGCCCGAAGCCGTCGCCACGGCCCGTACGACGAGATGAGCGAGAGCACCAGGATGTTCGACTACGAGAAGGACGGCGCGGAGATCTACCGCCAGTCCTTTGCCACGATCCGCGCCGAGGCGGATCTCGCCGGCCTGCCCGCCGACGTGAGCCAGGTCGCGGTACGGATGATCCACGCCTGCGGCATGACCGACCTGGTCCGCGATCTCGCGTACTCCCCGGGCGTCGTGACGGCCGCCCGGACCGCGCTGCGGGCCGGCGCGCCGATCCTGTGCGACGCGCAGATGGTCGCCAGCGGCGTCACCCGCAAGCGGCTGCCCGCCGACAACGAGGTGCTCTGCGCGCTGTCCGACCCGTCGGTGCCGGAGCTGGCCGCGCAGCGGGGCACCACCCGCAGCGCCGCCGCCCTCGAGGTGCTGGGCGACCGTCTCGAAGGCTCGGTCGTCGCCATCGGCAACGCGCCGACCGCGCTGTTCCACCTCCTGGAGATGATCGCGAAGGGCGCGCCGCGCCCGGCGGCCGTGCTCGGCATCCCGGTCGGCTTCATCGGCGCGGCCGAGTCGAAGGACGCCCTCGCGGCGAACGCACTCGGCCTGGAGTACCTGGTCGTACGGGGCCGGCGCGGCGGCAGCGCCATGACGGCGGCCGCGCTCAACGCCCTCGCGCACGAAGCGGAGATCCAGAAGTGACCGGCAAGCTGTACGGCGTGGGCCTCGGCCCCGGCGACCCGAATCTGATGACCGTGGCCGCGGTGAAGGCCATCGCGGCCGCCGACGTGATCGCGTACCACTCCGCCCGGCACGGCCGCTCCATCGCGCGCTCGATAGCCGCGGAGCACATCCGCGAGGACCACGTCGAGGAGCGGCTGATGTACCCGCTCACGGTGGAGACCACGGACCACCCCGGCGGCTACCGGGGCGCGTTGGACGACTTCTACGAGGAGGCGTCGGCGCGGCTCGCCGCGCACCTCGACGCGGGCCGCACGGTCGCCGTGCTCGCCGAGGGCGATCCGCTGTTCTACGGCTCGTACCAGCACATGCACAAGCGGCTCGCGCACCGCTACGACACCGAGGTCATCCCCGGCGTCACCTCGGTCAGCGCGGCCGCCGCCCGGCTCGGGGAGCCGCTGTGCGAGGCGGAGGAGGTGCTGACGATCGTCCCCGGCACGCTGCCGGAGGAGGAGCTGACGGCCCGTCTGGCCGGTACGGACTCGGCGGTCGTGATGAAGCTGGGCCGCACCTTCCCGGCCGTGAAGCGGGCCCTGGAGCGCGCCGGCCGGCTGGAGGACGCGCGGTACGTGGAGCGCGCCACGATGGCGGGCGAGCGGACCGGGCGGCTGGCGGACGTGGACCCGGAGTCGGTGCCGTACTTCTCGGTGGCCGTGCTGCCGTCCCGGATCGACGCGCAGGCGCCGGAGTCCCGTCCGGAGGTCGGCGAGGTCGTGGTCGTGGGCACCGGCCCGGCCGGGGCGCGCTGGCTGACGCCGGAGTCGCGGGGCGTGCTGCAGAACGCGGACGACCTGGTCGGCTACACCACCTACCTGGACCGGGTGCCGGTGCTGCGGCCCGGGCAGCGGCGGCACGGCTCGGACAACAAGGTCGAGTCCGAGCGCGCCGAGTTCGCGCTCGACCTGGCCCGCCGCGGCCGCCGCGTCGCGGTGGTCTCCGGCGGCGACCCGGGTGTGTTCGCCATGGCGACGGCGGTCCTTGAGGTCGCCTCGGAGCCGGCGTACACGGACGTGCCGGTGCGCGTGGTGCCCGGCGTGACGGCCGCCAACGCGGCGGCTGCGGCGGCCGGCGCGCCGCTCGGCCACGACTACGCGACCATCTCGCTCTCCGACCGGCTCAAGCCCTGGGACGTCATCGCGCGGCGGCTGCGCGCCGCCGCGGAGGCCGACCTCGTCCTCGCCCTGTACAACCCGGGCTCCAAGTCCCGTACGCACCAGGTCGCCGCGGCCCGCGAGCTGCTCCTGGAACTCCGCTCGCCCGAGACCCCGGTCGTGGTGGCCCGCGACGTCGGCGGCCCGGAGGAGTCGTTGCGGGTGGTGACCCTGAAGACCCTGGAACCCTCCGAGGTCGACATGCGCACCCTCCTCCTGATCGGCTCCTCCCAGACCCGTGCGGTCGAGCGCGCCGACGGCCGCACGATCACCTGGACACCGCGCCGGTACGGCTGAGCAACGAGGTGGTGGCCCGGCTCACCCGACCGGGCGCGGCATACGGGTTCCGGTCCCGGGACTCGTGATGTCGCGGTGCGAGTGAACGTTTTCGCACATCCGTGCCGTGCTTGCTTGGCAGGGCTGTGATGCGCGCGCCCCGGCCCGTCGGCCGGGGCGCGCGGTCCCCTTCCGAACGGAGCACCCTTCCATGCGCCTGTCCGCGCACGTCACCGCCGCAGCCTTCCTCCTCGCCCTCCCGCTCGCCGCCGCCGCGCCGTCGGCGGCGGACGCGCCCGTCCCGTCCCCCGTGCCGGCCCCGCTGCGCGCGTCGGCGGACGCCATCCCGGGCCAGTACATCGTCACCCTCTCGGGCGGCCAGGACGCGGCCGCCCTCGCGGCGCAGGTCCCGGGGGTGAAGGCGCTCCACACGTACAGTTCCGTGCTCAACGGGTTCGCCGCGAAGCTGACGCCCGCCCAGCTGGACGCGGTGCGCCGCACCCCGGGCGTCGCGGCCGTCGAGGAGGACGCGACCGTCAAGGTCGGGCCCGTGGCCGCCCGGAGGAGCGTCGTCGCGCAGAGCTGGGGCCTCGACCGCATCGACCAGCCGTACCTGCCGCTCGACAACCGGTTCGACGTGGGCTCCGACGGCCGGGGCGTCGCCGTCTTCGTGGTGGACACCGGCCTCGACTACGGCCACCAGGAGTTCGCCGGACGGGCCTGGTTCGGGTACGACGCGGTCGGCGACGGCCGCCAGGGCGCCGACTGCAACGGGCACGGCACCCACGTGGCGGGCACGGCCGGCGGCGCGAGCTTCGGCGTGGCCCGCGCCGCCGACCTGGTCAGCGTCCGCGTGCTGGACTGCCAGGGCTCCGGCTCGTACTCGGGCATGATCGCCGGCTTCGACTACGTGGGCCGGCAGGCCGACGCGGGCGTCGTCGGCGTGCTCAACGGCTCCCTCGGCGGCGCCCGCAGCCAGGCTCTGAACGACGCGGTCGACGCCGTGGCCGCCAAGGGCATCCTGCCCGTCGTCGCCGCGGGCAACAGCTCGCTCGACGCCTGCCAGATCTCGCCGGCGAGCGCGGAGCGCGTCCTGACCGTCGGCGCCACCGACCACCGCGACCGTGAGACCGACTTCTCCAACTTCGGTCCCTGCCTGGAGATCTACGCCCCCGGCGCGCAGATCGTCTCCGCCCGCAGGGGCGGCGGCAGCATGCCGATGGACGGTACGTCCATGGCGGCGCCGCACGTCGCGGGCGTCGCCGCGCTCTACAAGGCGGCGCACCCGGCCGCGGACGCGAACACCGTCCGGGACTGGGTCCTCGAGCACGGCGCGCAGGACGTCCTGACCGTCTCGAAGGGCTCCCCGAACCTGCTGCTGCAGTCCTCGGACCTGTAGCCGCGGGCGTACGAAAGAGGCCGCCGCCGACCGGTCACCCGGCCGACGGCGGCCTCCGCCGCAAAGACTCAGATCGTGCCCAGCTTGATCAGCGACAGCAGCGCGATCAGCTGGATCGCCGAGGCGCCCAGCGCCTTCGGCCACGGCAGGTCGTGGGACTTGCTCACCATCGAGGTGAACAGCGCGCCCGCAGCCAGCCAGGTCACCCAGCCCAGCACCTGCACCAGGCCGTTCTCGCCGCCCAGGAACAGGGCGACGATCAGGCGGGGCGCGTCCGTGATCGACATGATCAGCATCGACAGGCCCACCGTCGGCTGCCACGCCCCGTCGCCGCCGAGCTGGCGGGCCAGGGTGTGGGTCACCGCGCCGAGGATCAGACCGCCGACGACGAAGCCCGCGCCCGTCATCAGGGCGTACGGGACCGCCTTCGACAGCGTCGCGTTGATGGCCTCCTCGCGCGCCTGGTCGAAGCCGAAGATCGCCAGCAGGCCGTAGAGGAACGTGACGACCAGCGCCGGGCCCCACACCGCGTAGTCCCGCATCTGCAGGAACGTCGGGCCGGGGCGCAGCACGATGCCGCTCAGCAGCGCCTTCCACGGCAGCCGCGGGCCGGCCGGGACGGCCGGGGCCGCGCCCGCCTGGTACGTGGAGCCGTCGTTGTACGGGTCGTCGTGGATGCTGAACGCGCGGGTGTGGCCCGCGTTGTTCGCCGCGTACCCGCCCTGGCCGCCCTGGCCGCCCTGGCCGGCGTGGCCCGCGCCGCCGGGCGCGCCGCCCTGGCCCTGGTAACCGCCCCGGGGCGGCCGGCCGCCCTGCTGCGGGTACGGGTCCCCGAAGTACTCCGGCTCCCCGTACGGCTGCTGCGAGCCCTGCTGCCACTGCTGCTGCGCGTACGGCGGCGGGGCCGCCGGCCGCCCGTACTGCGGTGCCTGCTGCGGGTGTTGTTGCGGGGTGCGGTTGCTTCGGCCGCGTCCGATCCTGAATCCAGCCACGTCGTCGAACGTACCCGTTCCCGCTGTGAGTCGTGCACACGCGGGGTCGCGGGGGACCCTTTGCGGCCGACCTGTGACATCCCCTAGGGGGTACCGACCGGGGTACTGACCGGGGTACTGACCGGGGTGCCGGACGGGGTGCCGGACGGGGTGCCGGACGGGGTGCCGGACGGGGCTCGGACCGGGGGTTCGGACCCGGGTACGCCGGAGGGGCCGCTCCCTTCTCGGGAGCGGCCCCTCCGCCGCGTACCGCTGTCGTCCTACTGCGCCGGCTCGGGCTCCGGCTCGGGCTCCGCGGGGAGCTCCTCCACCGGCTTCTTCACCGAGTCGAGCAGCAGCTGCGCGACGTCGACGACCTGGAGGCTCTCCTTGGCCTTGCCGTCGTTCTTCTTGCCGTTCACGGAGTCCGTGAGCATGACGAGGCAGAACGGGCAGGCGGTGGAGACGATGTCCGGGTTGAGGGACAGCGCCTCGTCGACGCGCTCGGTGTTGATGCGCTTGCCGATGCGCTCCTCCATCCACATCCGCGCGCCGCCGGCGCCGCAGCAGAAGCCGCGCTCCTTGTGGCGGTGCATCTCCTGCTGGCGCAGGCCCGGGACGGCCGACATGATCTCGCGCGGCGGCGTGTAGACCTTGTTGTGGCGGCCCAGGTAGCACGGGTCGTGGTAGGTGATCAGACCGTCGACCGGGGTGACCGGGACGAGGCGGCCCTCGTCGATCAGGTGCTGCAGCAGCTGGGTGTGGTGGATGACCTCGTACTCGCCGCCGAGCTGCGGGTACTCGTTCGCGATGGTGTTGAAGCAGTGCGGGCAGGTGGTGACGATCCGCTTCGCCGACTTCGGCTTCTTCGTCGACTCGTCCTCGTCGTCCTCGCCGAACGCCATGTTCAGCATCGCGACGTTCTCGGCGCCGAGCTGCTGGAACAGCGGCTCGTTGCCCAGACGGCGCGGGGAGTCACCGGTGCACTTCTCCTCGCCGCCCATGATCGCGAACTTGACGTCCGCCATGTGCAGCAGCTCCGCGAAGGCCTTGGTGGTCTTCTTGGCGCGGTCCTCCAGGGCGCCGGCGCAGCCGACCCAGTAGAGGTAGTCGTACTCCGACAGGTCCTCGACGTCCTTGCCGACGATCGGGACCTCGAAGTCGACCTCCTTGGTCCACTCGACCCGCTGCTTCTTGGCCAGGCCCCAGGGGTTGCCCTTCTTCTCCAGGTTCTTGAGCATCGTGCCCGCCTCGGACGGGAACGCGGACTCGATCATCACCTGGTAGCGGCGCATGTCGACGATGTGGTCGATGTGCTCGATGTCGACCGGGCACTGCTCGACACAGGCGCCGCAGGTGGTGCAGGACCACAGGACGTCCGGGTCGATGACGCCGTTCTCCTCGGCGGTGCCGATCAGCGGGCGCTCGGCCTCGGCCAGCGCGGCCGCGGGCACGTCCTTGAGCTGCTCCTCGGTCGCCTTCTCGTCGCCCTCCATCGTCTTGCCGCCGCCGGCGAGCAGGTACGGCGCCTTGGCGTGCGCGTGGTCGCGCAGCGACATGATGAGGAGCTTCGGGGAGAGCGGCTTGCCCGTGTTCCAGGCGGGGCACTGCGACTGGCAGCGGCCGCACTCGGTGCAGGTGGAGAAGTCGAGGATGCCCTTCCAGGAGAACTGCTCGACCTGGGAGACGCCGAAGACGGCGTCCTCGGCCGGGTCCTCCCAGTCGATCTCCTTGCCGGCGGTCGTCATCGGCTGCAGCGGGCCGAGGGCGGTGGAGCCGTCGGCGTTGCGCTTGAACCAGATGTTCGGGAAGCCGAGGAAGCGGTGCCAGGCCACACCCATGTTGGTGTTGAGCGAGACGACGATCATCCACGTGAAGGACGTGAGGATCTTCAGCGCCGCGAAGAAGTACGTGAGGTTCTGCAGCGTGCCCAGGTCCAGGCCGTCGAGCAGCGCGATCACCGGGTACGAGGCGAAGAAGCCGGGCTCCCAGCCGTCCACGTGGTGCAGGGCGCCCTCGAGCGCGCGCAGCATCATGATGCAGACGCCGACGGTGAGGATGACGGCCTCGACGAAGTACGCCTGGCCGGTCTTGGAGCCGGCGAAGCGGGACTTGCGGCCCGCCTTGGTCGGCTTGCTCAGCTGGCGGATCACGATGAGCGTGACGATGCCGAGCACCGTCATCGTGCCCAGGAACTCGGTGAAGATCTCGTACGGCAGCCAGTCGCCGATGATCGGGATCAGCCAGTCGGCCTGGAACAGCTGGCCGAAGGCGTTGACGATCGTCAGCAGCAGCGCGAAGAAGCCGATCGCGACGAACCAGTGTGCGAAGCCGACGATGCCCCAGCGGTTCATGCGCGTGTGGCCCAGGAATTCCTTGACCAGCGTGATGGTGCGCTGCTTGGGGTCACCGGTACGCGTGCCGGCGGGCACCGGCTGACCGAGCCGCACGAAGCGGTAGATCTGCACGGTGGCGCGGCCGAACAGCGCGACGGCCACCACCGTGATGGCGATCGACACGATGATCGCGGCGAGTTGCATGACGGGCTCCTCGGGCGGGCCTGCGAGGCGGAAGCTGCAGAAACGTACTAAGCGGTAACTTATTTTGGTCCGTGCTGAGGGTACCCAGATATTCCACCGTGCTGTAGTTGCGCCCGCGGTGATCTGTGTCGCTCAGGTGAGCCTTGCCGGCGTCCGCCGCCATGCTCGAATCGTACGGCCCAGAATGGCCAGATCCATGCCCAGCCAGTGGTGGTCCACATAGTGGAGGTCCAGCAGGGGCCGCTCCTGCCAGGGCAGGTCCGGGTCTCCGCTGACCTGCCAGAGTCCGGTCAGCCCCGGCCGTACGGAGTGCCGCCGCGCGCCGTCGCCCCGGCACTCCTCGTCGTCCGGCGCCAGCGGTACGGGCCCGACCAGGGACATCTCGCCCCGTACGACATGGAGCAGCCGCGGCAGTCGGGCGAGCAGTCGGCCGCCGCGCCGGAAGGTGAGCAGCTCGTACGGGCGGCCGCCCAGGCCCGCCCGCAGCTCGCGCCGCAGCACCGCGCCGGGAGGCTCCAGGGGGCCGAGCGCGCCGAGCGTGAGCGCGGTCGCGACGGCGAGCAGGGCGGGGGAGGCGAGGGCCAGCAGGACGAGGGCGACGGTGAGGTCCAGTGCGCGCTTGGCGTCGATGCCCTTCGCCTTCGCCATGCCTTACCTCCGCTTCATGCCGGCTCGTGGGATCCTTCTCGGTATATGTCCGGCTTTGGGGCGTCGAATGCCCCGACTCTCTCACGGTCGGATCTCATTCCCGGGCCGCCGCGCCCGGCCCGCACCGGGCCTCGAAGGCTTCCTGAGCCGCCGCCCTGTCGAAGAGTTGAGCCCCCTCCACTCAGGTCTGTTGACTCAACGGGACGGGTGGTGCATCCTTGAGCCAGTTCCACTCAAGTCAGTTCAGCTGGAGGAATTGAAATGGCACGTGCGGTCGGCATCGACCTGGGCACGACTAACTCCGTCGTCAGCGTTCTCGAAGGCGGCGAGCCCACCGTCATCACCAACGCCGAGGGCGCCAGGACCACGCCGTCCGTCGTCGCCTTCGCGAAGAACGGCGAGGTGCTCGTCGGCGAGGTCGCCAAGCGCCAGGCGGTCACCAACGTGGACCGCACCATCCGGTCGGTGAAGCGCCACATGGGCACCGACTGGAAGATCGAGATCGACGGCAAGAACTTCAACCCGCAGCAGATGAGCGCCTTCATCCTGCAGAAGCTGAAGCGCGACGCCGAGGCGTACCTGGGCGAGAAGGTCGTCGACGCGGTCATCACCGTCCCGGCGTACTTCAACGACTCCGAGCGTCAGGCCACCAAGGAGGCCGGCGAGATCGCGGGCCTCAACGTCCTGCGCATCGTCAACGAGCCGACCGCGGCCGCCCTGGCCTACGGCCTGGACAAGGACGACCAGACGATCCTCGTCTTCGACCTCGGTGGCGGCACCTTCGACGTGTCCCTCCTGGAGATCGGCGACGGCGTCGTCGAGGTGAAGGCCACCAACGGCGACAACCACCTCGGTGGCGACGACTGGGACCAGCGCGTCGTCGACTACCTGGTGAAGCAGTTCGCCAACGGGCACGGCGTGGACCTGTCCAAGGACAAGATGGCTCTCCAGCGCCTGCGCGAAGCCGCGGAGAAGGCGAAGATCGAGCTCTCGTCCTCGACCGAGACCACGATCAACCTGCCCTACATCACGGCCTCCGCCGAGGGCCCGCTGCACCTGGACGAGAAGCTCACCCGCGCCCAGTTCCAGCAGCTCACCTCGGACCTTCTGGACCGCTGCAAGACGCCGTTCCACAACGTCATCAAGGACGCGGGCATCCAGCTCTCCGAGATCGACCACGTCGTTCTCGTCGGCGGCTCGACCCGTATGCCGGCCGTCGCCGACCTGGTCAAGGAACTGACCGGCGGCAACGAGGCCAACAAGGGCGTGAACCCGGACGAGGTCGTCGCCATCGGCGCCGCCCTGCAGGCCGGTGTCCTCAAGGGCGAGGTCAAGGACGTCCTGCTCCTCGACGTCACCCCGCTGTCCCTCGGCATCGAGACCAAGGGCGGCATCATGACGAAGCTCATCGAGCGGAACACGACGATCCCGACCAAGCGGTCCGAGATCTTCACCACCGCCGAGGACAACCAGCCGTCCGTGCAGATCCAGGTCTACCAGGGCGAGCGCGAGATCGCGGCGTACAACAAGAAGCTCGGCATGTTCGAGCTGACCGGCCTCCCGCCGGCCCCGCGCGGCGTCCCGCAGATCGAGGTCGCCTTCGACATCGACGCCAACGGCATCATGCACGTGACCGCCAAGGACCTGGGCACGGGCAAGGAGCAGAAGATGACCGTCACCGGCGGCTCCTCGCTGCCGAAGGACGAGGTCAACCGGATGCGCGAAGAGGCCGAGAAGTACGCGGAGGAGGACCACGCCCGCCGCGAGGCCGCCGAGAACCGCAACCAGGGCGAGCAGCTCGTCTACCAGACCGAGAAGTTCCTCAAGGACAACGAGGACAAGGTCCCGGGCGACGTCAAGGCCGAGGTCGAGGCCGCCGTCGCCGAGCTGAAGGAGAAGCTCAAGGGCGAGGACTCCGCGGAGATCCGCACCGCCACCGAGAAGGTCGCGGCCGTCTCCCAGAAGCTCGGCCAGGCCATGTACGCCGACGCGCAGGCAGCCGGCGGCGCCGCGGGCGCCGAGGCCCCCAAGGCCGACGACGACGTCGTGGACGCCGAGATCGTCGACGACGAGAAGCCGAAGGGCGGCGCTGTCTGATGACGGAGGAGACCCCGGGCTTCGAGGAGAAGCCCGACGTCCCCTCCGGCGCCACCCCTGACGACGCCGCCGAGACCGCCGAGACTCCCTCCGCCAAGGAGGGCTCGGCGGCCCCGGCCGGGGACGCGAGCAAGATCGCCGGTCTGACGGCAGAGCTGGACCAGGTCCGCAGCGCGCTCGGCGAGCGCACCGGGGACCTCCAGCGGCTCCAGGCCGAGTACCAGAACTACCGCCGCCGGGTGGAGCGCGACCGGATCACCGTCAAGGAGATCGCCGTCGCGGGCCTTCTGACGGAGCTTCTGCCGGTGCTCGACGACGTCGGTCGGGCCCGGGACCACGGCGAGCTCGTGGGCGGGTTCAAGTCGGTGGCCGAATCGCTGGAGACGGTCGTCGCGAAGATGGGCCTGCAGCAGTTCGGCAAGGAGGGCGAGCCCTTCGACCCGACCATCCACGAGGCCCTGATGCACTCGTATGCGCCGGACGTCACCGAGACGACCTGCGTGGCGATCCTGCAGCCGGGGTACCGCATCGGCGAGCGGACCATCAGGCCCGCGCGCGTAGCGGTGGCGGAACCCCAGCCCGGGGCGACGGCCGCGAAGGACGACAAGAAGCAGGCCGACGAGGAGAGCGGTGGCCCCGAGAAGGGCTGACGCGAAGATCGTCCGAGAGGAGGGACGCCGGTGAGCACGAAGGACTTCGTGGAGAAGGACTACTACAAGGTTCTCGGCGTCCCCAAGGACGCCACCGACGCCGAGATCAAGAAGGCGTACCGGAAACTCGCGCGCGAGAACCACCCGGACGCCAACAAGGGCGACACCAAGGCGGAGGAGCGCTTCAAGGAGATCTCCGAGGCGAACGACGTCCTCGGCGACCCGAAGAAGCGCAAGGAGTACGACGACGCCCGCGCCCTGTTCGGCAACGGCGGCTTCCGGGCCGGTCCCGGAGGCGGCGGCTCCTTCAACTTCGACCTGGGCGACCTCTTCGGAGGCGGCGCCCAGGGCGGAGCCGGCGGTTTCGGCGGCGGCGGCGGTCTGGGCGACGTCTTCGGCGGTCTGTTCAACCGCGGTGCGGGCGGCGCGGGCACGCGCACCCAGCCGCGGCGCGGCCAGGACATCGAGTCCGAGGTGACGCTCAGCTTCACCGAGGCGGTCGACGGGGCCACGGTTCCGCTGCGGATGTCCAGCCAGCAGCCCTGCAAGGCCTGTTCCGGCACGGGCGACAAGAACGGCACGCCGCGGGTGTGCCCGACCTGCGTCGGCACCGGCCAGGTCTCGCGCGGCTCGGGCGGCGGCTTCTCGCTCACCGACCCGTGCGTGGACTGCAAGGGCCGCGGCCTGATCGCGGAGAACCCCTGCGAGGTCTGCCACGGCAGCGGGCGCGCCAAGTCGTCCCGGACCATGCAGGTCCGGATCCCGGCGGGCGTCTCCGACGGCCAGCGGATCCGGCTGCGCGGCAAGGGCGCCCCGGGCGAGCGCGGCGGGCAGAGCGGTGACCTGTACGTGGTGGTGCACGTCGACGCGCACCCCGTGTTCGGCCGCAAGGGCGACAACCTGACCGTGACCGTCCCCGTCGGCTTCGACGAGGCGGCGCTCGGCGGCGAGATCAAGGTCCCGACGCTGGGCGGCCCCGCGGTCACCCTCAAGCTGCCGGCGGGCACCCCCAACGGCCGCACCATGCGGGCCCGGGGCAAGGGCGCGGTCCGCAAGGACGGCACCCGCGGGGACCTGCTGGTGACCGTGGAGGTCCAGGTCCCCACGGACCTGTCCGACAAGGCGCGCGAGGCCCTGGAGACGTACCGCGAGGCGACTGCGGACGTCGACCCGCGGGCAGAGCTGTTCCAGGCCGCGAAGGGAGCATGAGGACATGGAGAGCCGTCCGGGACGCAGTCGCAACCCCTACGAACTGACCGACGAGACGCCGGTGTACGTCATCTCGGTGGCGGCCCAGCTCTCCGGCCTGCATCCGCAGACCCTGCGGCAGTACGACCGGCTCGGGCTGGTCTCCCCGGACCGCACCGCGGGCCGGGGCCGGCGCTACTCGGCCCGTGACATCGAACTGCTCCGCACGGTGCAGGCGTTGTCGCAGGACGAGGGCATCAACCTGGCCGGCATCAAGCGCATCATCGAACTGGAGAACCAGGTCGCCGCGCTGCAGGCGCGGGTCGCCGAGCTGTCGGCGGCCGTCGAGGGCGCGGCGGCGACGCTGCGTCAGCGCGAGGCCCAGGTGCACGCCTCGTACCGGCGCGACCTGGTGCCGTACCAGGACGTCCAGCAGGCGAGCGCGCTGGTGGTGTGGCGCCCGAAGCGCCCGGAGTAGTCCTCCTAGTCCTCAGGTTCTGAGGTTCTCAGGTTCTGAGCTTCACGTGCGGGGCCCCTGGTCGTACCGGCCGGGGGCCCCGCACGCGTGTGCTCACGGAATGAGCTCCCCGATCACGTCCGTCATGATCTCCCACCACGGCGCGGCGCCGGTGCCGAAGGCGGCGGCGAGGGCGGTGCCGAGGGCCAGGGCCAGGGCGTCGGGCTCGGTGTCCCACTCGGCGCCGACGAGTCCGTCCCCGGTCGAGTCCAGCCGCCCGAGAGCGTCCCTGCCGCGGCTGAGCCGGCTCTCCACGTACGAACAGGGCACGAGCCGGTACCGGACCCCGTCGACGGTCGCGTCCACGCGGAACGACCGCCGGAACACCCGCCCCTTGGCGGGCCGCAGGCGCGCCTCGCGCCCGTCGACGGTGAGCGTGAGGCGGGCGGGGTCGCGGGTGCCGACGGGGATCGCGTCGTTCGTCTCGCCGTCGCCCGGGGTCCGCGCGACGACGACCTCGGGCAGCCCTTCGCCGCCGACCCGGACGGTGCCGGCCGCGAGATCGAGGTCTACGCGCGGTGACAGTGTGTTCATGAGTTCACCGGTCTTGCTCCAGAATGCCGGACTGGGCGATCAGATAACCGAGTTGGGCCCGGCTCCCGCTGCCGAGCGCGGACGCGAGCTTCGCGATGTGCGCCCGGCAGGTCCGCACGTTCATCCCGAGCCGGCGCGCGATGGCCTCGTCGACATGCCCCTCGATGAGCAGCCGGGCGATGGAACGCTGGACGCCGCTGATGCCGTCGAGCACGGGGGTGTACGCGACGACCTCGTCCTCCCACGGCACGCCGTGGAGCCAGAACTGTTCGAACACCCCTACGAGGTACTGCACGAGACCCTCGTGCCGGAGTTCCAGGGCGACCTGTCGATCCGTGCGGGCGGGCACGAAGGCGACTTTGCGATCGATGATGATCAGCCGGTCGATGATCTCTTCCAGCGTGCGCACCTCGAGCCCGTGCGGGGCGACGTGTTCGACGTACGCCATCGTCGACGAGTGGTGGCGCGCGGTGTGCTGATAGAGCGTCCGCATCGAGATGCCGCGTCCGAGAAGTGGCTCGACCCGGCGCAGCGCCTCTTGCAGGATGTGAGGACGGCGTCCGCTCCCGGGCTGGACGGTGAGCAGTTCCTCGGTGCACTCGGCGGTCGCGCGGTCCAGCGTGGCGTTGATCAGGCCGAGCCCTTCCAGCACGTTGATCGAGTCGGCCGCGGACGGGTCCTTGGTGGTGATCGACATGAACGGCTCGAAGGTGTCCGCCCAGGCGACGGTGAGCTGCCGGCGTTCCTGGATCTCGCGCTCGATGGGGTGGATCAGCTGGTTGAGGGCGACGGAAGGCGGTATGGGTCTCAGCCAGGTGAAGTCGTCCGGATCGGGGCGCAGCAGAGCAAGATCGATCAGGCAGGGAGCGACCTCGGTCTCCTTGCGCGCGATGCGTCCCGATCGCAAAGCCTTCGCGTAGAGGTCCCTCCCTGCGGCGCAGAGTTCCTCCGCACCATGCTCATGTCCCCCATCGTCCCCTTTTGGTCGCATATGCACCCCCCTCAGGGTCCTGAATTACAGGAACATGATGCCTGCCCTCGCTGGTGGAAGCGTTCGGAGTGAGCCATCGTCGTAGACGCGGGGGAGGAGGTAATGATCAAAAGAGGTGGAGAACGGCCATGACCAGGACGGTTCGTGCACTTGGCGCCATAGCTGTTGTTGCGGCGGCTGCTCTCGGCGTGTTCGGTGCTTCGGTCGGCAGCGAGCCCTCGTGGGACAGTGCGCCGGCCAGCTCCGTACTTGCTTCACCTGGTGAGCCCTCGTGGGACAGCACTCCGGCGGGTTCGACGCTCGGCACCAACGGTGAGCCCTCGTGGGACTTCGCCTCGGACGGTGCTGACGCATGAGCTTCCCGCCCGACGACCGGGTCTTCCGGCGTGAGATGGCCTCGGCCTACCGGTCCGGGTGGCACTTCATCGACCTCGTCACGGCCATCCCCCACCGTGGCGATTCGTTGATGGTCACCCTCTTCGGAGAGCCGATCGTCGTCGCCCGCGAGCAGGACGAGGACGTCCGGGCCTACCGCTGTCTCCGGCGGCCCCGAGGCGCCCCGCAGCCCGTCCGCTGTGCCATTCGGTACGGCATGATCTTCGTCAACCTCGACCAGCGCGACCACCAGCTGGTCGAACCGGAGACCATCACCGCCACCCCCCGCAGTGCCTGAGCGGTTCCCCCGTCGTTCCAGATCGCTCAGGTGCTTCCCCCACACAGCGGCGCCATCGTGGACCTGAAACACGATGGCGCCGCTGTGCTGTCCGCGTCCGGGGTCCCGGCCGGAGCCCTTACGCCCGGCCCATCGCGCGGGTCAGCGCGATCTCGATGACCACGCGGTCCGGGTTCGGCGCCGGCGTGCGCCCGTACCGCGCCGCGTAGCGCGCCACCGCGTCCGCGACGGCGTCCGCCTCCGTACGGATCCGCGCCACGCCCTCCAGCGTCGCCCAGCGGCCCTTGTCCACCTGGCAGACCGCCACCCGCGCGCCCTCCGGACCCGCCGCCAGCACGTTGGCGACCTTGTGGCTGTGCTTGTTCGTGATCACCCGCGCGACGCCCCGCTCGCCGCCCTCCGGGTCGTACGTGACGCCCACCGCCACCACATGCGGCGTGCCGTCCGGCCGCGGCGTCGTCAGGGTGCACATGTGGTACTCGCGCCAGAAGCCGAGATACGAGTCGTCCGGGTTCCTCGGGTCAATCGCCATGCCCGGAAGCTACCCGCCGCACGGCCCTTCCCGACACCTTGAGCGGAATGGACTCAACTTTGTGTATGTTAGACGGGTCAGAGCAGTAGGAGAACGCTCAAACACCCGCAACCGGTCCCCGACGCCGAGGAGGAGACGACTTACGTGGACGCCGAACTGACCAACAAGAGCCGTGACGCGCTGAACGCGGCAAGCAGCCGCGCCGTGTCCGAGGGGCACCCCGACCTGACCCCCGCGCACCTGCTCCTCGCACTGCTCGCCGGTCAGGACAACGAGAACATCACCGACCTGCTCGCCGCCGTCGAGGCCGACCAGGCCGCCGTGCGCTCCGGCGCGGAGCGGCTGCTCGCCGCGCTGCCCAGCGTCACCGGCTCCACGGTCGCCCCGCCGCAGCCGAACCGCGAACTGCTCGCCGTGATCGCCGACGCCGCCGCGCGCGCGAAGAAGCTGGGCGACGAGTACGTGTCCACGGAGCACCTGCTCATGGGCGTCGCCGCCAAGGGCGGCACGGCCGGCCAGGTCCTCGACCAGCAGGGCGCCGGCGCCCGCCGCCTCCAGGACGCCTTCGAGAAGGCCCGCGGCACGCGCCGCGTGACCACCGCCGACCCGGAGGGCTCGTACAAGGCCCTGGAGAAGTTCGGCACCGACTTCACCGCCGCCGCCCGCGAGGGCCGCCTCGACCCGGTCATCGGCCGCGACCACGAGATCCGCCGCGTCGTGCAGGTCCTGTCCCGGCGCACCAAGAACAACCCGGTCCTCATCGGCGAGCCCGGCGTCGGCAAGACCGCCGTCGTCGAGGGCCTGGCCCAGCGGATCGTGAAGGGCGACGTCCCCGAGTCCCTCAAGGGCAAGCGGCTGGTCTCCCTCGACCTCGGCGCGATGGTCGCGGGCGCGAAGTACCGCGGCGAGTTCGAGGAGCGGCTGAAGACCGTCCTCGCCGAGATCAAGGCCAGCGACGGCCGGATCATCACCTTCATCGACGAGCTGCACACCGTCGTCGGCGCGGGCGCCGGCGGCGACTCCGCCATGGACGCCGGCAACATGCTCAAGCCGATGCTGGCCCGCGGCGAGCTGCGCATGGTCGGCGCGACCACGCTCGACGAGTACCGCGAGCGGATCGAGAAGGACCCGGCCCTGGAGCGCCGCTTCCAGCAGGTGCTGGTCGCCGAGCCCACGGTCGAGGACACCATCGCGATCCTGCGCGGCCTCAAGGGCCGCTACGAGGCCCACCACAAGGTCCAGATCAACGACTCCGCGCTGGTCGCCGCCGCGACGCTCTCCGACCGGTACATCACGTCCCGCTTCCTGCCCGACAAGGCCATCGACCTCGTCGACGAGGCCGCCTCCCGGCTCCGCATGGAGATCGACTCCTCGCCCGTCGAGATCGACGAGCTCCAGCGCACCGTCGACCGGCTCAAGATGGAGGAGCTGGCGCTCTCCCAGGAGACCGACGCGGCGAGCAGGCAGCGCCTGGACAAGCTCCGCCGCGACCTCGCGGACCGCGAGGAGGAACTGCGCGGTCTGACCGCCCGCTGGGAGAAGGAGAAGCAGTCCCTCAACCGGCTCGGCGAGCTGAAGGAGCAGCTCGACGAGCTGCGCGGCCGCGCCGAGCGCGCCCAGCGCGACGGAGACTTCGACACCGCGTCCAAGCTGCTCTACGGGGAGATCCCGGCCCGGGAGCGCGAGCTGGCCGAGGCCAGCGAGGCGGAAGCCCGGCAGGAGGCGTCCAAAGACACGATGGTCAAGGAGGAGGTCGGGCCGGACGACATCGCCGACGTCGTCGGCGCCTGGACCGGTATCCCCGCCGGCCGCCTCCTGGAGGGCGAGACGCAGAAGCTGCTGCGCATGGAGGACGAGCTGGGCAAGCGGCTCATCGGCCAGAGCGAGGCCGTACGGGCCGTCTCCGACGCCGTACGCCGGACGCGCGCCGGGATCGCCGACCCGGACCGCCCCACCGGCTCGTTCCTCTTCCTCGGCCCGACCGGCGTCGGCAAGACCGAGCTGGCGAAGGCGCTCGCGGACTTCCTCTTCGACGACGAGCGGGCCATGGTCCGCATCGACATGTCGGAGTACTCCGAGAAGCACTCCGTCGCCCGGCTCGTCGGCGCGCCCCCCGGCTACGTCGGCTACGAGGAGGGCGGCCAGCTGACGGAGGCGGTGCGCCGCCGCCCGTACAGCGTCGTGCTGCTCGACGAGGTGGAGAAGGCCCACCCGGAGGTCTTCGACATCCTGCTCCAGGTCCTCGACGACGGCCGGCTCACCGACGGCCAGGGCCGTACGGTCGACTTCCGCAACACGATCCTCATCCTGACCTCGAACCTGGGCAGCCAGTTCCTCGTGGAGCCGATGACCTCGGACGACGAGAAGAAGCAGCAGGTCCTGGAGGTGGTGCGGGCGAGCTTCAAGCCCGAGTTCCTGAACCGCCTGGACGACCTGGTGGTCTTCTCGGCGCTGGACAAGGCCGAGCTGGGCCGGATCGCGCAGCTCCAGATCGACCGCCTCGCCAAGCGGCTCGCCGAACGCCGGCTCACCCTGGAGGTCACCCCGGCGGCCCTGGAGTGGCTGGCGAACGAGGGCAACGACCCCGCGTACGGGGCGCGCCCGCTGCGCCGCCTGATCCAGACGGCCATCGGCGACCGTCTCGCCCGGGAGATCCTGGCCGGCGAGGTCCGCGACGGCGACACGGTCCGCGTGGACCGCTTCGAGGACGGGCTGATCGTCGGCGCGGCGCAGTAAGCGCGCAGTAAGCGGCGCGCGGGAGATCATGTCAGCTCGCAGCTGATCCGGACCCGATACGGCCCGGTGGGGTTGCCACCCCCCGCCCCGCATGGGAGAGGATGACAACATCCGTACGAAGGGAAATCCTCGGTGAGCATCGACCCGTCCTCGATTCCGAATTTCGGGGCCCAGCCCCAGCCTCAGGCCGGAGGACCGGCGGGCCCCGTCGTCCCCGACCAGGATCTCGTCAAGCAGCTCCTCGACCAGATGGAGCTGAAGTACGTGGTGGACGACGAGGGTGACCTCGCCGCGCCGTGGGAGGACTTCCGCACGTACTTCATGTTCCGCGGCGAGGGCGAGCAGCAGGTCTTCTCCGTCCGCACGTTCTACGACCGTCCGCACTCCGCCGACGACCGCGCCAGGGTCCTGGACGCGATCGACGACTGGAACCGCCGCACCCTGTGGCCCAAGGTGTACACGCACCTGCACGAGGAGGAGGACGGCTCCGCCACCCTCCGGCTCATCGGCGAGGCGCAGATGCTGATCGGCACCGGCGTCGCCCTGGAGCACTTCGTGTCGTCCACGGTCAGCTGGGTCCGCGCGTCGATCGAGTTCGACAAGTGGCTCGTCGAGCAGTTCGGCCTGGCCTCCCCGGAGGACAAGGAGCCCGGCGAGGCCGGCGACTCCGAGTGACGGCGGGCGCTCGGGGGGCCTCCCCTAGAGCGCCATCCGGGCGAGCGTCAGCGCGTACGCCCCGTAGCAGAACGAGAGCCCGGCCAGGGCGACGGCGATCGTGATCGCCGCCCGTGGCCGGGCTCTCGTCAGTGCGGCCGCGAGCGGCAGCAGCAGCGGGAAGGCCGGCAGCAGGAAGCGCGGCTTGGACTCGAAGAAGCCGGAGCCGCCGACCGTGATCAGCACGAGCACGCCGGTGTAGACGAGGACCGGCAGCGGGGGCCGCCGCTCCGGCTCGGCGAGCAGGAGCAGCGCGAAGAGCAGCACCCCGGCGGCCGTGATCACCAGCGCCATGGTGAAGCCGAATTGGGCGGGCCGGAGCAGCATGTCCCGGACGACGAGCAGCGCGCCCCGGGCGAAGTCGAAGCGGGAGGTCCAGCCGTCCTGGACCGCGAAGTAGCCGCCCAGCGGGTCGTGCCGCCGCCACCCCACCCACAGCACGTACGCCAGCCAGCCCGCCGGCGCGAGCGCGGCGGCGGCCCACACCCGGGCCCCGGCCCGGCCGCGCTCCTGCCACAGCTCCCAGGCGGCCGCGGCGAGCACCGCCGTCGCGACGGCGATCCCGCTCGGCCGGGACAGCCCGGCGAGCGCTGCCAGCGCGCCGGCCCAGAGCCAGCGGCGGGTGAGCAGCGCGTACAGCGACCAGGCGGCGAGGGCGGTCATGAGCGGCTCGGTGTACGCCATGGTCAGCACGATCGAGTGCGGCAGCAGGCCCCACAGCAGCACCAGCCAGGTGGCGGTGGCCCGTCCGGCGGTCCGCTCGGCGACCAGGTACACGCCCCAGGCGGCCGCGGCGGCCGAGGCCCAGGACACCAGCAGCCCGGCGGTGCCGCCGGTGACCGGCAGCACGGTGCACACGGCCCGGACGAGACCGGGGTACAGCGGGAAGAACGCCAGGTCGGAGTGGACGGCCCCGCCGGCCAGGTGCAGTGTCCGCCCGTAGCCGTGCGCGGCGATCCCGGCGTACCACTCGGAGTCCAGGGACGTGGCCAGCAGCGCCCGCGGCGAACGGCCGACGTGCCACGCCCAGAGCGCGAGCACCGCCATCCCGGTCAGCCGCGCCGCGGCGAACAGCCCGAGCGCGGGCACGGCCCGCCGCAGCGCCGCCTGCCGGCGCGGCAACGCCCGGACGACGACGCCCGCGGCCGAGGGGGCCGCGCGTTCGAGGGTCTCGGCGGACAGGACGCACCTCCGGGCGAAACACATCGGGTCATTTCCGACAAATCGGTCTACCCGACGATCCAGGCACCACGGAGGGGGCGCGCCGAGGACCCCCCCGAGCTCCGAGGTCAGCTCGCCAGACGCTGCAGGCGGTCGGAGGCCTCCTGGAGGACGGCGGCCGTTTTGCAGAACGCGAAGCGTACGAACGGGGCGCCCTCGTCGCGGTGGTCGTAGAAGACCGCGTTGGGGATGGCGACGACGCCGCAGCGGTCCGGCAGGGAGCGGCAGAAGGCGAAGCCGTCGGTCTCGCCGAGCGGGCGGATGTCGGTGGTGACGAAGTACGTGCCGGACGGGCGGTACACCGCGAAGCCGGCCTGCTCCAGGCCGTCGCTCAGGAGGTCGCGCTTGGCGGCCAGATCGGCGCGCAGGCCGTCGAAGTACGTCTCCGGCAGGCGCAGCGCCTCGGCGACGGCGTACTGGAAGGGGCCGGACGCGACGTACGTGAGGAACTGCTTCGCCGAGCGGACCGCGGCGGTCAGCTCCGGCGGGGCGGTGATCCAGCCGACCTTCCAGCCGGTGAAGGAGAAGGTCTTGCCGGCGGAGGAGATGGTGACCGTGCGCTCGCGCATGCCGGGCAGCGTGGCGATCGGCACGTGCGCGGCGTCGTCGAAGACCAGGTGCTCGTACACCTCGTCCGTGACCACCAGCAGATCGCGTTCGACGGCCAGTTCGGCGATCGCGGCGAGCTCGTCGCGCGTCAGCACCGTGCCGGTCGGGTTGTGCGGGGTGTTGAGCAGGATCAGCCGCGTCCGGTCGGTGACCGCGGCCCGCAGCTCGTCCAGATCCAGCACATAGGCGCCGTCGTGCGGACGGAGGGTGACCGGGACCCGGGTCGCGCCGGCCATCGCGATGCAGGCGGCGTACGAGTCGTAGTACGGCTCCAGGGCGACGACCTCGTCGCCCGGTTCGAGCAGCGCGAGCAGCGAGGCGGCGATCGCCTCGGTCGCGCCCGCGGTGACCAGCACCTCGGCGTCGGGGTCGAAGGCGAGCCCGTACCGCTTCAGCTGGTGCTCGGCGACGGCGGTACGCAGTTCGGGCACGCCCGGGCCGGGTGGGTACTGGTTGCCCCGGCCGTCCCGCAGCGCGCGCACCGCGGCCTCGCGGACCTCTTCGGGGCCGTCCGTGTCGGGGAAGCCCTGGCCCAGGTTGATCGACCCGGTGCGCACGGCCAGCGCGGACATCTCCGCGAAGATCGTCGTGCCGAACTCCGCGAGCCGGCGGTTGAGCAGTGGCCTCGTCATGACGGCCATCCTGGGCCGAAGCTCTGGAGTTCCTCAAGTGGGGTTGGGGCGGCGCGCCGCGAGGGCATTTCCCCGGCACGTGCACGCACGGCGCGTGGACTCGAGTGACGGGGGACGTCATGGAAGCGGTTCCGATCATCATCATCGCTGCGTTGCTGGTCGTTCTGTTGGTCGCCATCCGCGCCAAGCGGGCCCGGCCCGGGCAGCGGCGCGGCCGCCGGGGCAGCTGGTGGGAGGGCGGTGGCGGCAACTCCTGCGGGGGTGGGAGCTCGTGCAGCTCGTCGTCCTGCGGGGGCGGCGGATGCGGGGGCGGCGGCGGAGGCGACTGACACGGGGCAGTCGGTCCGCCGCCGGGCGGGAGGCCGCCCGGCGGGGCAAGGGACGCCGGGCGGCCTTCTGTTGCGTGGGAGCGGTCCCTTGTCGGAACTGGAAGAACGGTTCTCATTGAACAGTTGAACTCAGGAGCCCCCGAGGGGATGGAAACCACGTCAAGTTGGGTAAAAACGCTGCACGGTTCCTGGAGTTCGTGCTTCCCTCGCTGTTGAGAACATCCAGCCCTCGGACCGTGTGTGGCACCGAGACGGCGATCCCCCACTCCCGTTGAAAACCCTCTCCGGGGCGCCCCCGGCCCACCCGTCAAACCGTGTTTGCGGAGCCGACCCATGCTCACCACCCTGAAGACCACCTATACCGACACGTGCGCGGCCGACCTGGCCTGGGCACTCGGGCGCGAGCCGCTGCCCGCCCTCGCCGTGCTCGATCTCGAACTGACCGGCGTCAAGCTTCAGTTGCGCCTGCTTGGCGCCTCCCATCAGGTGCTCCTGGAGGACGAGCAGGGCGACTGCTCCGAGACCGTCGCCTGCATGCCCGGCAGCAGTACGCCGCTGCCGCTGGGCGTGTCCAAGCGCGTGGGGGACTGGGAGTACGAGTTCGCCGCCCGCGTCGAGAACCTGTCGCGGGGCTCGTTCGCCGGCCGCGCGCAGGAACTCCTCGCCCTGGTCGCCGACCACCCGCACGGCCTCGCCGGAATGTTTCCGGGCTCGCCCTACGCGTTCACCGCGATGCTGGCGCAGAAGCACGAGGGCCAGGTGCGCTGGCGCACCTGGCACGCCTACCCGGAGGAAGGGCAGTTGGTGGTGACGCGGACACGCATCGGCGCGCGGATGTCCACCGTCCTGTAGCGCCGCCCGCGCCCCCGCTCGCACCCCCGGAGACCTGCCCATTGCACTCGTGTGGGTGACAAAGGGTTCAACATGTGTGACGTAGCGTTACGGACATGATCGACCCGCCCCTGTCTCTGTCGCCCCCGCCCGCGGACCTGCTGTCCGAGCCCGCGGAGCGACAGCGGCCGGGTGCACCGCCTGTTCCGCCGGCACCGCCGGTTCCGCCGGCACCGCCGGTGCGGCCCGCCGCGGTGCGGTACCGGGTGCTCGCGGTCGTCTTCGTCTGCGCCGCCTGCGGACTGGTCTACGAGCTCGAACTGGTCGCCCTCGCCTCGTACTTGATCGGCGACTCGGTCACCCACGCGTCCGTCGTGCTGTCCGTCATGGTCTTCGCCATGGGCGTCGGCTCGCTGCTCGCCAAGCGGCTGCGGTGCCGCGCCGCGGTCGGCTTCGGCCTGGTCGAGGCGGGCCTCGCGCTCATCGGCGGCTGCTCGGCGCTCGTGCTGTACGCGGCCTTCGCCTGGTTCGGCGAGGCGCGGTACGTGCTGGTGGCGTTCTCGCTGGCGATCGGGGTGCTGATCGGCGCCGAGATCCCGCTGCTGATGGCGCTGATCCAGCGGGCCGCGGCCGCGGGCGACGGCCGTCCGGGCACCGGTCCCGCCCGGGTCCCGGCCCGGGTCCCCGCCCGCAGTGGCTCGGGCCCCCGCGGGCGGGTGCGCGGGGCGCGGCGGCGGGCGGCCGGCGCGGCCGACGACCCCGCCGGTACGGTCGCCGACCTCTTCGCCGCCGACTACGTGGGCGCGCTGGTCGGCGGCCTCGCCTTCCCGTTCCTGCTGCTGCCCTGGCTCGGCCAGCTCACCGGCGCGCTGGTCACCGGCGCGGTCAACGCGGTGGCGGGCGGGGCGCTGGTGCTGTGGCTGTTCCGGCACGACCTGACGCGGCGCACGCGGACGCTGCTGCTCGCGGTGAACGTGGTCGTGCTGGCGCTGCTCGCCACCGCGACGGTGCTCGTCGACGACTTCGAGCGGGCCGCCCGGCGGGCCGTGTACGGCGACGGGGTGCGCGTCGCCGTGCGCACCGACTTCCAGGACGTCGTGGTGACCGGCGGCCGCGAGGGCCCGGCCGCGCTGTTCCTCGACGGCCGGCTGCGGGCCGGCGGCGGCGGGGAGCACCTGTACCACGAGGCCCTCGTGCACCCCGCGATGAACGGCTCCCGGGGCCGGGTCCTCGTCCTCGGCGGCGGGGACGGGCTCGCGGCGCGCGAGGCGCTGCGGTACCCGGGGGTCGTGTGCGTCACCGTCGTCGAGCGGGACCCGGGCGTCGTCCGGCTCGCCCGCCGCCACCCCGAGCTCACCGCCCTCAACGGCGGCGCGCTGCGGGACCCGCGGGTGCGGGTGGAGGCCGCGGACCCGTTCCGCTGGCTGCGGCAGGAGGCGGTGCGCGAGCCCGGGGCGTACGACGTGGTCGTCTCCGACCTGCCCGACCCCGGGGTCGCCGAGAGCGCCAAGCTGTACTCGGAGGAGTTCTACGGGCTCGCCGCGCGGGTCCTCGCGCCGGGCGGACGGCTGGCGGTGCACGCAGGCTCGGCGGCGGAGCACCCGGACGCGTACTGGACCGTCGACGCGACGCTCCGCGCGGCGGGCTTCACGACGAGCCCGTACGACGCGGGCGCCGCGCGCCACGACTGGGGGTACGTGCTGGCCGCGCGCGGCGCGGCCCCGCGCACGGCCCTGCCGGCCGACGCCCCGCGCCTGCGCTCGCTGACGCCGGGGGCCCTGGTGACCGGCGCGCGCCGCGTCGAGCGGACCCGCGGCCCGGGCGACCTGCCCCCGTCCACACTGGTGCACCCGCGGTACGCGGGGTGAGCGCGGCGGGGCGCAAAGCGCAGACGGCGGCGGGCGGGCTGAGTAGGCTCGGTTTCCATGGAGCATGAGGTGTTCGTTCCGGTCACGCCCGAACTGCTCCGCCAGACGCTGGCGGACCCCGCACGGGTGGCGCGCTGCGTGCCCGGCCTCCAGCAGGACGCCGACGCGGCCGCCGGGCCGCTCGCCGGCCGGCTGCGGGTCCGCGTGGGCGGTCACACCATCACGTACCGCGGCGCCCTCCGCCTCACGGGGGCGGACGACACGTGGACGGTGGAGGGCGAGGGCACGGAGGCCCGCGGCACGGGCGCGGCGAAGCTGGCCCTGACCCTGCGCCTCGCACCCGCCGAGGGCGGCGCCACGCTCGGCTTCGCCGGCGGGGCCACCGCCGACGGCCGCCTCGCCGAGGTCCCCCCGGCCACCGCCGCCACCGCGGCCCACCGCCTCCTGACCCGCTTCACGGAGGCTCTGGCGGAGGAGGCGACCCGGGAGCGGACGACGCCCGCCGCCGGGGCGGACGACGGCGAGTCCGCGGCCGGTGCGCTGCCGGAGGCGCGGGAAGCGTCGGACGGTCGGGCCGAGCCGGCCTCCGCGGATGGGGTCGCGGACGAGGCCGATGCCCCTGCCGGGGCGACGGACGGCGTCGAGCCGAGCGACGGGCCCGCCCCCGACGACGCCCGCGATCACGGGCCCGCTTCCGACGACGCCTCCGCCTCCGACCGCGAGTCCGCCCCCGACGACGAGCCCGCCCCCGCCCCCCAGGACGACGCCTCCGCCTCCGTGTTCGACGTGCCCGTCCCGCCCTCCTCCCTGGAGCCCCTGATCGAGGGCGAGTTCGACGCCGAGCCGCCGGCCGAGGCGGCGCATGCGCGGCGGACGATGATCGGGCGCAGCGCGGAGGAGGTGGACCACGCGCCGCCGCGCGGCCGGTACGCGCCGGTGCCGGCGCCGGAGTCCGCGCGGGCCGGGGCGGCGCTGCGGTGGGTGGCCCCGGCGGCCGCGCTGGCCATCGCGTCCGCCGTGGTGGTCGGGCGTGCACTGCGTCGCCGGCGCTGACAGCGCCTAAGGTCGGGTCCGTGAGCAAGCAGACACGACTGACGGCGGGCGACGCCGAGTTGACCATCGACCCCGAGAACGGCTGCCGTATCTCCGGCCTCCGGATCGGCGGCGCAGAGCTCCTGCGCCAGGGCGAGCATTTCGGCAGTTTCCCCATGGCCCCCTGGTGCGGCCGGACCGCCCTCGGCGAGTTCCGCAACGGCGGCGAGAAGCACCAGTTGCCGCTGAACTCCCCGCCGCACGCCATCCACGGCACCGTGCGGGAGGGCGCCTGGCGCCCCGCGACGGCCGGTGAGCGCAGCGCGAGCTTCACGTTCGAGCTGGGCGAGCCCTGGCCGTACGCCGGGACCGTGACGCAGGTCTTCGAGCTCGCCGAGGACTCGCTCACCATGCGGATGGGCGTGGAGACGGCCGCCGACTCGTTCCCGGCGCAGGCCGGCTGGCACCCCTGGTTCAACCGGGTCCTCGACGGGCCCGAGGGCCCGTCCGCGCCGGTGCGGCTGGACTTCTCGCCCGCCTGGCAGGAGGAGCGGGGCGACGACCACCTGCCGACCGGGCGCCGTATCGACCACGCCCTGCCCGGCCCGTGGGACGACTGCTTCGGGATGCCGGACGGGGTCGACGTGACGCTGACCTGGCCGGAGCGGCTCGAGGTCAGGGTCACCAGCCGCGCCGAGTGGGTGGTCATCTACGACGAGCAGGACGCGGCGGTCTGCGTCGAGCCGCAGTCCGGTCCCCCGAACGGGCTCAACACCCTGCCGCGGCTCGTGACCCCGATCGATCCGCTGGAGATCGAGGCGACGATCGCGTGGCGGCGGCTCTAGCGCGGGGCCTTTAAGCTCGTGCGCATGACTGACGTACGCGCTGAGCTGCTCCAGCAGATCAAGGACAAGGCCGTGGTGCACGGCAAGGTGACCCTCTCCTCGGGTCTGGAGGCCGACTACTACGTCGACCTGCGCCGGATCACGCTGGACGGCTCTGCCGCGCCCCTGGTCGGTCAGGTCATGCTCGACCTGACCGCCGAGCTGGACTTCGACGCGGTCGGCGGGCTCACCCTCGGCGCCGACCCGGTCGCCACCTCGATGCTGCACGCCGCCGCCGGCCGCGGCCGCCGCCTGGACGCCTTCGTCGTCCGCAAGGCCGCCAAGGCGCACGGCATGCAGCGCCAGGTCGAGGGACCGGACATCAAGGGCCGCCGCGTCCTGATCGTCGAGGACACCTCCACCACCGGCGGCTCGCCGCTCACCGCCGTCGAGGCCGCCCGCGCGGCCGGCGCCGAGGTCGTCGCCGTGGCGACGATCGTGGACCGCGCCACCGGGGCCGGCGAGAAGATCAGCGGCACCGCCGGCGTGCCGTACCTCTACGCGTACGCGCTGGACGAGCTGGGTCTCGGCTGACCACGCCGCAGCAGCGGATGTTCCACCTGATCAAGGCGTGACCAGCGGTTTTCGGGCAGGGCGGAGTGTTTCACGTGAAACGCTCCGCCCTGACCTGTAAGGGGAGGTCAGGAGTCTGGAAAGATGGGCGCACCGACGATGACGTCGACCCCAGGTCAGGGCTAGCACCACACTCACCCGCACATCACAAGGAGCGGACGAATGCCCATCGCAACCCCCGAGGTCTACAACGAGATGCTCGACCGGGCGAAGGCAGGCAAGTTCGCCTACCCGGCCATCAATGTCACCTCGTCCCAGACGCTGCACGCTGCCCTGCGCGGTTTCGCGGAGGCCGGCAGTGACGGCATCATCCAGATCTCGACCGGTGGCGCCGAGTTCCTGGGCGGCCAGCACAACAAGGACATGGTCACCGGCGCCGTCGCCCTGGCCGAGTTCGCGCACATCGTCGCTGCGAAGTACGACATCAACATCGCGCTGCACACCGACCACTGCCCGAAGGACAAGCTGGACGGCTACGTCCGCCCGCTGATCGAGGTCTCCGCCGAGCGCGTGGCCCGTGGCGAGAACCCGCTGTTCCAGTCCCACATGTGGGACGGCTCGGCCGAGACCCTCGCGGACAACCTGGCCATCGGCCAGGAGCTGCTCGCCAAGGCCGCCGCCGCGAAGATCATCCTCGAGGTCGAGATCACCCCGACCGGCGGCGAGGAGGACGGCGTCACCCACGAGATCAACGACGAGCTGTACACCACCGTCGAGGACGCCGTCCGCACCGCCGAGGCCCTGGGCCTGGGCGAGAAGGGCCGCTACCTGCTCGCCGCCTCCTTCGGCAACGTGCACGGCGTCTACAAGCCGGGCAACGTCGTGCTCCGTCCCGAGCTGCTGAAGGACCTGCAGGCCGGCGTCGCCGAGAAGTTCGGCAAGGCCAGCCCGTTCGACTTCGTCTTCCACGGCGGCTCGGGCTCCACGCGCGAGGAGATCGCCACCGCGCTGGAGAACGGCGTCGTGAAGATGAACCTCGACACCGACACCCAGTACGCGTTCACGCGTCCGGTCGCGGACCACATGTTCAAGAACTACGACGGCGTCCTGAAGGTCGACGGCGAGGTCGGCAAGAAGTCCACCTACGACCCGCGCACCTGGGGCAAGCTGGCCGAGGCCGGCATGGCCAAGCGCGTCGTCGAGGCCTGCGAGGCGCTGCGCTCCGCGGGCACGCACGCGAAGTAACCCGCGCTCCGTCCGGACGGGCCCGGCACGCCACTGCGGCGTGCCGGGCCCGTCCGCGTACGGGTGCCGGGCCCGTCCGCGTACGGGTGCCGGGCCCGTCCGCGTACGGGAGGATGCCGGTATGGCCGATACGGAGATGCGGCTGCGGTCCCCGGCCGGACGCTGGGTCGTCGGTGTGACGGTGCTCGGGTCCGGGATGGTGCTGCTGGACTCGACCGTCGTCAACGTCGCCCTGCCCCATATCGGCGAGGACCTCGGCACGGACATGGCGGCGCTCCAGTGGACCGTGAACGCGTACATGCTCACGCTCGCCGGGCTGATCCTGCTCGGCGGGGCGCTGGGCGACCGCTACGGGCGGCGGAAGGTCTTCGTCATCGGGACGGTCTGGTTCGCGCTCGCCTCGCTGCTGTGCGGGCTCGCGCCGAACGCGGAGATCCTGATCGCCGCGCGCGCCCTGCAGGGGGTCGGCGGCGCGCTGCTCACCCCCGGCTCGCTGGCGATCCTGCAGGCCAGCTTCCATCCCGACGACCGGGCGAGGGCGGTGGGCCTGTGGTCGGGCTTCGGCGGGGTCGGCGCGGCGGTGGGGCCGTTCGTCGGCGGCTGGCTCGTCGACGGGCCCGGCTGGCGCTGGGTCTTCCTGCTGAACGTGCCGCTGGCCGCGCTGTGCGTGCCGATCGCGCTGCGGCACGTCCCGGAGACCCGGGACCCCGACGCGGCCCCGGGGCGCTTCGACGTCCTCGGCGCGACGCTCGGCGCGGCGTCGCTGGCGCTGGTCACGTACGCGCTCATCGGCGAGACCTGGCTCGCGGGCGCCGCCGGGGTGGTCGTGGGCGTGGGCTTCGTGCTGTACGAGCGGCGGATCGCGAACCCCATGCTGCCGATGTCGATCTTCCGCTCGCGGCTGTTCACCGCGGTCAATCTGGTGACGCTGTGCGTGTACGCGGCGTTCAGCGGCTTCTTCTTCCTGTCCGCGCTCCAGCTCCAGGTGGTCTCCGGCTACTCCGCGCTCGAGGCCGGCATGGCGATGCTGCCGACGACGGTGCTGATGCTGCTGCTGTCGGCCCGGGCGGGGGAGCTGGGCGAGAAGATCGGGCCGCGGATCCCGCTGACCGTCGGCCCTCTGGTGTGCGCGGCGGGGATGCTGCTGATGCTGCGGGTGGGCGAGAACGCCTCGTACTGGAGCGACGTGCTGCCCGCGATGCTGGTGCTCGGCCTCGGCATGACGATGCTGGTCGCCCCGCTCACCGCGACCGTGCTGTCCTCCGTGGACGTGTCCCGGGCGGGCCTGGCCAGCGGCATCAACAACGCGGCCGCGCGGGCCGCGGGCCTGCTGGCGGTGGCCGCGCTGCCGCTGCTGGCCGGGATGGGCCCGGAGGCGTACCGGTCGGCGGAGGAGTTCGGGGACACCTTCAAGCGCGCCATGCCGATGTGCGCCGGGCTGCTGGTGGCGGGCGCGGTGCTGGCCTGGGTGACCATCCGCAAGCCGGCGCCGGCCGGCTGCCACCCGGAGTGCAAGGTCCACTGCGGCGTCACCTCGCCCCCGCTGGACCCGGGCGCGCGGAACGAGGACAAGGACGGGAGCGGGCGGCCCGAGCGGCCGGGGCCGGCGGCGGCCTGAGGCAGACTGGCCCCATGGCCATGCACGAGAACCTGCTGGGGGGACCCGCCCCCACCCATCTGCCCGACGACCCCGAGCCGCGCGAGCTGCTCGCCGAGGGCGCCGACCCGGCCGACGTCGCGGCGAAGTACCCGACCTCCTCGCTGGCGTGGGCCCGGCTCGCCGACGAGGCGTACGAGGGCGGCCGCGTCGTCGAGTCGTACGCGTACGCCCGCACCGGCTACCACCGCGGCCTGGACGCGCTGCGCCGCGCCGGCTGGAAGGGCCACGGCCCGGTGCCGTGGGAGCACGAGCCGAACCGCGGCTTCCTGCGCGCGCTGCACGCGCTGGCGCGGGCCGCGCAGTCGATCGGCGAGGAGCAGGAGTACGAGCGCTGCTCGACGTTCCTGCGTGACTCCTCGCCCACCGCAGCCGACACCCTGAACTGACACCGGACCGCGGACAACGCCGCAGGTCGGGGGCCCGGGGCACGACTCCGGACCCCCGGCCCGCCGTGGCGGCACGCCGGGGGGCGACAGTGGCGGCCGGTACGATCGCACGAACCATCGAATTGACCATCCGGTCCACCGGGCCGGCGCAGGGGGGAAACGGTCGTGGGGAAGCGTGGTGCCGGGAGCCGGGGGCGCAGACGTGCGCAGGGGCGTCGCCGGGCCCGCAGCAGACGCCGTCCGGCGGGCCGGCTGCTGCTGCTCGCGCTGGTGCTGACGGGCATGACGCTCGCGGGCGGCGCGGCGCTGGGGTACTGGAAGGACACCCAGGAGGCGGAGGCCGCGCCCGAGACGGCGCCCACGCCCACGCAGGTGCTCAGCCCGACGCCGAGCCCGAGCCCGACGCCCACCCCGAAGGCCACGCCCAAGCCGAAGCCCAAGCCGAAGCCGAAGAAGACCACCGTCCCGAAGTCCGGCAGGGGCACCTTCACCACCGCCGACTCCGCCGGCGACGAGGTCGGCGCGGGCGGCACGCTGCGCCGCTACCGGGTCCAGGTCGAGGACGGCGTGGACATCTCCGCGCGCGAGGCGGCCGCCGAGATCCAGGCGATCCTGGCGCATCCGCGCGGCTGGGCCGCGCACGGCCGCGGCCGTTTCCAGCTGGTCTCGGAGAACGCCGACTTCGTCATCCGGATCGCCACCCCGGACACCGCGGACCGGCTCTGTCTGGCGCAGGGCCTGAACACCCACGGCGAGCTGAACTGCGAGACCACGCAGGGCGTGGTGGTGAACCTCAAGCGCTGGATGCTGGGCTCCCCGACGTTCTCCGGGTCGCCCGCCGAGTACCGGCATCTGATCATCAACCACGAGGTCGGGCACGAGATCGGCATCCGGCAGCACATGGGCTGCCCGGGAGCGGGCAGGCTCGCGCCGGTGATGATGCAGCAGATCAAGGGCCTGAACGGCTGCCGTTCGAACGCATATCCGTATGACGAAGACGGGAGCTACATCTCCGGTCCAGTCGTGCCATGATGCGCGTGGGACGTGCACACCGTCGTGCGCGCCCCGAGGGGACCGGGGCTCCGTCGTCACACGGAAGGAGCGGACCGCTACCCGGAAGTACGTATCGAGGAGACAGAAATGTCTACTTTCCCCGATGCCTCCGGAGCCGGTTCGGTCGATGACCCGAACCTCGACTTCGCGGGCACCACGCCGTACGAGGACTACGTCCAGGCGGACGTCCTCACCCACCTCCAGCACCTTCGCTCCGACGATCCGGGCGAGATGGTCTTCCTGGTCACCACCCAGGTCATGGAGCTGTGGTTCACCGTGATCGTCCACGAGTGGGAGACCGCGAGCCGCGCCCTGCGCGAGGACCGGATACCCGTGGCGATGGACGCGCTCAAGCGCTCCGTGCGCGAGCTGGAGGCCCTGAACCACTCCTGGCGGCCGCTGGCCCAGCTCACCCCGGCGCAGTTCAACTCCTACCGGGCCGCCCTCGGCGAGGGCTCGGGCTTCCAGTCGGCGATGTACCGGCGCATGGAGTTCCTGCTCGGCGAGAAGTCCGCGTCCATGCTGGTGCCGCACCGCGGCGCGCCGCGGGTCCACGCCGAGCTGGAGAAGGCGCTCCAGGAGCCGAGCCTGTACGACGAGGTGCTGCGGCTCCTCGCCCGCCGCGGGCTGCCGGTGCCGGAGTCGGTCCTCGGCCGTGACCTGGCGCTGCGCTACGAGCCCTCGCCAGAGGTCGAGCACGTCTGGGCCGGCATCTACGCCGACCCCGACCAGAACGCGGAGCTGGTGCGGCTCGGCGAGGCGCTGAGCGACGTCGCCGAGCTGGTCTGGCGCTGGCGCAACGACCACCTGGTCGCCACCCGGCGGGCCATGGGCTCCAAGACCGGCACCGGCGGCTCCGCGGGCGTGGCCTGGCTGGAGAAGCGGGCGCAGAAGAACGTGTTCCCCGAGCTGTGGACGGCGCGCAGCCATGTCTGAGCCGACGCTCCACGAGACCGCGCTGCGGCTGGACTCCCACGATCCGCTCGCCAAGCGGCGCGAGCTGTTCGCCCTCGACACGGGGTCCGATCATGCGGCTGACGCCGCGGGTGTCTACCTGGACGGCAACTCGCTGGGCGCGCTGCCCGCGCACGTCCCGGACCGGATGGCCGACGTGATCTCCCGCGAGTGGGGGCGGATGCGCATCCGCTCCTGGGACGAGTCGGGCTGGTGGACCGCGCCGGAGCGGATCGGCGACCGGATCGCCCCGCTGGTCGGGGCGGCCCCCGGGCAGATCGTGGTCGGCGACTCGACCAGCGTGAACGTCTTCAAGGCGGTCGTCGCGGCGGCGCGGCTCGCCGGGGACGGCCGGGACGAGATCCTCGTCGACGCGACGACGTTTCCCACGGACGGGTACATCGCCGAGTCCGCGGCGCGGATGACGGGCCGCAGGCTCGTCCCGGTGGAGCCGGCGGAGGTCGCCGCCGCGGCGGGCCCCCGTACGGCCGCGGCGCTGGTCAACCACGTCGACTACCGCACCGGCCGGCTGCACGACCTGCCCGGCATCACCGCGGCCCTGCGGTCGGCGGGCGCGCTGGCGGTCTGGGACCTGTGCCACAGCGCGGGCGCGCTGCCGGTCGGCCTGGACGCGCACGGCGTCGACCTCGCCGTCGGCTGCACGTACAAGTACCTGAACGGCGGCCCCGGTTCGCCCGCGTACCTGTACGTCGCCGAGCGTCATCAGGCGGCCTTCGACTCGCCGCTGCCGGGCTGGAACTCGCACGCCGACCCGTTCGGCATGACGCCGGGCTTCGAGGCGGCGGACGGCGCGGTGCGCGGCCGGGTCGGGACCCCCGACATCCTGTCGATGCTGGCCCTGGAGTCGGCGCTCGACGTGTGGGACGGGGTCGCGATCGAGGACGTGCGCGCGAAGTCGCTCGCGCTGACGGACTTCTTCCTCCGGTGCGTGCGTGCGTACGTGCCCGAGGGCGCCGTCACGTCGCTGACGCCGGAGGCGCACGCGGAGCGGGGCAGCCAGGTCGCGCTGCGCTGCGAGGCCGCGCCGGCGGTGATGGCGGAGCTGATCGCCCGCGGTGTGGTGGGCGATCTGCGCCGGCCGGACGTGCTGCGCTTCGGCTTCACCCCGCTGTACGTCGGCTTCGCGGACGCGGAGCGGGCGGCGCGGGTGCTGGCGGAGGTCGTGGCGGACGTCATGGGCGGCCGTCAGGGGGCCTGACGGCCGGTCGGACGATCGGCTGATCGGCTGATCTGCGGGGTCGGGCTTTTGGTACCGTCCCCGCAGGTCAGGCCGGATCGGCCCCGTCCCCGAGAGGTTGGAACTGCCATGCCGGACCCCGCCGCGCGAGACGCCGCCGAAGAAGCCTCGGCCTTCTCGCACCCGGCCGTCGCCCCTGACGCGTCCGCCCCGTACGGCGAACACCCGGACCAGGTCGTCGACTTCTACGCCCCGCGCGACGGGACGCGGCAGGCGCCGCTGGTCGTCGCGCTGCACGGCGGGGCGTGGCGCGCGCCGTACGACCGGCAGCATCTGACTCCTTTCGTGGACTATCTGGCGCGCCGCGGCTTCGCCGTCGCCAACGTCGAGTACCGGCGCGGCAGCGACATCCCCCGGCAGGGCGGCACCGCCCCGGTCGCCGGCCGCTGGCCGGAGACCTTCGACGACGTGGCCGCGGCGATGGACGCGCTGCCGGAGCTCGCTGCGGCGGTGCTGCCGCAGGCGGACCCGCGGCGGATCGTGCTGACCGGCCACTCCGCGGGCGGCCACCTGGCGCTCTGGGCGGCGTCGCGGCACTGCCTGCCCCAGGACGCCCCCTGGCGCCTGCCGGCCCCGCCGACCCTGCGCGGCGTCGTCGCGCTGGCCCCCATCGCCCACTTCGCCCGCTCCGTCGAGCTCGATGTCTGCGGCGGCGCGGTGACCCAACTCCTCGGCGGCGAGGCCGAGTCGGAGGCCCGCTACCCGTACGCGGACCCCGCCGCGCTGCTTCCCACGGGCATCGCCACGACGCTCGTCCAGGGCCGCGCCGACATCGTGGTCCCGGCGGACGTCGCGGAGGCGTACGCGGACGCGGCCGCCAAGGCGGGCGAGACGGTGGGAGTCACTCTCCTGGAGGACGTGGGCCACTTTCCGTTGATCGACCCGGCGGCGGACGCGTGCGCGGTCGTGGCGGAGGAGCTGGCGCAGCTGGCGTGGTGAGCGGGCGCTCGCTCGCTCCGGAGACGGGTGGTCAACTTCCCTGACTACACCGTGAGGTGACATCCCGTCGTACCCGTCATACCCCGGGGGCAGGCGCAAGTGTCCCCCCTGGTGTGACGCCCGCGACAAGGCCGCGTTCCTAGCGTCGGGGGCATGAACACGAACCGGCTCCGACGCACGCTGCTCGCCTCGCTCCTGGTCGCCGCCGTCGCCGTCCCGCTCTCCGGGGCGGTGACGCGGGCCGCGGTGCCCGCGCCCGACGCCGTCGCGTTCGGGCCGGCCGACCGGCCCGCGGAGCGGTACGCCGCGAACCGTCTCGCCGTCGCCGAGGCCGCCCGGCTCGCCGCAGGACACGGCGACCGGCGGCGCGCCGCGAGCCTGCGCGCGCTGGCCGGCCGTCAGCTGCTGGCCTTCGACGGGCGCGGCCGGGGCCGGATCGTCGAGGTGTTCGGCGATCTGGAGCGGGCCCGGCGGATCGCGGTGCTGGTCCCCGGCTCCGACGTCCGCCTCGACACGTACGGCGGCCGGTTCCGGCGCGGCGCGGCCGCGCTGAGTGAGCGCCTCGGGCCGGATACCGCCGTGGTGGCCTGGCTCGGGTACGACACCCCCGACACCGTCGGACCCGAGGTGCTCACCCCCGGCCGGGCCGACGACGCCGCGCCCCGACTGCGGGACTTCGTGGCCCTGCTGCGGTCGTTCAACCCGTCCGCGCGGGTCTCGGCGCTCTGCCACTCGTACGGCTCCGTCGTCTGCGGCCGCGCCGCGCCCGGCCTCGGCGTCACCGACCTCGTCCTGTACGGCAGCCCCGGCACCGGCGCGGACACGGCCGCCGCGCTCGGGACCCGGGCCCGGGTGTGGGCCGGGCGGGCCTCCGGCGACTGGGTCGAGCGGCTGCCGCACGCCCGCGTCGAACTCTTCGGCACCACTCTTGGCCTCGGCCCCGATCCGGCCGAACCGGCCTTCGGAGCCCGCCCGTTCGCGGCCGGCGACGGCGGGCACGGCGACTACCTGGAGCCCGACGGCCCGGCCCTGGGCGCCGTCGCAGCCATCGTGGAGGCGTCGTGAACCTGCGCGAACGAGCCCGCCGCATCGACGCGGCCACCCCGCCCGACCGGGACCGCGCGGTCGACGCGCTGCGCGCCCTGGCGATCCTCGGCGTCGTCCTCGGCCACTGGCTGGTCACCGCGCTCGTCGCGGACACGGGCACGCTGCGGACCGCGAGCCCGCTGCGGCAGCTGCCCGAACTCACCCCGGTCTCCTGGGTCTTCCAGACCCTGGCGGTGTTCTTCCTGGTCGGCGGCCATGTGGCGGTGAAGAGCCATCTCACCGCGCAGGCCCGCGGCACGGACTACCGGACGTGGCTGGCGGCGCGGACGGCGCGGCTGTTCCGGCCGGTCCTCGCGGTGCTCGCCCTGTGGGCGGTGGCCGCGGTCGCGCTGCTGGTCTCCGGCGCGGAGCCGCAGACCGTCCACACCCTGGGGAAACTCGTGCTCTCCCCGCTCTGGTTCCTGCTGGTCTTCACCGCGCTGACCGCGGCGACGCCGCTGGTGGCCCGGCTCCACCCGCTGTGGCCCTTCGCCCTCGTCGCGCACGTCGACCTGGTCCGCTTCGGCTTCGGCGGCCCGCAGGAGCTCGGCTGGATCAACGTGGCCGCGGGCTGGCTCGTCCCGTACACGCTCGGCGCGCTGTGGGCGCGCGGCGGCCTCGGCCGGCGCGCGGGCCCGGCCCTGCTGCTGTCCGGCGCGGCCGCGACCGCCGTGCTGGTCGTCGTGAGCGGCTACCCGGCCTCGATGGTCGGCGTCCCCGGCGCCGCCGTCTCCAACCTCAACCCGCCGACGCTCGCGGCCGTCTGCTTCGGCCTGGCCCAGTGCGGACTCGCGCTGATGCTGCTCGGCCCGCTGCGGCGGGCGATGCGCCGCCCGTACGCCTGGGCCGCGATCGCCCTGCTCAACCTGTCCGCGATGACGGTCTTCCTCTGGCACCAGACGGCGATGATGGCGGTCACGGCCGGCGGCCTGCTGGCCGGCCGCCCGCTGCCCGGCCTGCACACCCCTCCGGACGACCCGTCCTGGATCCTCCACCGACTGGCGTGGCTCCCGGCCTTCGCCCTCGCCCTCGCGCTGTGCTGGACGGCCTTCCACACGTACGAGACGGGCCGCCGGCGCCGCAGGACCCCGACCGCCGACCGCAGGCCCCCGACCGCCCGTACGGCGCGTAGTACCTGCGACGGACCCCGCAGGATCCCCATTCCGCCGGACGACCCGACGGCCGCCCGGCCCGTACCTTGGCTGGCGTGACCGAGACGACGCGCATGCCGCACGCCGAGAGCCGCAGCCCCGAAGCCCGCCTGGTCATGGGCGCGCTCAGGGGGCTGCGGCAGGATCTGTTCCAGGACGCCTTCGCGTACCGGCCGCTGCGGCGGATGGACGTGAACCGGGGCCTGACCCGACACCTCCCGGAGCGCATACGCGCGTACACCGGGTACCTCCCGCACGCCGCCGTGGCCTGGTGCGCCTTCATGGTGTTCATCGCCGGGCTCGCCGTGCTCGGCAGCGGCGGGGCCGTGGCGTTCGTCTTCGCGTGCCTGCCGGCCGGGATCGTGCTGCTCACGCTCGTGCGGCCGGTGCTCGCCTTCTGGACCCTGCTGGGAATGACCCCGTTCCTCGCGGTCGTCGGATCGCCGGACGGCTGGCCCTGGCCGCCCAACGCCTTCGCCGCGCACCTCGTCGTGCTGACCGTCGTCGCGGCCCGCACCCGCCCCCGCGCCGGTGCGTGGATGTGGGTCCTGACCGCCGTGTACGCCCTGCTCGCCGAGACGTTCCTCGGCCTCGGGCACACCAGCGACTCGGCGCCGCTGCTGTTCTTCGCCGCGCTGTCCCTGCTCGTCGTCACCGTCCTCCACGTGCGCCGCCAGGCCGCCGCCGAGGTCAGCGCCCAGCAGACCGTGACCGCCGCCGAGCGCTCGAAGCGGACGCTGCTGGAGGAGCGCACCACCATCGCCCGCGAGCTGCACGACGTCGTCGCCCACCACATGTCCGTGGTCGCCATCCAGGCGGAGGCCGCCCCGTACCGCGTGGAGAACCCGCCGCCCGAGCTGGAGCAGGCCTTCGTCACGATCCGGGAGAACGCCGTCGCGGCGCTGACCGAGCTGCGCCGCGTCCTCGGCGTCGTCCGCGCGGAGGACTACGAGGCCCCCGACGCCCCGCAGCCGACGCTCGCCGACCTCGACGGCCTGATCCGCAACGTCCGCGAGGCCGGGCTCGACGTGGAGACGACGGTGACCGGCGCGGTCCGCGAACTCCCGCAGGGCGTCGAGCTGTCCGCGTACCGCATCGTCCAGGAGGCCCTGTCGAACGTGCTCCGGCACGCACCGGGCGCGGGCGCGAAGGTCGAGGTCAGCTACGTCCTCGGCGGCCTGGGCCTGCGGATCGCGAACGGCCCCGCCCGCGGCCTCGTGAAGCCCTCGCCGGGCGCGGGCCACGGCATCACCGGCATGCGGGAGCGTGTGACGATGCTGGGCGGGGAGATGACGGCCGAGGCGACCGAGGACGGTGGCTACGAGGTGACGGCCTTCGTCCCGGTGAGCCGTGAGGAGCAGCAGGCGTGATCCGCGTACTGATCGTCGACGACCAGGTGATGGTCCGCGAGGGCTTCTCGGTCCTGCTCGGCGCGATGCCGGACATCGAGGTCGTCGGCGAGGCGGTCGACGGCCGCGAGGCCGTGACGCAGGCCGCGGCGCTGCGCCCGGACGTGGTCCTCATGGACATCCGGATGCCCGAGCTGAACGGCATCGACGCCACCCGCGAGATCGTCGCCGCCGACCCGGAGGCGAAGGTGCTGGTGCTCACCACCTTCGACCTCGACGAGTACGTGTACCAGGCGCTGCGCGCCGGGGCCTCCGGCTTCCTGCTCAAGGACGCCTCCGCGCGGCAGCTCGCCGAGGGCGTGCGGGTGGTCGCGGCGGGCGAGGCGCTGCTCGCGCCGACCGTGACGAAGCGCCTGATCACCGAGTTCGCGCGGGCGGCGGAGACGCCGCGGCCGCCGGCCCTCGCGCAGATCGGGGAGCTGACGGAGCGCGAGACGGAGGTGCTGGTGCTGATCGCGCAGGGCCTGTCGAACGCGGAGATCGCCGACCATCTGGTGGTGGCCGAGTCGACGATCAAGACGCATGTGAGCCGGATCCTGGTGAAGCTGGGCCTGCGCGACCGGACGCAGGCGGCGGTGTTCGCGTACGAGGCGCGGTTGGTGCAGGTCGGCGGGTAGCGTCCGGGCATGGACACCGCGCAGCCTTCCGTCGAGGAACTCTTCGCCCCGCACACCCCGGCCTTCGTCGCCGACCCGTACCCCGCCTACGCGCAGCTGCGGGCCCGCGGCCGGGCGCACTGGTACGCACCGGCGCAGCAGTGGCTGATCCCGCACCACGCGGACGTGTCGGCGCTGCTGCGGGACCGGCGGCTGGGCCGTACGTACCGGCACCGGTTCACCCACGAGGAGTTCGGGCGGACGGCCCCGCCGGCCGCGCACGAGCCGTTCCACACGCTGAACGACCACGGGCTCCTCGACCTGGAGGGCGCGGACCACACGCGGATCCGCCGGCTGGTGTCGAAGGCGTTCACACCGCGGACGGTGGAGAACCTGGCGCCGACGGTGCGCCGGTTGGCCGGGGACCTGGTCGGCGGCCTCGTGGCGCGCGGCGGCGGCGACCTGCTCGCGGACGTGGCGGAGCCGCTGCCGGTGGCGGTGATCGCGGAGCTGCTCGGGATCCCGGAGGAGGACGAGGAGCGGGCCCGGCTGCGGCCGTGGTCGGCGGACATCTGCGGGATGTTCGAGCTGAACCCGTCGGAGGAGACGGCCCGGCGGGCGGTACGGGCGTCGCTCGAGTTCTCCGACTACCTGCGCGAGCTGATCGCCCGCCGCCGCACGGCCCCCGGCGAGGACCTGATCTCGGCCCTGATCGCGGCGCACGACGAGGGCGAGCGTTTGACGGAACAAGAAATGATCTCCACCTGCGTCCTCCTCCTGAACGCGGGCCACGAGGCGACGGTGAACACCACCGCGAACGGCTGGTGGACGCTGCTGCGGCACCCGGACCAGCTGGCGGCCCTGCGCGCGGACCCGGACGGCCTGCTGTCCACAGCTGTGGAGGAAATCCTCCGCTACGACACCTCGCTGCAGATGTTCGAACGCTGGGTCCTGGACGACATCGAGATCGGCGGCCGGCTGATCCCCCGCGGCTCCGAGGTGGCCCTCCTCTTCGGCTCCGCGAACCGCGACCCGCAACGCTTCGGCCCCACCGCCGACACCCTGGACCTCACCCGCCCCGACAACCCCCACATCACCTTCGGCGCCGGCATCCACTACTGCCTCGGCGCCCCCCTGGCCCGCGTCGAACTCAAGGCCCTCTTCACCGAACTCCTCCACCAGGCCCCGACCTTGCGCCTGACCTCGGAACCCCGCTGGAAGGAGGGCTACGTCATCAGGGGCGTGGAGAAGCTGCCGGTGGAGGTGTAGTGGGCCCAGGGCTCAGCCGAACCACACCACCAGACGGACGTTCTCGTTCCCGTACTGCTCCGCCAGCGCGCGCATCGACGTCCAGAGCGGGGCCCAGTCGCCGTCCGGCGGGACGAACATGCCGGCCGTGTAGACCACCGGCCGGTACACCGCGCCGTCCAGCCGGACCTCGCCGCCCGGCGGCCATTCGTACGGGAACAGATCCGCGCCGAACAGCTCCTCCGCCGCGTCGAGGACTGCGACCGGCGCCCAGATCACGTCGTCCAGGACGAGTTCGCCGTCGGGACCGGGGCTCCACAGGCCCAGCCGGTTCCCGTCGGGGCGGTCGCAGAGCGGCGCGTCCCAGTCGACCGCCGCGATCTCGGCCCAGGTCGCGTACGAGTGGCTGTGGTTCAGCTCGTCCTCGTGCGGTACCTCGGCGCAGGCGTCCTCCGGTCGCCCCCGCGCGTCGAACAGCGGCCGCTCCACCCCGAGGCGTCCGCCGTAGCCGAACAGGCACTCGCGCTCGTAGACCGCTTTCCCGAGGTCGAAGTCGTACAGGTCGACCGCGGACGCCTCCCAGGATCCGGCCGCCGTGCGCGTCTCGACGAGTCCTTCGATGAACGTCCCCATGGGCGCCGATGCTAGGGCCTGACCGAGGGGGCCCTGTCGATCGGCGTGATCGACAGGGCCCCCGGGTCCCGGGTCCTCAGCAGGCCACGTCCCGGTGGCGGAGGCGCCAGAGGCCGGTGGTGGTGAGGGCCGCGGCGATCGCCGTGAGGGCGAGCAGGGGGGACCAGGTCAGGTCCGGGCCCGGGAGCTTCGGGAGGTGGCCGAAGGGGGAGAGGTTCAGGGCCGCCTGGGGCAGGTTCAGGGCCGGGCCGATCCAGCCGAGGAGCAGGACCAGGCCTGCCGCGCCCCAGGCCGCCGGTGCGGTCTTCGGGGACGCGCCCCACAGCAGGACCGCGAGGCCGCCGAGGACCCAGATCGCGGGGAGCTGGGCCAGCGCCGCGCCGAGGATCGGGCCGAAGTCCTTGCCGTACGAGGCGTACAGTCCGACCGCCGCCAGCGTCATGATCAGCGCCGCGCCGCCGAAGGCGACGACCAGGTGACCGCAGGCCCAGCGCAGCCGGCCGAGCGCGCCCGCGAGGAGGGGTTCGGCGCGCTGCGAGGTCTCCTCGCTGTGCAGCCGCAGCACCGAGCCGACCACGAACAGTCCGGCCATCATCCCGAACAGGCCGACCATCGTGGCGAGGAAGGCGTCGGTGAGGGCGCTCTGCCCGCCCATCCGCTCGAAGATCTGCCGCGCCTGCTCGTTGTCGCCGACGATGTCCGCGGCGCCCTCGGCCATTCCGCCGAAGACGAGCCCGGTGACGAGGAACCCGAGCGACCAGCCGAGCAGTCCGCCGCGCTGCAGCCGCCACGCCAGGGCACCGGCCGTCGCGAGCCGGCCCTGCGCCGGGCCGGGGCGGGCCGGCAGGAAGCTCATGCCGACGTCACGTCGGCCCGTCAGCACGTACGCCGCAACGGTCTGGACGAGCACCGCCGCCGCGATCAGCAGCAGCACCCACCAGCGTTCGCCGGCGTACGGGCGGACGTTCTCGGCCCAGCCGACGGGGGAGAGCCAGGTCAGCACGGACGACCCGTCCGACGTCCCCGCGTCGCCCGCCGCCCGCAGCACGACCGCGAGGCCGAGCACCGCGCCCGTCAGGCCCTTCGCGAGCCGCGCGCTCTCCGTGAGCTGGGCGACGATCGCCGCGGTGGCGGCGAACAGCATGCCGGTGCCGCCCACCGCGAGCCCGAGGGCGAGCGCCCCGCCGAGGCCCTGCCCGGCGAGCCCGGCCGTGACGATCGCGGCGACGGCCGTGTTGGCGACGAGCGCGGCGAGCAGCGCCGCCGTCAGCGGGGCGCGCCGCCCCACCGCTCCGGCGGAGAGCAGTTCCTGACGGCCCGTCTCCTCTTCCTCCCGGGTGTGCCGGACGACGATGATCAGGCTCATCACGGCGGCGAGCGCGGACGCGAAGACCCCGAACCGCCAGGCGACGAGCCCGCCGAGGGCGTCGGAGAACACCGGCCCGTACAGCGACCGGAAGGAGCTGTTGGCGTTCATCGAGGCGGCGATCTGCGCCCGTTCGGCCGCGGTGCCGTACAGCGTCTCCAGCGAGCCGACCCCGCTGGCGACCATCCCGCCGACGACCAGCACCCACAGCGGCAGCATCAGCCGGTCGCGCCGCAGCGCGAGCCGGGCCAGTGCGCCGGTGCCGGTCAGGGGAACCGTGAGCGTGCTCATCGCGCCATCGCCTCGTCGTCCGCGTAGTGGCGGAGGAACAGCTCCTCCAGGGTGGGCGGGGTGCTGGTCAGCGAGCGCACCCCGGATTCGGTGAGGGACCGCAGCACCGCGTCGAGCTTGTCGGTGTCGACCTGGAGCCGTACCCGCCGCCCCTGGACGTCCAGGTCGTGCACGCCGGGCAGGTGGGCGAGCCCGTTGGGCGCGCCGGCGAGCTCCGCGCTGACGCTGGTACGGGTGAGGTGGCGCAGCTCCGCGAGCGAACCGCTCTCCACGGTGCGGCCCTTGCGGATGATGCTGACCCGGTCGCAGAGGGTCTCGACCTCGCTGAGGATGTGGCTCGACAGCAGGACCGTCGTGCCGCGGTCGCGGGCCTCGGCGACGCAGCTCTGGAAGACCTCCTCCATGAGCGGGTCGAGGCCGCTGGTGGGCTCGTCGAGGATCAGCAGGTCGACGTCGGAGGCGAAGGCGGCGACGAGGGCGACCTTCTGCCGGTTGCCCTTGGAGTACGTGCGCCCCTTCTTCGTCGGGTCGAGTTCGAACCGCTCGATCAGTTCGGCCCGACGGGCCGTGTCGAGCCCTCCGCGCAGCCGGCCGAAGAGGTCGATGACCTCGCCGCCGGAGAGGTTGCGCCACAGCGTCACGTCGCCGGGGACGTACGCGATGCGGCGGTGCAGTTCGACGGCGTCCTGCCAGGGGTCCCGGCCGAGGAGCTGTACGGCTCCGGAGTCGGCGCGCAGCAGGCCGAGCAGGACTCGGATGGTGGTGGACTTCCCGGAGCCGTTGGGTCCGAGGAAGCCGTGGACCTCGCCGGTCTCGACGGTGAGGTCGAGGCCGTCCAGCGCGTGCGTCCGCCCGAAGGACTTGTGCAGTCCGGCGACGGTGATTGCCTTCGTCATGCTTCAGAACGTACGCTACTTTCACAAACTTGTGAAGTTAAGAAAGCGTATAAAGTCGAGGAGTGGGCGTGAACGAGGGAGACGATGACCGCATGACCAGCAGCAACGCAGACGACCGGGCCCGCTTCGTCGAGCGCTTCGCCGCCGAACTCACGGACGCCGGCATGCAGCGCATGGCGGCCCGCGTCTTCGCGGCCCTGCTCGCCTCCGATTCGGGTTCGCTGACCTCCGCCGAGCTGGCGGAGCAGCTGCAGATCAGCCCCGCCGCCGTCTCAGGCGCGGTCCGCTACCTGGGCCAGGTCGACATGGTCGGCCGCGAGCGCGACCCGGGCACCCGCCGCGACCGGTACGTGCTCCACAACGAGCTCTGGTACGAGACCTTCACCCGCCGCGACCAGGCCCTCACTCGCTGGGAGAAGGTCCTGCGGGACGGCTCCGAGATCCTCGGCCCGGACACCGCGGCGGGTGCCCGGACGGCCCAGACCGCCGAGTTCTTCGAGTTCCTCCAGAAGGAACTCCTCTCCGTCATGGACCGCTGGCGCGCCCACCTCGACGCTCAGGACCGCGGAGCCTCCTCCTCCGCCTGACGGGCCTCAGAGGGCCGCGACCTCCTCCGGCAGGGCCGGCGGCGCGGGCGGGGCCGGCAGCGTGAGGCTCCAGGCGTTCTCGCGGACCGTCCAGGTGCGGCGGGTGAGCGGCGGGGAGGTGCGGGAGTCGGCGTGGTAGCGGAAGTCGGGGCCGGAGACCGTCAGCGTGCGGGCCTCGGTGCGGACCGGCGGGGCGTGCGGGGGGCGGACGACGACCTCCGCGACGCCGCCGAGGGAGCGGAGCGTCACCGACTCCACCGGCTCGTCCAGGTCCCGCAGCAGCACCCCGTCCGCCTCCACCCGCAGCCGGTGCGTGCGCAGCCCGCCCTGCGCCGGGACGCGGACCAGCGTCCGCACCAGCGTGCGGCAGGTGCTCCAGACCGTCGCCGGCGCGGGCGAAGGCGCGGGCGCCGGGGTCCCGATCCGCACGCCGCCGAGCACCACCCCGTCCCCGTCGTCGACCAGCAGGTCGAACCGGCGCGCCACGCCGTCCACGACGGCCCGCGCCGCCGCCACCGCGCCCTGCGGCACGCCGAGCGCCCTGGCCAGTTCGAGTGATCCCGGGGCGCCGATCGGTACGGCCGACAGCGCTCCGCGCGCCAGCGCACGCTCCCGGTGCAGCAGGGTCACCGCGCGCAGCAGCGCGCGGTCGTCGCCGACCACCACGGGGCGGCGCGCACCCCGCCGGGCCAGGGCCCGGGCGAATTCCTCCGGGCCGTCCGGCAGGCAGATTTTCGTTTCCGCCGCTGCGCACAGCACATCTTTCGCGATCCGTACGGACTCGCCGTCGCTTCGGCGGGCGACCGGGTCGATGATGACCAGCAGCTGGTCGTGATCCGACACCTCGGTCCTTCCTCGGGTAGCATCTTTGTGCAAGAGCCCCTTGCGCTATTGCGCCAGGGGCTTCGTCTATTCCGGGGCACACCGGTGAGGCGGCGTACGCCCCTGACCTTGGACATGCCCCGCCCGGAAGGGGTGTACGCCTGTGCCCGCACTTGTGCTGCTCGGTGCTCAGTGGGGTGACGAGGGCAAGGGAAAGGCCACCGATCTCCTCGGTGGGTCCGTTGACTATGTCGTGCGTTACCAGGGTGGTAACAACGCCGGCCACACCGTGGTGGTCGGAGACCAGAAGTACGCACTGCATCTCCTCCCTTCCGGAATCCTCTCACCGGGGTGCACCCCGGTCATCGGCAACGGCGTCGTCGTCGACCCGGCGGTCCTGCTCTCCGAGCTGAGCGGGCTGAACGAGCGTGGCGTCGACACGTCCAAGCTCCTGATCAGCGGCAACGCTCACCTCATCACCCCGTACAACGTCACCCTCGACAAGGTGACGGAACGGTTCCTCGGTAAGCGCAAGATCGGCACCACCGGCCGCGGCATCGGCCCGACCTACGCCGACAAGATCAACCGCGTCGGCATCCGGGTCCAGGACCTGTACGACGAGTCGATCCTCGAGCAGAAGGTCGAGGCGGCCCTGGAGCAGAAGAACCAGCTGCTCGCCAAGGTCTTCAACCGCCGCGCGATCGAGTCCGGCCGGATCGTCGAGGAGATGCTCCAGTACGCGGACCAGATCCGGCCGTACGTCGCCGACACCACCCTGATCCTCAACGACGCAATCGACGAGGGCAAGGTCGTGCTCTTCGAGGGCGGCCAGGGCACCTTGCTCGACGTCGATCACGGCACGTACCCCTTCGTCACCTCCTCGAACCCGACCGCCGGCGGCGCCTGCACCGGCGCGGGCGTGGGCCCGACGAAGATCAGCCGGGTCATCGGCATCCTCAAGGCGTACACGACCCGCGTCGGCGCCGGCCCGTTCCCGACGGAGCTGTTCGACGAGGACGGCGAGGCGCTGCGCCGCATCGGCGGCGAGCGGGGCGTCACCACCGGCCGTGACCGCCGCTGTGGCTGGTTCGACGCGGTCATCGCCCGCTACGCGACCCGTGTCAACGGCCTGACGGACTTCTTCCTCACCAAGCTCGACGTGCTCACCGGCTGGGAGCAGATCCCGGTCTGCGTCGCGTACGAGATCGACGGCAAGCGCGTCGAGGAGCTGCCGTACTCGCAGACCGACTTCCACCACGCGAAGCCGATCTACGAGATGCTGCCGGGCTGGTCCGAGGACATCACCAAGGCCAAGACCTTCGCCGACCTGCCGAAGAACGCGCAGGGCTACGTGAAGGCGCTGGAGGAGATGTCCGGCGCGCCGATCTCCGCCATCGGCGTCGGCCCCGGCCGCACCGAGACGATCGAGATCAACTCCTTCCTGTAGGAGTCCGGACACAGTCGGGGCCCGCACCGCACGGTGCGGGCCCTCGGCGTTTCCGGCCCGTTCGCCTCTCCCCAACTCGCTCTCGCTGCACAACAATTGACGGAGCGTCGACAAGAGGGGGACTTGTGGAAGCAGCGAAGGAACCGACGGAACCGAACGGACAGAAGCAAGCGAAGCAGCCGGCGGAACCCGCCGCGCGGGCCCTTCCGCCGCGCCCGGCCGCTCCGCCCCGGACGCACGGCGAGATCGAGCTCAAGGTCAGCAAGCGGCTGCTGTGGGTGGACGACGCCGCCTATCCGCTGCACAACATCGCGCGGGTCTACACGTTCACGCTCGTCCCGGCCCGCGGCCGGGCGTTCTGGGTCTTCCTGAAGCGGATCGTCGTCATGTTCCTGGTCGTGACGGCGCTGCGGTGGGCGACCGACGACGGGCCCTTCAGCTCCGGCTCCGACTCGTACGACTCCTACGGACAGGACGACGCGGGCCCCGTCGCGATCCTGTGGCTGGTCATCGCCTGCGTCTTTGTCTTCTTCCTCGGCGACATGCTGAGCGTCGTGCTGGCCAGGTCCCACTTCGTGCTGGCGGTCGAGACGAACGGCCCGTCGACGGCCGTCGTCACCAGCCGGGACCGCGCGTACCTCAAGCAGCTCGTCCACACGATCACGGACAGCATCGACAACCCGGAGTTCGAGTTCGCGGTGCGGGTCGAGCCCGTGCTGATCAGCAAGTCGGAGAACTACAACTTCGGCAACCAGGTCAACATGTACGGCGGCAACGGGAACTCGGGGGTGCTCAAGGCATGACCGACGGGAACGCCACGAGCGGCAATCACAACTACGGCCAGCAGGTCAACGTCTACGGCGGCCGGGGCAATCACGGCAGCATCGTCAACCACCACGCCCCCGCCGCCCCGGCCGGCCTGGAGGACGCGCTGCGCGCGGTGCTGGAGCAGGCGGCGCGGGTGCGGGGGCAGCTGGCGCCCTCGGATGCGCGGTCGGTGGACGAGACCCTCCCGGTCCTCGACCCCGATGCCCCCGCGCCGCCGGAGGACCGCCGCCGCGCGCTGCTGACGGTTGCCGGCGTCGCGGCGACCGTCGGTGCGGTGGCGCAGCCCCTGCTGGACTCGGTGCGGGCCGCGCTGGAGCTGCTCGGCGGCTGAGCGGACGGGGTCGGCCCCGTCATACGGAGCGGGGTCGGCACCGTCATACAGAGCGGGCTCGGCCCCGTCATACGGCGGGCTCGAGGGAGGCGGTGGCGCGCTTGGAGACGAACGTGGTCATGTTCATGCGCTTGCTGTAGCGGTACGTCATGAGCGGGCTGCCGCTGAACATCTCCTTGTACATCACCGCGGCCCGGCCGGTGAGGCGCAGGCGGACCGGGGTGAAGTCGGCCCTGGTGAACTGGATGACCGCGTCGCGCCGGCCGAGGCTGACCGGCTGGTGGAAGTAGCCGAAGCGGAACGGCTTCACGGTCTTGCCGCGCACCAGCCGGGCGATCGCGTCGGCGGTGTACTGGGCGGTCGGCAGCCCGCTCTGGCAGGAGCCGTGGAGCCGTCCCCAGGTCATCCGGACGGAGGCGGCGTCGCCGACGGCGTGGATCTCCGGGTGGGAGACCGAGCGCAGCGTGGCGTCGGTGAGGATCAGCCCGCGGTCGTCGGTGGCGATCTTCGAGTCGGCGGCGAGCGGCGAGACCTTGACGCCGGCGGTCCACAGGCAGGCGTCGGAGCGGACGGTCCGGCCGTCGGTCAGCTCGACGGCGTCGGCAAGGACCCGGGCGACGCGGACGCCGGACACGACGGTGACGCCGAGGCGGTCCAGCGAGCGGCGCAGGTACGCGCGGGCCTTGTCGCCCATCATCGCGCCGGGCTGCTCCGAGCTGATGAGGGTGACGTTCAGGCCGGGGTGGGCCTCCGCGAGCTCGGTGGCCGCCTCGATGCCGGTCAGGCCGCCGCCGCAGACGGTGACTGTGCCGCCGGCCGCGGCGAGCTCGGCGGCCCGTGCCGCGAAGCGGCCGGCGATCTCGGGGCTGTTGAGGGTGAGGGCGTGGGCGTCGGCGCCGGGGACGTTGCCGGTGTCGGTCCGGCTGCCGAGGGCGTAGACGAGCGTGTCGTACCCGAGGGTCGTGGTGTCGTCGACGGTGATGCGCCGGGTCTCCGGGTCGATCGCGGTGGCGGCGCCCTGGACGAAGGTGACGCCGGTGCCGTCGAGCAGTGCGGGGATGCGGTGGACGGCCAGCTCCTGGCCGGCGGCGATCTGGTGCATCCGCAGCCGTTCGACGAACCGGCCCGAGGGGTTGACCAGGGTGATCTTCACGCCGGTGCGGCGGGTGCGGTGGGCCAGCCGGATCGCGGTGAACATGCCCGTGTAGCCGGCGCCGAGGACGACGATGTGGTGGCCGTTGCTCATCTCTGTCTCCTGGGTCGGGCACCGGCTTCGTGCCGGTGACGCCCATAGGACAAGCGGGCCCCGCCCCGCGTGACAGGTGGTGAATGGGACCTGTGTCACACCGCCTACGGGCGGACGTAGACCCCGGGCTCGCCGTCGGCCTCCATGCCGTAGACCAGCAGCTGCTCCTTGCCGTCGCGCCGCTGGATGCGCAGGTTCGCGGAGCCGTTCTCCGCGCAGTCCTTGGTGTCCCAGACCTCCGGATCGCGCACCTCCGGGCCCAGGACCAGGTACGGAGCGGTGCCGCCGAGCACGGCGGTGGCGGTGCAGCTGTACGTCTCGCCGGTCGGGTTGCCCTGGTCGTCGGTGCGCGGGCCGGTGTACTCGTACCGGACGAGGGACGCGCCGACCGGCCCCTGGGTGACGGTCAGCCGGCGGATGTAGCCGCCGGAGTCCGGCGCCTTCTCGCCCTCGGGCAGATTGGGGTACGGAAGCTCCTTCCAGCGCCCCACCAAGGCCGCCGGGACAACGTCCTGGCCGGTCTTCGCCTTGCGGAAGGTGGCCCGGACCGCACCGGAGGTCCACTCCGCGACGTTCGAGCCGCGCAGCGTCAGCGTCTGCTGGGCGACCGCCGTGCAGCGGCCCGCGGGCACGCTGGTCGTCACGTCGGAGTCGCCGAGGACGACCTTGTCCTGGTCCGCCGAGACCAGCACGGACCGCCCCATGCACAGCCGGTCGCCGGAGACCTGGACGTAGACGGCCGTCTTCGAGCCCGCCGCGCCCTGCGTGATCTCGACGCGGGCGGTCTCGTACGGGGCGTCCGCCGTGCCCCGCAGCACGCCCTCCCACGCGCCGACGAGCGCGGCCGGGACGATGCCCGCGGGACGGGCGGCCACGCCGTCCGTCGTGCCGGCGGGCAGGTCCTTCTGCGCGTCGGCCCCCTTGCTCGGGTCGGGCCAGTACACGTACGTCACGGTCGCCGCCGCGGCCACCGCGAGCGCGGCCAGCAGCGCGACCGGGCCCCTGCGCCGGCGGCGCGGCGCGGGCGCCGCGGGCGCCGTCGGGTCCACCGGTGCGGCTCCCCGCCCCGTGGTGGGTACGGGTGAGGCCGCGGCGGCCGCCTCCGCCTCCAGGACGCGGGCCGCGTGCCGCCCCAGCCCGGCCAGCACCTCCGCGGGCAGCCACGGCTCGGCGACCGGCAGCGCCTCGGCCAGCTCCACGGCCGTCGGCCGGTCCGCCGGCTCCTTCGCCAGGCAGGCCCGCGCGAGGCCCGCCAGCTCCGCCGGCAGCCCGGCCAGGTCCGGCTCGTCGTGGGCGATCCGGAACATCGTCGCGTGCACGCCGCTGTCCACGGTCCCGAACGGCGCCCGCCCGGTCGCCGCGTACACCAGCACCGAGCCCAGGCAGAACACGTCCGACGCCGGCGTCAGCTTCTCGCCGCGCACCTGCTCGGGCGACATGAACCCGGGCGAGCCGACGACCGCCCCGGTGCTCGTGAGGCCGCCGTCCGTGATCGTGTCCACGGCCCGCGCGATGCCGAAGTCGATGATCTGCGGCCCGTCGACCGTCAGCAGCACGTTCGACGGCTTGAGGTCCCGGTGCACCAGACCCGCCGCGTGGACGTGGCCGAGCGCCCGCGCCAGGCCCGCCCCCAGCGCCCGTACCGACGCCGGCGGCAGGGGCCCGTGCTCGTCGGCCACCACGGTCCGCAGCGAGGGCCCGGGCACGTACCCGATCGCCACCCACGGGGCGTGCGCCGAGGTGTCGGAGGCCAGTACGGGCGTGGTGCCCGTCCCGCCGACCCGCTCCAGGGCCGCGACCTCCCGGGCGAACCGCCGGCGGAACTCGTCCTGCTCCGCCAGCTCGGCGTGCACGACCTTCACCGCCACGGTCCGTCCGCCCTCCGAACGGGCGAGGAACACCCGGCCCATGCCGCCCACGCCGAGCCGGCCGAGCAGGCGGAACGGGCCGATGGCGACGGGGTCTTCGGGATGCAAGGGGTCCACGTCTCCAGAGCATGCCAGACGGCCCTGTGACGGCTCGAAGGGTTCCGGTACTCGTCCGGGCGCACCCGCGTTGCCGGTGGCCCGGGCGGTGGGTTCAATGGCCCCGGAGGGGACATTCCGCATGATTCCGTCCCCATCCGTCCGAGCCCGCCCGAGAGGAACCCCCGATGCGCGTGGTCGAAGTTTCCGCCTACGGCGGCCCGGAAGTACTGCGGATGGCCCACCGGCCCGAGCCGGAGGCCGGTTCGGTGCCCGGCGAGGTACGCGTCAAGCTCAAGGCCACCACGGTCAACCAGGCCGACCTCGCGATCCGCGCGGGCGCGTTCGCCGAGGTCATGCCCGACCTCAAGCCCCCCTTCGTGCTCGGCTTCGACTTCGTCGGCCGGCTCCTCGACCCGGCCCCCGGCCTCGAGAAGGGGCAGCGCGTCGCCGGCTTCGTCCCCTGGTTCCGGCGGCCCGGCAAGGGCACGTACGCGGAGGTCATCACCGCCGACCCGGCCTGGCTGGCCCCCGTGCCCGACGCGGTGGACGTGGTCGACGCGGCCTCCGTCCCCTTCAGCTCCCAGACCGCCCACGAGGCCCTGGAGCACCTCGCGCTCCCCGAGGGCTCGGTCGTCTTCATCTCCGGCGCGAGCGGCGTCGTCGGCCGCTTCGCCGTACAGCACGCCGCCGAACGCGGCCTGCGCGTCATCGCGCTCTCCCACGAGGGCGGCGAGGGCGAGCTGAAGGTGCTCGGCGCGGAGCACACCATCCTGCGCGGGGAGCCGGAGGAGATCGTCGCGGAGGTGCTGCGCCACTCGCCGGAGGGCGTGCACGGCGTCTTCGACCCGGCCCGCATCGCCGACCCGCTGATGCGCGTGGTCAGGGACGGCGGCGTCTTCATCGCCGGCCACGAGTCCTCGGTCCCCGAGGCGGAACGCGACATCCGGGCCCACACGTTCGCGACCACGTCGGACGGCGCGCGCCTGAAGGAGATGCTGGAGCGGCTGGCCGAACGCCGCCTCACCACCCGCGTGGCCGACGTGCTGCCCCTGGAGGAGGCCGCGGAGGGCCACCGGCGGGCGGAGGGCGGCGGGCGGCTGGGGCGGATCGTGCTGGTCATGTGAGAGGGCGTCCCTGAAGGACGCCGCCGAAGGCGGAGACCGCGAGGGTGCGATCTCCGCCTACTTTTGGTCTAGACCTTGACAGGTCCATACCAATACCGCTTCTCTGGCCTTCCCCACAGGAAGGACGGAGCGCATGCTGCGACGCCTGCTCACCCTGATGTCCGCCCTCTGTACGGCCGTTGTCGTCGCCGTACTCCTCCCCGCCGCCACGGCGACGGGCGCGGCCGCGGCCGCCTGCGTGACCCCCTGGAACTCCTCCAGCGTCTACACCGGCGGCATGACCGCCTCGTACAACGGCCACAACTGGTACGCCAAGTGGTGGACCCAGAACGAACGCCCCGGCAGCGCCGACGTCTGGCGCGACGAGGGCGCCTGCGGCGACGGCGGCACCAATCCGCCCCCGTCGTCCGGATTCGTGGTCTCCGAGGCCCAGTTCAACCAGATGTTCCCGAGCCGGAACTCGTTCTACACGTACGCCGGTCTGAAGGCCGCGCTCAGCGCGTACCCGGCCTTCGCGACGACCGGCAGCGACACGGTCAAGAAGCAGGAGGCGGCGGCGTTCCTCGCCAACGTCAGCCACGAGACCGGCGGCCTCGTCCACATCGTCGAGCAGAACACCGCGAACTACCCGCACTACTGCGACTGGAGCCAGTCCTACGGCTGCCCGGCCGGCCAGGCCGCGTACTACGGCCGCGGGCCGATCCAGCTGTCCTGGAACTTCAACTACAAGGCGGCGGGTGACGCCCTCGGCATCAACCTGCTGAACGACCCGTACCGCGTCGAGCGCGACGCGGCCGTCGCCTGGAAGACCGGCCTCTGGTACTGGAACACCCAGAACGGCCCCGGCACGATGACCGGCCACAACGCCATGGTCAACGGCGCGGGCTTCGGCCAGACCATCCGCTCCATCAACGGCTCACTGGAGTGCGACGGCAAGAACCCGGCGCAGGTCGAGAGCCGGGTGAGCAAGTACCGCCAGTTCACGTCCCTGCTCGGTGTCCCGACGGGCGCGAACCTGTACTGCTGACGCAGCCGGTACGCACAGGGCGGGTGGGTCCCCGGAGATCAGTAGAGGATCTCCGGTGCCTGATAGGGGACCCACCAGCTCGTCACCGCCCAGATTCCCAGCCCCGCCGCCACGGCGCCGCCCGCGGCGACGAGCGGCAGATCGAGGTACAGGACGCTGAGGTCCCGGTGAGCCCCCTCGAATCCCCCCTCGACACGGCCCCTCAGCCCTGCCAGCCCACGAACGCCGACCACGCGTCGGACGCGACGGCGAAGGTGGGGCCGTGGGGGACTTTGGAGTCACGGAGGTGGACGGAGTGGGGACAGGTGGCGACCTCGACGCAGCTTCCGCCGCTGCTGTCGCTGTACGACGAGTTCCGCCAGTCGAAGGCGACTTCGACGCAGTTGCCCCCGCTGTCGTCGCTGTAGCTGGACTTGAACCAGGTCATGGTCTCGCTCATGTTCCTTCTCCCGCCAACTGCCTGATGAGCCCCAGTGATTTGCGAGGGTCCAGGGCCTGTGCCCGGATCTTCGCATGGCGATGCGCGAGCGTACTCACCTTTGAGGGGACCGTGATGAGCATGCTCTCGTCCTGTACATCCAGGTAGACGAAGCGGTCGTTCTCGGGCGTCTCGACGAGGTTCAACTCACCTCGTGCACCTGCGTATTCCCCGTACAGTCCGGCGTCCAGGGGCAGGACGTACAGGTTGACGTTCTGGCGTCCTGAGCACGCCGCGAGGTGCTCCAGCTGCTCCCGCATGATCTCCCTGCTGCCGAGCGGCCGCCTCAGTGCCGACTCGTCCAGGACCAGCTCGACCAGGCACAGGGGCTGCCGGTCGAACAGGTCCTTGCGCGCCATGCGCATCTCGACCAGCTCCTCGACCCGCTCCGGGGCCGGAGTCGGGTAGCCTCCGGCGATCAGCGCCCGGGCGTACCGCTCCGTCTGGAACAGGCCGTGCACGACGTGGTTCGCGTACAGGTACAGGCTCAGCGCCTTCTGCTCGATCGGGAGGTAGTCCCGGAACTTCCGCGGCAGCCTCTCAAGCCGTACCGTCTCCCGCAGCTCCTCGAAGATCCCGCTGCCGTCCCCGAGTGCCTCATCCAGCTTCACCAGCATCTCGTCGCTCACGGGCTGCGAGAGCGTTTCCATGGCGCTCACCGCCGCACCGGTGTAGCCCATCACTCGCCCCAGCTGCTCCTGCGTCAGCCCTTTCCTTCGCCGCAAACGCTTGGCGACGTTCGCTGCCGTCCGTGCCGCCGGGCCCGCTGATTCCTTGTTCTCCGCTCGCGCCATCGCGATCCCCATTCGAACTCGACCGGTCTCAACCGGTCTCAACTGCTCCCCGCCGAATTCGACTGCCCGCAAGGCGCGTTCGTGCAGGTCAAGGGGTTCCCGACGCGCCCCTGTCAGTCGTGGAAAACGGTAGCGACGAGGCGCGATCCTGTCTTCGTGATGGCAGCGAATCGGGAAGAAAACCTGGATTGGATTCCCATTTCCGGATTCCAACTCCGCAAAGCGGGTGTGCAATTCGACGCGGTACGCGTCGACGGCGACGACGGCCGGGCGCTCGCGGACCACATGGAGCGGCTGACGGGTGGGGACCCGGGCCCGGTCGTGGTGGAGGCGAACGGGCGGCGCTCGGTGTACTTCCTGGTGCCGCCGGGGTCGACGACGCACCGCCCGTGGCCCAGGGGCGTCACCCGGCTGAACGCGGGACCGACCCATGTGGGGTACGTGCCGGTGCCGGCGTTGCAGGGGCGGACGTGGCCACTGTCGTGGCGGTTCCCGCCGACGCGGCCGGGCCGGTACGTGCACGCGCTGCTGCTGAGGAGCGTGGCGACGGTGCTGCTGGCCCACGGGGTGAGTTCTCAGGGCCGTTCGGATCTGTAGGGATGGCCGGAAGTGCGGGCGGTGCCGGAGGGTGCGGGCATGCGTATCGCCTTCCCCCGCAAGCGGTGGATCCTGCTGTTCCTCGGCCTGTTCCTGGGCCTCGTCCTGGCGGCGTTCGGTGCGGGGGTGATGGAGGCCATGGCGTAGCCGAGGTGCCCACGGGAGGCCACCGTGGCCGCAGGTGGCCGAGTCCCTTGGAGGAAACTCCAGACTCCCGAATCGGGTGAGTCGATTGGGTAGGAGGGATTGACGGCGGGGTGGACACTTTCTACATTCCGTTCGACGCGGAAATTGCATTCCGCATCGTGGATTCCCTCATGGGTCGGACCTGTCCCCTCAGCTCCGGCGGGTGAGCGACGACACCGTCGCCCGCCAGGGTCGTCCCAGCGTCACCGCGCTCGTTCCGCAGCCCGGTCGCCGCTCCCGGGCCCGAAGCCATAGCCGGATGGTGGAGGGACAGCAGGTGGAAAGCCAGCTTTCAGTTCAGCCGAAGACGTCACGTCATCCCGTCGACGAGGTGCTGCCGCCCGGACGGATGGCGACCGTCGCGCTCCAGCACGTCGCCGGCATGTACGCAGGGGGTCGTGGCCGGCAGCTTGGACGCATTGCTGCGGGAGATCGCCGACGAGCGCTTCCGATGGCTGCGCAGATTGCCTGAGCGCTTCTGCGAGCTGGTCGGCCACCCCAAGGGAGCCGACCTCCCCATTACCTGAGCAGCGGGCGCCGCACATCACGCGGGCGGAGGCCCGCGGCCCGGTGACCACGCAGCTTCATTCCCTCGGCACCCGCAGCCGGCCGGCCGCGGCACTCAAATCCTCGTGGGGTCCTGCCGTGCCCTCCCGTCGTATCGGAAGAGAAGAAGGACACAAACGTCATGGCACCTTCGGCAGCAGCCCGGCGCACCGTGATCGAGAACTGCGCGATCGCGACCGTCGACGCCCAGGACACCGAGTACGCCTCGGGCCACATCGTCGTCGCGGGCAACAGGATCGAGACGGTCGGCCGGGGCAGGGCCCCCGAGGGCCTCACGGGCGTGGTGCGGCGCATCGACGCCACCGGCCACCTCGTCACGCCGGGCCTGATCAACACCCACCACCACTTCTACCAGTGGATCACCCGCGGCCTCGCCACCGATCACAACCTCTTCGACTGGCTGGTCGCCCTCTACCCCACCTGGGCGCGCATCGACGAGGAGATGGTGTACGCGGCGGCCCAGGGCTCCCTCGCGATGATGGCCCGCGGCGGCGTCACCACCGCCATGGACCACCACTACGTCTTCCCGCACGGCTCGGGCGACCTGTCCGGCGCGATCATCGGGGCGGCCCGGGACATGGGCGTCCGCTTCACCCTCGCCCGCGGCTCCATGGACCGCAGCGAGAAGGACGGCGGCCTGCCGCCGGACTTCGCCGTCGAGACGCTGGACGGCGCCCTCGCCGCCACCGAGGAGACCGTCCGGAAGTACCACGACGCCTCCTCCGACGCGATGACGCAGATCGCCGTCGCCCCCTGTTCCCCCTTCTCCGTCTCCACCGAACTGCTCCGCCAGGGAGCCGAACTCGCCCGCCGCCTCGGCGTGCGGCTGCACACCCACGGCTCGGAGACCGTGGAGGAGGAGCAGTTCTGCCACGAGCTGTTCGGCATGGGCCCCACCGACTACTTCGAGTCGACGGGCTGGCTCGGCGAGGACGTGTGGATGGCCCACTGCGTCCACATGAACGACTCCGACATCGCCGCCTTCGCCCGGACCAGGACAGGGGTCGCCCACTGCCCTTCGTCCAACGCCCGCCTCGCCGCCGGCATCGCCCGTGTCCCCGACATGCTCGCCGCGGGCGTCCCGGTCGGCCTCGGTGTCGACGGCACCGCCTCCAACGAGTCGGGCGAGCTCCACACCGAGCTGCGCAACGCGCTGCTCGTCAACCGGCTCGGCGCCCACCGCGAGGCGGCCCTGAACGCCCGCCAGGCCCTGCGCCTCGGCACTTATGGCGGCGCCCAGGTCCTCGGCCGCGCCGACCAGACCGGTTCCCTGGAGCCCGGCAAACTCGCCGACCTGGTGCTGTGGAAGCTCGACACCCTCGCCCACGCCTCCATCGCCGACCCGGTCGCCGCCCTCGTCCTCGGCGCCGCCGCCCCGGTCACCGCGTCGTTCGTCAACGGGCGTCAGATCGTCGAGGACGGACGGCTGCTGACCGCCGACGAGGACGCGATCGCGCGCTCCACCCGGGACGAGGCCCAGCGCCTTGCCCGTATCGCCGCCCGGGGCTGAACCGCCCGGCGGCGATCCACGCCGGGCCGGGCGGGGGGGCGCCGGGGGGGCACCCGCCCCCCCGCGGGGGTGTGGCGGGGCGGGCGGCGCCCGCCCCGCGCCCCGGGGGCCCGCCCCCCGCGCCGCGCCCTCCGGGCGGGGCGGGGGAGCCCGGCGCGGGCGCCCTCCTCGCGGGGCGGGCCGTGGACCCGCGCGGGCCCACGGCCGCCTATCGCGGAGAAGTCGGCGCCTTCCCGTCGCCCGCCTCGAGCGCGTCGAGCGCCGCCGAGAGCCGGTGGAGGACCCGTACGGTCTCGTCGAAGGCGTCCTGGCCGCCGAGTTCGCTCATCAGGCGGGCCGCCAGCTCCGCGTGGCCGGGGCCGATGCGGCGGACGGCGGCGCGGCCCTCGGGGGTGGGGGAGAGGAGCTTGGCGCGGCGGTGGGCCGGGTTGGGCGCGTACGCGGCGAGGCCCTCGCCGACGAGGAGGTCCGCGATCCGCTGGACGCTCTGGCGGGTGATGCCCATGGCGCGGGCGATGCCGGAGACGGGGAGCGGTTCGGGCAGGACGGCCCCGAGGACCTGCCACCAGGCGGCCGTGAGGCCGGCCGGTTCGGCCAGCCGCTCCGAGACGGAGAGGAACTGGCCGTTCAGCCGGAACACGGTCAGAGCGGTCTGGGACAGTGCGTCCTGCTGCGCCCGGCTCATGGTCGCCCTACTCCTCGTCGTCGGCGTCGAGTTCCGCGAAGGCCGCCGGGTCCGAGTCGTGGAACAGGCGGTACCAGGCGTCCAGCTTGGAGCCCTCGAAGGCCCCCAGTCTGCCCAGGATCTCGCGGGCGAAGGCGACCGGCTCGGTCGGGCCGGCGGTGATGAGCTCGCCGTCGGTGACCGCGTCGGCGTCCACGTACCGCCCGCCGCCGCGGTAGCCGGTCCCGGCGAGGTAGAAGTCGACGGCGCTGGTGTGCGCGCGGTCGTCGAGCAGGCCCGCGCGGGCGAGGCCCGCGGTCGCCCCGCAGATGGCGGCGACGGGCACCTTCGCGTCGAGGAACGCGCGGGCCTTCTCCGCGAACGGGGCGAGGTCGTCGCCGGTGTCCCACAGGTCGCCGCCCGGCAGGATCAGCAGCTCGCTGTCCTCGGGGCGCAGGTCGTCGAGCGCGAGGTCGGGGAGGATCCGGACCCCGGCGATGGTGCGGACGGGCTTGTCGGCGGCGAAGCCGACGGTGCGGACGGTGAAGCCGGTGCGGGCGAGCCACGCGGTGGCGTGGCCGGTCTCCCAGTCGGCGAGGGCGTCGTAGACGGCGAGGTGGACGGTGCGCATGGCGTGCCTCCTGCTGCTGTGTCTCTGCTTCTGACAGCAGACTGTCATGATGACAGCTTGCTGTCAATGGAGGACCCGCCGGGGAACGTGTCCGGCAACGTGTCGCGTCGCCCGCGTTCTCGGTGGACAAGATGGCCATGGCCGCTCCGACCTGCAGGTCCTTACCCTGGCCGCATGACCCCTCATGTCGAACCCGATCCCCAGGCCGGTGCGGCCGTGAAGGCCGCCGACCGTGCGCACGTGTTCCACTCCTGGTCCGCCCAGGGCCTGATCGACCCGCTCGCCGTCGCCGGCGCGGAGGGTTCGTACTTCTGGGACTACGACGGCAACCGGTACCTGGACTTCACCAGCGGCCTCGTCTACACCAACATCGGCTACCAGCACCCCCGCGTGGTCGCCGCGATCCAGGAGCAGGCCGCGAAGCTCACCACCTTCGCGCCCGCCTTCGCCATCGACGTGCGCTCCGAGGCCGCCCGCCTCATCGCCGAGCGCACCCCCGGCGACCTGAACAAGATCTTCTTCACCAACGGCGGCGCCGAGGCCGTCGAGAACGCCGTCCGGATGGCCCGTCTGCACACGGGCCGCCACAAGGTGCTCTCCGCCTTCCGCTCGTACCACGGCGCGACCTCCACCGCGATCAACCTCACCGGCGACCCGCGCCGCTGGGCCTCCGACACCGGCACCGCCGGCGTGGCCCGCTTCTGGGCGCCGTTCCTGTACCGCTCGGCGTTCTACGCCGAGAACGAGCAGCAGGAGTGCGAGCGCGCGCTGCAGCACCTCGAGGACACCATCGCCTTCGAGGGCCCGCAGAACATCGCCGCGATCATCCTGGAGACCGTGCCCGGCACCGCCGGCATCATGGTCCCGCCGCCCGGCTACCTCGCCGGCGTGCGCGCGATCTGCGACGCGTACGGGATCGTCTTCGTCCTCGACGAGGTCATGGCCGGCTTCGGCCGCACCGGCACGTGGTTCGCCGCCGAGCAGTTCGGCGTCGTCCCCGACCTGATGACCTTCGCCAAGGGCGTCAACTCCGGCTACGTGCCGCTCGGCGGCGTCGCGATCAGCGAGGAGATCGCCGCCACCTTCGAGACCCGCCCGTACCCCGGCGGCCTCACCTACTCCGGCCATCCGCTGGCCTGCGCCGCCGCCGTCGCGACGATCCAGGTCATGGAGGACGAGAAGGTCGTCGAGCACGCCGCCCGCATCGGCGAGACCGTGCTCGGCCCCGGCCTGCGCGAGCTGGCCGAGCGCCACCCGTCCGTCGGCGAGGTGCGCGGCATGGGCGCGTTCTGGGCGCTGGACCTGGTCAAGAACAAGGAGACCCGCGAGCCGCTCGTCCCGTACAACGCGTCCGGCGCGGCCAACGCCCCCATGGCGGCCTTCGGCGCGGAGGCGAAGAAGCACGGTCTGTGGCCGTTCATCAACATGAACCGCACCCATGCCGTGCCCGCCTGCAACGTCTCCGAGGCCGAGGCGAAGGAGGGCCTGGCCGCCCTCGACGCCGCCCTGTCGGTCGCCGACGAGCACACGGTCTGACGCCCCGGGGCGCCCCGACGCCCCGTGGCGGGTGCGTGGCGCCGTAATTGATCATGAAGCCCCCTCCGCCTGGACTACTGTGTCCCGGAGCCGGACGGAGGGGGCCTCACCATGGCCACGAACGCGAGCGTGACGCGGAGCACCCTGCGACAGCAGATCGCGGACGCGCTGCGTGACGAGATCCTCGCGGGGCGTCTCAGGCCGGGCGACACCTTCACCGTCAAGCACATCGCCGAGCAGTACGGCGTCTCCGCGACACCCGTGCGCGAGGCCCTCGTCGACCTCTCCGCGCAGGGGCTGCTCGACTCCGACCACCACCGCGGCTTCTGCGTCCACCGCTTCAGCGTCGACGACTACCGGGGCATGGTCGACGCCCGGATGATGATCGTGGACGGGATATTCCGCCGACATCTCTCCACCGACCCGCGCACGCCCGCGCCCTTCGCCGGCCTGCAGCCCCCCGTGCCCGGCGAACCCGACGTGCGCTTCGGGGTCGCCCTCGCCTCCGTACGCCGCCGGGCCGAGGCCGCCGCCCGCGCCGCCCGCGCCGGGGACCTGGACGTCCTGGTCGGCTACGACATCCGGTTCTGGCGCGAGTTGAGCCGGCTGGTCTCCGCCAACGACTACGTCGCCGGCTTCCTGCACCAGCTGCGCGTGCACGCCTGGGTGTTCGCCGTGCCCTACCTGCGCGCCGACGGCGAACTGCTCGAATGGCTGTGGGGCGGGCACACCGACCTCGTCGACGCGATCACCCGGGGCGACGCGGAGGCCGCGATCGCGGTCGTCGAGCAGTACAACGGGCACGCGCTGGAGTGGGCGGACCGGCTGGAGCGCTGAGAAGGCCGCTCGCACCGGGCGCGTACCCGGCCTGTGCGGAGGGTACTGAGGCCACTACGCTGTCCCGACCCGACGCGTGACGACGACAGACAACGGAGAGCGAGCCCGCCTTGGCCTGTGACCTGTGGCTGGTCCCCCTTGTCGACGTGCTGTGCCACAGCCCCGACAACCCCTTCGCCGAAGAGATCGCCGCCTACGACAAGGCCCTGACCGAGGCCGGTCTGCCCACCGTCCCCGTCTTCGCGTACATGCCGGGCCTCTCCGGCGACGTCGCACCGGTGGCCGGCTTCGACTACGACGCCCTGCACTTCCTGCGCCGCGCCTACCTGCTCCAGCTCTGCGGGCTGCCGGTCGAGCCGGTCGGCGAGCTCGGCGGGGACTACGAGCAGCTCCTGGAGATGTTCGAGGCGACCGCTCAGCAGTCCCACCTCGTCTGGCACTACGACCACGCCGGCGCGTACGTCCCGGTGGACTTCCCCGCCCCGCTCTCCAACGACGAGCTCCTGGAGGGCGGCGGACCGCTCGGCTCCTCCCACGGGCTGCTGCGGGAGCTGGAGTTCGTCGCCCCGGCGATCGGCATCGACCCGGCGAACCCGCCGGCCGCGCCGCTCCCGCCGGAGCGGCCCACCTCGCTTGAGGAGCCGGCCGGCCCCATCCCGTACGACGACAACCCCTTCGCCCGCGAACGGCACGTCTGGCTCGGCCTGCACGCGGCAGCGACAAGAAGCCTGAGCCAGGGCTCAATGATCATCTTCAGCTGAGTGGGACGGCGGACCCCCGCGCCCCGCCAGGGGCGCGGGGAACTGCGCGACAAGCCACGACGCACCCGCAGATGGCAACGGCGCGGCCCCTTTAGGGCCGCGGGGAACTGCGCGAGCAACCACAACGCACCCCGCAGCCGAAAGCCGACCCCCTGACTGGCCGCTACCGCGGCTCGGGCGGCCGCTGCCGCGGCATGTTCGGCCGCGTCCCCGGCGGCAGCGGGAACCGGTTCGACGGGTGCGGCGCCTCCGGCCGCGAACCGACCGCCCCCACCGACTGCATCACCAGCGGCGCCGGACCGGAGCGGAACTCCACCATCCAGTCCGCCGTCTCCGCCCGCACCAGCTCCGTCACGTCCTCCGAGAACCGCCGCAGGATCCCCAGGCAGCGCTCCGCCGCCTCGCTCGCGGTGCCCTCCGTGGGGCCGAGCACCTCGCGGACGCTCTCCGACGCCCAGTCGAACTGCAGCGCCTGCAGCCGCCGCTGGATGGCCTGGGCCGTCGCCACGTTCCTTATCCAGCCCGAGGTGAGCCCGAAGAACCGGTCGCAGCCCACGCACGCCGCGCCGAGCAGCAGCGAGAGGTAGCCCCAGCCGGCCGCCCCGTCCGCCGCCACGCCCGTCAGGTCGAGCAGCGGCAGCGCCGCGCCCGCCACGACGCCGACGGCCGTGCCGACGCGCAGGGCGACGGCAGCGCGGCGCTTGCGGACCCGGTCGGAGAGGTACCAGTCGGCGGTGCGCAGCGCCTGCGCCTCGACCCAGCGGTACAGCTCGTCGAGGCGCTCCGCCGGCTCGCCCCAGTCGCCGTGCGGGAAGGGGGCGCTCGTGAGGTCCGGGTTGCCGTCCGGGCGGCCGTCGCGGCTCTCGCCGGGCTGCCCAGGCTGCATCTCCGGCATCTCCGGCGGCTGCATGTCCGGCTGCTGGCTCACCGGGGCACTCCTCTGCATGGTTGCGTCGTGCGAAACGTGCGATACGTCGTGCGATGCGTCGTGCGTGACGTGCGGTGCACGTGGTGCCTGCCCTTCCTACCGCCGAATGGTGGGCTGTGGGCCCGCATTCCACGGAAATCCGCCCGCAAGAGGGTCTTGATCAGGTAGAGGAGCCCCGAGTTTCTCACTCGAAAGAGTTGGGCGGCAGCGGGGGCGTGGACCACGTAGGCTCGGCATACCGAGAGTCGTCGTCAGTGACGCAAGCAGTGACCGACGCAAGCAGTGACCCCAGGAGTGAGTGACCGTGTTCCCCGGTGGTGGCCAGCCCAACATGCAGCAGTTGCTCCAGCAGGCCCAGAAGATGCAGCAGGACCTCGCGCGCGCCCAGGAGGAGCTCGCCGCGACCGAGGTCGAGGGCCAGGCCGGCGGCGGCCTCGTCAAGGCGACGGTGACCGGCTCCGGCGAGCTGCGCGCCCTCGTCATCGACCCGAAGGCGGTCGACCCGGATGACACCGAGACCCTGGCCGACCTCGTCGTCGCCGCGGTCAAGGCCGCCAACGACAACGCGCAGCAGCTCCAGCAGGCCAAGCTCGGCCCGCTCGCCCAGGGCATGCCCAGCATGCCGGGCTTGGGCTTCTGACGCGCGCCTTAAGCCACTACCGTAAGAATCAAGCACTCCCGAGAAGGGCGTTCCGTTGTACGAAGGCGTGGTTCAGGACCTCATCGACGAACTGGGCAGGCTGCCCGGCGTCGGTCCCAAGAGCGCGCAGCGGATCGCCTTCCACATCCTCCAGGCCGAGCCGACCGACGTGCGCCGGCTGGCGCAGGCGCTCCTGGAGGTCAAGGAGAAGGTCCGGTTCTGCGCGGTCTGCGGGAACGTGGCACAGCAGGAGCAGTGCAACATCTGCCGCGACCCCCGCCGGGACCTGGCGGTGATCTGTGTGGTCGAGGAGCCGAAGGACGTCGTGGCGATCGAGCGGACCCGTGAGTTCCGCGGCCGCTACCACGTGCTCGGCGGCGCGATCAGCCCGATCGAGGGCGTCGGCCCGGACGACCTGCGGATCCGTGAACTGCTCGCGCGGCTCGCCGACGGCACGGTCACCGAGCTGATCCTGGCCACCGACCCGAACCTGGAGGGCGAGGCCACCGCGACGTACCTGGCGCGGATGATCAAGCCCATGGGACTCAAGGTGACGCGGCTCGCGAGCGGGCTCCCCGTCGGCGGCGATCTGGAGTACGCGGACGAGGTCACGCTGGGCCGTGCCTTCGAGGGGCGGCGCCTGCTAGATGTATGACGACAGGGCACGCGCGCACCCCGCGCCCAAGGGAGGCACCCTCGATGTCTGACGCCACGCTGCACTCGATCACGCAGGACCCGGACGACTTCGCCGTCCAGATCGCGGACTCGATCGAGTCCTTCATCGTCGCGGTCACCGAGGTCGCCAAGGGCGACGAGCCGGACAGCGCGATCCCCTTCCTGCTTCTTGAGGTCTCCCAGCTGCTGCTCGCGGGCGGGCGGCTCGGCGCGCACGAGGACATCGTCCCCGACGAGCGGTACGAGCCGGACACGGGCCCGGAGCCGGACGTGGACGACCTGCGGGAGCGGTTCGCCGTGATGCTCGACCCGATCGACGTGTTCTCCGAGGTCTTCGACCCGTACGAGCCGCGCAAGGCGCCGGTCCCGTCCCGGATCTCCGACAGCCTGGCGGACATCGTCACCGACCTGCGGCACGGCCTCGCCCACTACCGGGCCGGGCGGACGTCCGAAGCGCTGTGGTGGTGGCAGTTCTCGTACTTCTCCAACTGGGGCCCGACCGCCTCGGCGACCCTGCGGGCGCTGCAGTCGCTGGTCGCGCACGTCCGCCTGGACCAGCCCTTGGCCGAGCTGGACGGTCTGGACACGGACGAGGACCTCGCGGAGGACGACCTCGCGGAGGAGGCCGGCCGGGTGATGGTGCAGGAGATCGCGGGGCCGCTGGGGCTCCGGCCGGTCAAGCGCTGAAGCCGCTGGTCGGTCGGCTGCCGGTCGCCGTCTGCCGCTTCTGCTCGCTTCTTGAGCAGCGGATCTCAGCATGCGATATCCGGTCGGTGTTTCCGGCCCGCTCGATAAACTGACGCCGACCGCAGTGATGACTGCGGCAGGGACTGAGCGAGGAGCGCACGTGGGCCTTGTCGTGCAGAAGTACGGAGGTTCCTCCGTTGCCGATGCCGAAGGCATCAAGCGCGTCGCCAAGCGAATCGTCGATGCCAAGAAGGACGGCCATCAGGTCGTCGTCGTGGTGTCCGCGATGGGCGACACGACGGACGAGCTGATCGATCTCGCCGAGCAGGTTTCCCCGATGCCTGCCGGGCGTGAGTTCGACATGCTGCTGACCGCCGGAGAGCGGATCTCCATGGCACTGCTGGCCATGGCGATCAAAAACCTGGGCCACGAGGCCCAGTCGTTCACCGGCAGCCAGGCAGGCGTCATCACCGACTCGGTCCACAACAAAGCGCGCATCATCGATGTCACGCCGGGCCGGATCCGTACGGCGCTCGACGGCGGCAACATCGCCATCGTCGCCGGTTTCCAGGGCGTCTCGGCGGACTCGAAGGACATCACGACCCTGGGCCGCGGCGGCTCGGACACCACCGCCGTCGCCCTCGCGGCCGCGCTGGACGCCGAGGTCTGCGAGATCTACACCGACGTGGACGGCGTGTTCACCGCCGACCCGCGCGTGGTCAAGAAGGCCCGGAAGATCGACTGGATCTCCTCCGAGGACATGCTGGAGCTCGCCGCCTCCGGCTCCAAGGTGCTGCTGCACCGCTGCGTGGAGTACGCGCGCCGATACAACATCCCGATCCACGTGCGCTCCTCGTTCTCGGGGCTGCCGGGCACCTGGGTCAGCAACGAGAAGCCGAATGGGGACGTTCAGGTGGAGCACGCCATCATCTCCGGAGTCGCCCACGACGTCTCCGAAGCCAAGATCACGGTCGTCGGCGTCCCGGACAAGCCGGGCGAGGCCGCGGCGATCTTCCGCGCCATCGCGGACGCCGAGATCAACATCGACATGATCGTGCAGAACGTGTCCGCCGCGGCCACCGGTCTCACGGACATCTCCTTCACCCTCCCCAAGACCGAGGGCCCCAAGGCCATAGAGGCCCTGGAGACGGCGAAGCAGTCGATCGGCTTCGACTCGCTCCGCTACGACGACCAGATCGGCAAGATCTCCCTCGTCGGCGCGGGCATGAAGACCAACCCGGGCGTCACCGCCGACTTCTTCAAGGCGCTGTCCGACGCGGGCGTGAACATCGAGCTGATCTCGACGTCCGAGATCCGCATCTCGGTCGTCACCCGCCAGGACGACGTCAACGAGGCGGTCCGCGCCGTCCACACCGCCTTCGGCCTGGACAGCGACTCCGACGAGGCCGTCGTCTATGGAGGCACCGGCCGATGAACCGCGGGCCGGCGCTCGCGGTCGTCGGTGCGACCGGAGCCGTCGGTGCCGTGATGCTCCAGCTGCTCTCGCAGCACGCGGACGTCTGGGGCGAGATCCGACTCATCGCCTCGCCGCGCTCCGCCGGCCGCAAGCTGGCGGTGCGCGGGGAGGAGACCGAGGTCGTGGCCCTCTCCGAGGAGGCTCTGGAGGGGGTGGACGTCGCCCTCTTCCTCGCACCGCGGGACGTGGCGGCGCAGTGGGCGCCGGTCACCGCGGCCAAGGGCGCGGTGGTCGTGGACAACTCGGCGGCGTTCCGGCTCGACCCGGACGTGCCGCTGGTGGTGCCCGAGATCAATCCGCACGCGGTACGGGTACGGCCGCGCGGGATCGTCGCCAGCCCCGGCTGCAGCACCCTCGCCCTGATCGTGGCGCTGGGCGCGCTGCACGCCGAGTTCGGCGCCGTCGAGGTCGTCGTCACCGCCCTGCAGGCGGTCAGCGGGGCCGGCCAGCGGGGCGTGGCCGCGCTGCGCTCCCAGCTCTCCCTGGTCGCCGGCACGGAGCTGGGCTCCCACCCCGGCGACGTACGGCGGGCCGTGGGCGAGGACACCGGCCCGTTCGCCGCGCCCGTCGCGCTGAACGTGGTGCCCTGGTCGGGCGCCTCCCTGGACGGCGGCTGGTCCTCGGAGGAGGCCGGGCTGCGGGCGGAGACCCGCAAGATCCTCGACCTGCCGGCGCTGTCGATGGCCGCCACCTGCGTACGGGTGCCGGTGCTCACCACGCACTCGCTGTCCGTGCACGCCCGCTTCGAGCAGCCGGTGACGGTGGAGCGGGCCCACGAGATCCTCGCCACCGCGCCGGGCGTCGTGCTCGCCGACGATCCCGACGCCGGGGACTTCCCCACCCCCGCGGATGTCGTCGGCACCGATCCGACCTGGGTGGGACGGGTCCGCCGGGCCCCGGACGACGAGCGGGCGCTGGAGTTCTTCGTCTGCGGCGACAACCTGCGCAAGGGCGCCGCCCTCAATGTCGTCCAGATCGCGGAAGCCGTTCGTTCTGGTTTGTAGGATCTGTGGACATGCTGTGAGCAAGTCGTCGCACGATCACGAGTAAGTGGCTCTTGAACTGCGGCGATCTCATGTTCGACGATGCTCTTCCCGCCGTCCGCAACCGCCGGCCGGACAGGGGCGTCTTCGTGAGCACCCCGGGGGTGGCGTGCGGCGGCGGTACGAACGGGGTAGTGGGGAAGATCGGGTACGCATGAGGACGAACGACGCACCGCCAAAAACGGTGGCGTACGCGTACAACCCTGACGGGGGGGAACGTGTCCAACAGGCGTGGCAGAGGTACTCGACATCACTGCGGTGGTCTCGCTCCGCGGCGCGGCGCTCGTCCCCGTACGGGGCGCGGCGCTCGTTCCGGTCCGGGGCGCGGTCGGCGCACCCGCAGCGCGCACGGTCCCCGCGGCTCCCGTGGTTCCCGCAGGCGGCGCTGTGGTGCGCCCGCTCCGGCGGCCCCGGCCGGCCGGCGGCATGCCGGTGATCGCACCCATGCCCTCTGCCCGCACCACCCGCATCCCCCCTCCGCGCGAGGGCGCTGACGACGCCATGGCCGCGGGGACCACCGGGACCACCGGTACGGCCGGGGCCGCCGGCTCCGTCACGGACGCCGCCGCCGGAACCACCGTCGATCACCTCACCGAGACCTACCGCGCCCACTACCGGTCGCTGCTGGGTCTCGCCGCCCTGCTCCTGGACGACACCGCGGCCTGCGAGGACGTGGTCCAGGAGGCGTTCATCCGGGTGCACTCGGCGCGCTCGCGGGTCCGCGACCCCGAGAAGACGCTGGCGTACCTGCGGCAGACGGTGGTGAACCTGTCGCGGTCGGCGCTGCGCCGCCGCATCCTCGGCCTGAAGCTTCTGTCGAAGCCCATGCCCGACATGGCGAGCGCCGAGGAGGGCGCGTACGACCAGCTGGAGCGGGACGCGCTGATCAAGGCGATGCGCGGGCTGCAGCGCAGACAGCGCGAGGTGCTGGTGATGCGGTACTTCGCCGACATGACCGAGGCGCAGGTCGCCGAGACGCTCGGGATATCCCTGGGCTCCGTCAAGGCGTACGGCTCGCGCGGCATCGCGGCGCTGCGGATCGCCATGGAGGCGACGACATGACCGGCCGCCGGGACGACGAGCAGGAACCGCTGAACAGCGGGCACGACAAGCTGAGTGGAAACGACGACATCGTGAACGACGGGCGGCCCGAGCCGGAGCTGGGCGAACTGCTGGGCGCCGGCTTCGGAAAGAGTCAGCGCGGGGACGAGGCGGCGCTGCGGCGGCTGCTGCAGACCGCGGTGAGCGACCTGGAGCCCTCCGACGGAGCGCTGGACCACCTGCGCCGGGCGGTGCCCGCGCGGCGCGCACGCAAGCGCCAGGCCGTCGTCGGCATGGCGGCCGCCGCGGTCCTGATCGGCACCGCGATCCCCGCGTTCGTGCACGTCGCGAACTCCGGCGGGGTCACCGACGCCGCCGCGATCAACGCCGGGCACGGCGAGCAGGCGCAGGGCGGCACCGGCAGCGAGACGGGCGTCGAGGGCGGCGGCAAGGGCAGCGGAAGCCCGACTGCCTCCGCCTCGCCCACCCGCGACGACCCGTCGTCCGACAAGCCCCGCCGGACCGGCACCAGCACCGGCGGCGGCTGGGACGACGGCACCGGCCAGCAGGTCCCGGACTCCGTGGCGATCTCCGCCCCGGCCTGCCGGGCCGACCAGCTCGGCGTCACCTCCGCGCACAGCGGCTCGCCGGACGCGGACGGCAAGGTCTACGGCACGTTCCGGGTCTCGAACCTGTCCGGCCGCGACTGCGCCGTCAGTGGTTCGGGCAGCATCGCCTTCCAGACCTCCGGCGCGGCCGACCCCGGCAAGATCTCCGTCGTCCCGCACCACGCGGGCGACGCGGCCGGCGGCCTGCCGGACCCCTCGCAGGAGTCGCCGTCGCTGCTGCTGAAGCCGGACACGGCGTACGAGGTGAAGTTCGCCTGGGTCCCCTCGGAGACCTGCCCGACGGCCAACACCTCGCCCACGCCGACGCCCACGGACGGCGGGACGGGCACGGGCGGCTCCACCGGCACGGACACCACCGACGGCGCCCAGCCCCAGCTGGTCGCGGAGGACGGCGGGCTCGTCGACGGCAGCGTCGCGGTGACCCACACCGCCGAGTCCGGCGGCCCGTCCGCCTCGACGACCATCCCGAACGCCTGCGCCGGCACGATCTACCGCACGGGCGTCCTGGACGCGTCCTGAGGTCGCAGCGGCTGAGGTCTCAGCCGGTCAGGCCGAGGGCCTGGTCGCGGGAGGCCTCGGCCTCCCGGCGGAGCAGCCGGAACCACATGAAGACCACGAAGCCCGCGAAGACGAACCACTCGGCCGTGTAGCCCAGGTTCTGGAACGCCTTGACGTCCAGGCCGGTGCCCGAGGCCGCCTTCGGCGGCACCGGGGTCAGCCCGGCGGGCGCGTCGGTCTGGGTCACCCAGGCGTCGTACACCTCGTCGTCGACCAGGTTCACCAGCGCGGCCGCGCTGATCACTCCCAGCTGCCCCTGCGGCAGGCCGCCCGCCGCGCCCGCGCCCTTGCCGCCCGCGCTCTCCGAGGCCTGCAGCGCCCCGACGACCGTGACCTCGCCGGGCGGCGAGACCGGGGCCTTCGCACCGGCCGGCAGCCAGCCCCGCACCACCGGAAGCGCCCGGCCGCCGTCCGTCTTCAGCAGCGTCAGCACGTAAGCGCCGTCCCGGTCGTCGAGCCGCCGGTCCGGTACGAGGAACTGCTCGCCGTACCGGCCCGTGGCCTCGGCCACCCGGCCCGAGGTGTCCTTGTCCACGGGGAGCAGGGAGTCCAGCGGCGCCGCCTTCTGCGCCGACGGGTCCGGGCGCTTCTCGGCCGCCTGGTGGTTGTCCACGCGTTCCTCGAACTTGCCCAGCTGCCAGGTCCCCATGAAGACGCAGAACGGGATCGCCAGCAGGACGAAGACGTTGATCCCCCACCAGCGGGGCGTTCTCAGGAACCGGTACACCCCTCCACGGTACGCAGCGACCTCACCTCCCCTCCGCCGGGGTCCCCGCCGGGGCGTCCCCGGGGAAGCCCAGGTGGCGTCTGGCGAAGTCCAGATCGAGCCGCACCTGCTTGATCCGCTCGTCCACCACCAGCGAGCCGTGCCCGGCGTCGTACCGGTACACCTCGTGCACAGCGCCGCGGGCCGCCAGCCGGTCCACGTAGTTGTCCACCTGCCGGATCGGGCAGCGCGGATCATTGACCCCCGCCGAGATGTGCACCGGCGCCTTCACCGCGTCCACGTACGTCAGCGGCGACGAGGCCTCGAACCGCTCCGGCACCTCCTCCGGCGAACCGCCGAGCAACGTGCGGTCCAGTGCCTTCAGGGCCTCCATCTCGTCGTGGTACGCCGTCACGTAGTCCGCCACCGGCACCGCGGCCAGCCCCAGCGCCCAGTCGTCCGGCTGCGTGCCCAGGCCCAGCAGCGTCAGGTACCCGCCCCAGGAACCGCCCGAGAGGACCAGCCGCTCCGGGTCCGCGAGCCCCGAAGCGACCGCCCAGGCGCGGACGGCCGCGATGTCCTCCAGCTCGATCAGCCCGACCCGGTGCTTGAGCGCGTCCGTCCACTCCCGTCCGTAGCCGGTCGACCCGCGGTAGTTGACCCGCACCACCGCGAAGCCGTGGTCCACCCAGGCAGCGGGGCCCGCCGCGAAGGCGTCGCTGTCGTGCCAGGCCGGACCCCCGTGCACCTCGAAGACCGTCGGGTACGGGCCCTCGCCGGAGACGGGCCGCTGCACCAGCGCGTGGACCCGCCCGCCGGGACCCTCCACCCACACGTCCTCCACCGGCACCGACTCCGGCGCCTTGGGCCCCGGAGGGTCGAGCACCACGCCGCCGTCCGTCGACCGCAGCACCGCCGGCCGCGCCGCCGACGACCACAGGTACTCCACCGAGCCGTCCGGCCGGGGCGTCGCGCCCGAGACCGAGCCCACCGGCGTGTCCACCTTCACCAGCGCCCCGGTGCCGACCTCGTACCGCCACAGCTCGCTGCGGGCCTCGTGCTCGTGCCCGACCAGCAGCCCGGAGCCGTCCGCGTACCACTCCGCGGAGACGTCGCCCGGCAGCTCGAGCGCGAGATCGGTCTCCTCGCCCGTCGCCACGTCCCACAGCAGCGGCTCCCAGCGGCCGCGCCGCTGGTGCCCGACCAGCAGCCGGGTGTCGCCGGCCAGCGGGGCGAACCCCCACACGGACAGGCCCAGCTCCTCGGCGCCGCCCTTGCTGTCGTCCAGCTCCGCGACCGTCGAGCCGTCCTCGGCGCGGACCACCCGCAGCGAGGCGTGCATCGAGTCGCCGTGCTCGGTGTGCTCGATGGCGATGAGCGTCCCGTCGTACGAGAGGTCGCCGACGCCCGCCGACTCCCGGTGCCGGTAGATCTCCACCGGTTCCGGCTGCCCGGGCCGGACCACGTGGACCGTCGACCCGTCCTCGTCGGTGGACCGCCCCACGACCACCGTTCCGTCCCGGCCGATGGCCAGCCCCGCCGGGTAGGACGGCTCGAGCCCGGGGACGGCCGGCTCGTCCGCACCGCCCTCGAAGGGCTGGCGCATCCACACCCCGAACTCGTCGCCGTCCGTGTCCGCGAACCACCACACCCAGCGGCCGTCCGGCGGCAGCGCCCCGTCCGTCGTCCCGTTGGGCCGGTCCGTCACCTGCCGCTGTATGCCCGTGGCCCGGTCCCACGCGTACAACTCGTACGTCCCCGTCGCGTTGGACACGAACAGCGAACGCTCCGGGGCCTCTTCGGCCCACTCGGGCAGCGACACCCGCGGCGCACGGAAACGCTGCTCCCAGACGGGTACGGCGGTGGGGTTCTGGTTGCTCTCGGTCATGTCCCCATGATGCTCCGAGCCACGGACATCCAGTGCGCCCGCCCCGAACCTGTGGATAACTCCCGGCCCGGGCCGACCCCGGCCGGCCCGGGCCGTGCCGCGGCGCGTGGGGTAGACATGAGGAGAGGAAGGAGGCCTCCATGGAAGGCATGGAAGGCAGAAGCATCGGCTTTGTGAAGTCCTTCGACCGCCGTCACGGCTACGGCTTCGTTCTCCCCGTCGGTTCGCAGGAGCCGGCCTTCTTCACCGCCGAGGACATCGAGTCCGAACCCCGCGTCCTCTCCGAGGGGCAGCAGGTCTCATTCGTCCTGGCTCTCGGCGCCGGCCGCTTCGAAGCCAGACACATCCGCCCCTGACCGTCTCCCGACCCCCGCCCGACCCTATCGTTGTGTATATACATGATGACGGGTCCTCCGCGCGGTATGGTTCTAGCGTCTATACAGACACTCGGCTGGGCAAACCGTGTCCAGACAGTGGTCGGCGGGGGCGGGCTGCAGTGTTGCCGTTCCTGCGCCGGGGCTGACGCAGCGGAAGGGGGACTCGTGACAGTGCCGCCTCAGGGTGATGCTCCACAGCAGGGCGGGCAGGCGCAGGGAGGCCGTCACGTGCCTGTGCTGACGGAGGAGATGCTGCTCCGTGACGACGCCGGTACGCGTGCGCGTTCGCTCAATCCCCTCCGCCGGAAGAAGCCCGCCGCCCCGGGAGCGGTCGGGCAACTGCCCGGGGGCCAGGGCGCGGTGAGCGACTCGTACCTTCCGGAGTCCCCCGTCGAACAGAACCCGCCCGCCGGCCGGAACGGCGGCAAGGGCAAGAAGGCCGAGCAGGACGAGGCGCCCAGCGGCAACGGCTGGTTCCACAACCCGTTCGCCAAGCCCAAGACGGCCTCCTCGGCCGGCGACCGGTCGAACGTCTCCTCCGCGCAGATGTGGGCCGGACCGCGCCGGGGCGTGCTCCTGCGGCGGCTGCTCGGCCTGTTCGCCGTCTTCCTGCTGCTCTTCCTCTTCATGAAGATCAACGGGAAGGCGAGCAAGGCGCAGGTGGAGGCCGCGGTGGACGCGCGGGTGAAGTCGGCCGCGGACACCTTCCCCCGCGGCGCCGCCGTCATGTGGTCCGCGCCGGTGGTGAAGCTCTTCGCCACGTACGACAAGCAGCACGTCGACGACCGCGGCCGCGCCCTGCGGCCGTACGCCATCAACGGCATCGACCCGCAGCTCGGCTGGAACGGCCAGGGCAAGCAGTCCGTGATCGACCTGGTGATGAGCCCCGACGTCCAGATGGGCGCCCCGGGCCACGCGGTCGTGCGCGGCACCGTGCAGATCCAGGACGGCTCCTGGAGGTGCGTGGCGGTCCCGATGTACACGGTGAACCGGGGCGGGTCGACGGCCTTCGGCCTGACCTCCTCGCCGGTGTACGTGCCGTGTGGTGGGCTGACGTCGCCGCCGCAGGACAAGACCGCCGGCGGTGCGTCCAACGACTCGGCCCTGTCGGCCACCCTCAAGGCAGAGCTGCTCCCGCCGTTCCTCGCCGCCTGGGCGCAGAGCGACACCGTCAACCTCGACCGCTATCTGCTGCCCGGCTCCGTCTCGTTCGGTCTCGGTGGCGCGTACACCGGCACCGGTGACGGCGGGCGTCCGACGGTGGAGAGCGTCTACGTTCCGGTACCGGCCAAGTCCGGCAAGGACGCGGACCGTCGTACGGTCACCTTCACCACGACGCTGCTGAGCGTCGACGGCAAGGCCGAGCAGAAGTCGACCTACCGGGTCCTCATCGTCAAGCGGAACGGCCAGTGGTACTTCGGCGCCGACCCCACGCCGGCCGTGGGCATGAACGGTGGCGAGCAGGTCCCCAACGTCCAGCCTTCGGAGGGGACCGGCGGTATGTACTCACAGAGTCCCGCTCCTTACCCCCGTGCAACAACATCGACAGGCGTGCAACAGCCCGCCCGCTGACGCACCTTGAGCGGTGTGAAGCGTCTATACAGGATGTGGCGGCGGGGACGACGGTGGTTCACCGGGGGGAAACCGCATGCCGCGCCCTTTCTTGTGTCTATACGATAGTTCGCGCGAGTACGTAGCTCCACGCGCGCCACGCAGAAGAGGAACTGGACCACACCATGCTGACTCAGCAGCTCCTGGCCAACGCGGCCGACATGCACGTGTATCTCGCCGACGCCAACGACATCACCAACAAGACCAGCACCATCGGCCAGGCCATCCTCGCCGCCACGGTGATCTTCGCCGTGGTCGCCGCGTTCTTCACCCAGTCGCAGCGGAAGTGGATGGTCGTCGTCACGATCCTCCTGATCGGCAGCTTCACCTTCATGATCGTCGACGATCCGAAGGCCCTGCTGGAGGACGGCGGCGACTTCATCAAGACCAACATCTGGGACCCGATCCTGGACTCGTGATCCGGCGCGGCGGGGGGGGGGGCCCCCGGCCCCCCCCCGGCGCCCCGCCCGCCCCGCGGCCCGGCTACGGGGGGGCCATAGCCGACCGGCCCCGGAGCCCGCGGGGCTAACCCCCCCCGTGGCATGGCAACAAGCCC
>NZ_JBICVX010000004.1:315537-350467 GCF_043199435.1 Streptomyces sp. NPDC048604
AGCCGCCGCGCGTGGGGGGGGGGCCGTCCTAAAAACACCACCCCCCGCCGGGGGCCCGCGCTGCTTGTTCGCCGGGGGGGGGGGGGGGGGCGCCCCCCCCCCCCCCCCCCCGGCGCCGACGTGCAGGCCCGATACGAAGAAGAGGGGGTGCCATGAGCGACGAGACCGTGACGCTGCGGGACTACACCGAGGCGTTCAAGGTCAAGAAGGCCATGCGCAAGATCGGCAAGGCGAACATCCCTTTGAAGGAAGGGCTGTTCGTCGACGACATCAAGGTCTTCGCCATCACGCTCTTCGGGTGGGCCATGACCTACAGCATGGTGCTCGCCCCGCCGATCAAGGTGATCGCCAACATCCTCGGCACCACGGCGCCCAAGGGCGTCCCCTATCTCTTCGTCCTCTTCGTGCCGCCGGTCCTCGCCGTGGCGGCCTCCCGCCGGCCGATCCGCCACAACCTCGGCATCTTCGGGCTGGTGCGGGCGATGGTGCGGGACTGGATGGACGACCCCGTACACCGCAAGGGCGTGCCGGTGCGCCAGGGACACGGACCGGCGTCGTTCCACGTCGTGCTGTGGCGGGCCCGGCCCGACCTGCTGCCGGGACTCGCGTCCAGGACGCCCCTCCCCAACGGCTGGAAGAGCGGTCCCGCTGCGGAGCGCGCAACGGCCGGCGCCACTCGGTCAGAACACGGAAGGCATGACAGGTGAAGAACGTCGTCTCTCGCCTTCTCCCGGACGGCTACCAGGCCCCGTCCCGGATCGGATACCGGTACCTGGACGACGTGATCATGCTGGACGCCTTCGGGGCGTACACGCTGGTCCGGGTCCCGACCCGGAGCTGGGAGCTGATGACCCCGCTGGACAAGAAGGCGGGGCTGGCCCAGATGTACGCCGGTCTCTCCGGACTGCCGCGCGGCCTCGGCCACGAGACCCGGCTGATCACCACGGAGTTCCCGTTCAACGCCGACACGTGGGCCGCCCGGCTCGACGAGCGCACCCGCCGCCAGGGCATCCCTGCGCCGGGCTGGCCCGGCCTCCTGGCCGACACCCGGGACCGCATCAACGACGCCGTCTGGCCCACCAAGCGGGTCTACCTCTCCGTCCGTCTCGGCGACCGGTCCTCGTACAACGGCGCCTGGGGGCGCGTCCAGCGGAGCCTGGAGCGGATGCGCAAGCCGCTCGACCTCGAGGACGAGATGCCGGACCTCGACGAGATCGAGGTCTGGCACGACCAGGCCCGCGACATCCGCAACACGCTGGCCGGTTCGCCGCTCGGCTGCCAGCCGGTGGGCCGGCAGGAGGCGGAGCTCCTGCTCCTCCACCTGACCCACCCCGGCCTCAGCGCCCCCGACGCGTCGGCGGTGGCCCCGCAGCGCTACGGACCCGGCGAACTGCAGGCGCTGTGCGGCGGTGAGGTCACCCGCGAGCCGCTCGGCCGGATCGGCAAGTACGAGTACAAGTGCCTGCGCCACGAGACCGTCACCGGCACCTCGTACCAGATCTGGTTCGCCCTCTCGATGGGCCCGGAGGAGATCAACTTCCCCGGCACGCTGTGGCTGCACCACAAGGACGCGCTGCCGTTCCCGGTCGTGCAGTCCATCGGCTTCGAGATCCAGGAGCTGAACGACACCCGCAAGGACGCGGACAAGGCGCTGCGCAACGTCGAGGAGCAGTTCTTCAACGACGAGGAAGCGGGCGTCTCCACCGACCTGACGTACCACCAGAAGCGCGAACTCGCGACGCAGATGAAGTATCTGGTGGACCATCACCGCACGCCGTTCGTCCGGATGCGGGCCCTGTTCGGCGTCTCGCACACGGACAAGGACCGCCTGCGCGAGAACGCCCGCGACTTCGTGCGGTCCATGCGCGAGGCCGGCTACACGGTGGACGCCCCGCCGACCCACCAGAAGTTCTTCTTCTACGAGTCGCTGCCCGGCGGCCGTCCGCTCGACTCCGACTACATCCGCCGCGTACCGCTGGACTACCTCGCGGCGGGGATGCCGCACATCTCCCCGGCGGTGGGCGACGGCGAGGGCCTGTACCAGGGCTACACCATCGGCGCCGGCGGGCAGCCCGCCGAACCGGTCTTCGTCGACCACATGCTGTACGCGACCCAGTCGCAGCTCGCCCCGACCGAGGGCGTGCCCGGCGACCCGGGCGGCGGCAAGACGGTCAGCCGCGGCCTCAAGCCGGTCTGGGAGGACGCGCTGCGCGGCATCACCCAGGTGGTCTGGGACCCCAAGGGCGACTACCTGGTACTCAAGAAGTACGCCGTGGAGCTGGGCCTCAACCCGGACAAGATCACCTGCGTCAACGTCTACGACGCCGAGCCCGGCATGCTCGACCCCGCCGCGCAGGCGGAGACGCCGGAAGAGGCCGCGCAGCTGATGCGCGAGACGTTGCTGCGCCTGGTCCCCGACCTGCTCGCCGGCCAGAACGGCAGCGACTTCGGCGACGTGATCCGGCAGGCGGTCGGCGCGGCCATGAGCGAGGGCAGCGGATCCACCTACCTCATGCGCGTGGTGGAGATCCTGGAGGCCTGGGAGAAGCTGCCGCCGTCGCCCACCAACATCAACCAGGAGCGCTGCCGCCAGTTCTCCGGCCCGCCCGCGCGCCGCTACCGCGAGGTGTCCCGCACCAGGCTCGGTCAGCTGGTCTTCGGCCGCTCGCCCCGGCCGTTCCGCATCCCCGTGGGCTTCACGGTGATCTTCTGCACGCTCGGCCTGCAGATGCCGGACCCGGGCAAGCCGCCGGAGATGATGTCCGAGCGCGAGCTGCTGTCGGACGTGATCTCGGGTCTGATGGCGGACAACACCTGGAACATCATGGCCACCCTCGACCCGGCGATCCCCAAGTCGATCACCTGGGACGAGTGGCACACCAGCAAGGACAACCCGCGTGCCCGCACGCTGGTGGACCGCATCAAGCGTCTGGGGCGCTCGCGCAACACCTTCCTGCGGCTCATCTCGCAGTCGGCCGGGGACTTCGACTCCAGCTTCGTGACGGGTGTGTGGGCCTTCGGCACGACCTCGAAGGACGAGGCGGTCAAGACCTGCGAGTTCCTCGGGGTCGAGGCCACCGGCGCCAACGTGGGCACCGTGCTGTCGCTGGCGGGCAGCGGCAAGGGCGTCTGCGTGTTCAAGGACCGCACGGGCAAACTCGCCCGGGTGAAGGTCGAGTTCATCCACGACTTCGTCCTCGACATCTTCGACACCAACCCGGAGAAGGACCCGGAGAAGATGACCCGCATCATCTCCGAGATCTTCGGCGAGGAGGCGGCCGGTGCGCGCCGGGAGATCGAGGCGAAGAAGGGCGCCAACGGGGCGGGAGACGACCTCCCCGCGGGCCTGGCCGGCGCAGTCGCGGAGGACGACGACCCGGTACCGCCGGCGGCGTTCCTGGGGGTGTGAGCGGTGCGCCCTCGGGCCGTGGGTGTCTCCCGGTCCCGAGGGCGCGGCCGAACAGGTGGGGCGTCAGCCCGCGGACGCCGCCGGGCGCGGATAGACGAGGCGGAGGATCACCGTGGCGCCGGAGGGCGTGGTGTACCCCTCCGCCTCGCCCTTCAGGACGGTCGCGCCCGCTCCGCGCAGCTTCACGGTGAAGGCCAGTTCCCACTTGGCGTCCGTGCCGCTGGACGAGGTGACGGTGAGGCCGGCGGGGTCGACGGTCCCGCCGCGGGAGACGGCGGCGAGGGCGGCCTGCGCGTCGGCGGCCGGCAGGTCGCGGTAGAGCACGCGGGCCAGGCCGTCGGGCCGGTCCGCACCGGGATCGCCGGGGGACCGCGGGGTGTAGGTGAGGCCGTCGGTCTCGGCTGCGGCCCCGGGGAACCAGCGGGTGGCGTCCTTCTTCGCGGCGTCGGCCAGGAAGGCGGCGACGGCCCGGCGACGGGGCTCCGCGGCCGCCGCGGAGTCCGAGGGGCCCGCGGTGCCGGGGTCCTCGGCATCGGCTCCGGAGCCTGTTCCGGAGCCGGCTTCGGACTCGGTGGGCACCGTGGGCATGTTCCGCTGGGTGAGGAGCAGACCGCCGACGACGTAGACGGACATCAGCGCGAACAGCCCGACGAGAAAGATCAGGACGGGCTTGGATCCGCGGCGCAGATTGGCGAGAGCCTGCGCGTGGATCGACGGGGTCTCGCCCCGTCGCGGAGGTCCGTCCACCATCGCGTACTCCTCGAATCCTCTCGCCCTGACCAGCCGTCTGATGCGCTGTGAATCCAAGCGAGTTGCGTCAGACGCGCGTGCTAACGTCTCAAGCGTATATACACATCGGTGGTAAGTCCTAGGAGCCACGGGGGATCCGCATGGCCATCGCCTCGACCGATGAGGCTCGTACCCGGCTGACGTCCTTCCGCGACGTACCGGCCTCGAAAGCGCCGCGTCCGAGCAAGCGGGAACGACGCCTTCGGCGGCGCACACTGCGACGACGAGTGGTCGGCGTGCTGCTGGCCCTGCTGTCCGCGGTGACGGTCTGGTTCACGATGGCGACGCCCGCGTACGCGATCGAGGACGACATCAAGGCCATCTGCGGGCCCTTCGACGTTCCCTCGCCCCAGATCCGCGGCGGCAGCCTGGAGGCCTTCCTCGGCACCGCCAAGCCGGACCCGGCCATCAAGGCGTCCGATTTCGAGACCTACATAGGGCCGACCGACGAGTTCTACAAAGGCCCCCCGCCGTCGTACCACCGGTACGGCATGGCGGGTCTGGAGTGGCACGCCTTCGGCTGGACCCCCGGCTGCTTCTCCATGAACCGGCTGGCCCTCTTCCTGCCGAACGGCATCTTCAACCTGTCGAAGATCTTCGCCCTGTTCACCATGGCGCTCATCGGCTGGTCCTTCGGCGACGACCCGTTCAGCTTCCTCACGGACGACGTCAAGAACGTCGCGGAGGCCATGTCGAACATCGCCGCTCCCTTCCTCGGGATCGTCGGCGCGTTGGGCGGCATCTACATCGGCGTGAAGAACCTCGGGCCGAACGGAAGAGTGACCGCGGTCCTCAAGGGCGCCGGATGGATGCTCCTGATCGCCGGTCTCTTCTTCTGGTTCCAGGCCAATCCGGTCGCCGCCGGATCGAAGATCAACAACTTGGTCGCCGAGGTGACCGCCACCGGATTCGAGTCCCTGACCAAACTGCCGACCAAGGCCGGCGGCGACGTCTCGACGTGCAACAGGGAGTCCGACGCCAAGGCCGCCACGTGTATCCAGGACGCGCTGTGGACGCCCCTCGTCTACGACCCGTGGCTCTACGGGCAGGTGGGCAACGACCCCGTGGCCGCCAAGAAATGGGGCCCGCCGATGCTCAACGCGCAGTTCGTGGGCGTCACCGCCGAGGGCAAGATCGACGACAAGGGCGTACAGGTCCTCGGCGCCATCAGCCAGTGGAACGGCGACTCCGACGAGGTCGGCGGCGACAGCAAGTCCGGCAGCAAGGCGTGGGACGGCAAGTACGTCGACTCGGTGCCCTACCTGAAGATGTGGGGCAACGACCTGTGCAGGGAGGGCGGTCAGAAGAACTTCCGCATGTGCTTCGGCGGCAAAGACTCCAAGATGTTCCAGTTCATCCGGGGTGAAGCCAAGCGGCAGGTCAAGGCGGAGGACGAGCCCGTCATCCGCATGGCCAGCGGAAACGACTTCACGGCCCGCCTGTCCGCCGCCGCGATGAGCGTGATGGGCGGCATCATCATCAACTCCAGCGTGTACTTCATCTGCGCCATGCTCCTGGCCGCCAAGCTGGGCGTGTTCACGCTGATGATCTTCGCGCCGTTCTACCTGCTGCTCGGCATCTTCCCAGGACCGTCCAGGGTCGCGGCGATCGCACTCGGCGAACTGTTCCTGATCAACGTCTTCCGCCAATGCGGCTGGGGCCTGGGCCTGGTGATCGTCACCTATATGGACACGATGATCCTCGCGCCGGACGGCGCGGACAACTGGCTGCTGAAGATCCTCACCTGTGCCCTCATGACGGTGCTGATGGGCGTCTACGCCAAGCCGGCCATGCGCGCCCTGTCGGGCATGGCGATGGGTGACAAGAGCGCGGGCCACCAGATCGTCGGCGTGGGGGCCAACCTGGCCAAGCAGACCGCGCAGTTGGCGGGCCAGGCCGGAATCGCCGTCGCCACCGGTGGAGCCAGCGCGGTGGCCGGCGCCGCCGGCGCCGCCGCTGCTGCCAAGTCCTCTGGACAGGCGGCGACGATCGGCACGCGCCTGAAGGGAGCGGGCCAGGGCGTGCTCTCGAACGCGCCCGGCCTCGGCCGGCGTACCCGTGCGGCGATCGGCAAGTTCGGCGGGGCCAAGGACGCGGGCAAGGACGGCTACGAGAAGGGCCAGGAGCGCAAGGAGGAGCAGGCCCGGGCCCGGGTCACCAGCCAGAGCGAGGCCGTCCGCGAGGGGCTGCGCAACCAGCGGGCCCAGGAGGCCGCGAAGCCGACGCACGACGCCGCGATGGGCGCGATCAAGGAGCAGCGCCGTCTGGGCAACACGACCCGCGCGGACGCCATGGAGCGCGAGTACTTCGATTCGATCCGCGACCCGCAGCGCGGCACCCGGCACGTGGACGACCCGCTGCACCCGAGCAACCTGCGCCGCAGCACGACCGGGGGCATCGACGAGGCGCGCCGTATCCGTCCCGCCGAGCGCGGCGAGGACCTGCTGACGCAGAACAGCATGAACCAGCAGCAGGCCTCGGCCAACCTCGACCGGGTGCTCGGCATGTACGCCAACAACCCGGCCAACATCGACCGCAGCCACGCCGCCGGCGAGGCCCTGTGGCGCCTGTCCGGTCAGGTCAACTCGGGCAACCTGTTCGCCGAAACGGAGCGGCGCGACGCCGCCGCCCTCATCGCCACGCACGGTGTGCCGGACCGGATCGACGCCGTCGGCAGGTCCGCGAACGTCCAGGTCAGCGTCAGCCAGTACACCCAGGTGGCCGCCCATTTGCCGACGGCTCAGGCCATGAGCCAGGCGGGCACCGCGGACGGCCGCATGCAGCTGCTCCAGAAGGTCGACGCGCTGGCGGCGGAGATCCCGGTCGCCACCGCGCTGAACACCGCGCTCAACGACCTGCGGACCACCCTGGGCGAAAGGAACCCGGAGACGGATCAGATCCGTCAGGCCCTGCAGAACGTGCACCAGGCGGCCGGACGGCCTCCCGCCGGCCCTCCCGGCGGTAACGGAGGCGGCACGCCGTGACCCACCGCAGCCGCAAGCTCGTCTCCCTGCTCCTCGTCGTGATCGTCCTCGGCTTCGTGCTCAACAACATCAACGCACGCAGCCGCAACGCCCAGCGGGCGGCGGAGGCCGCGAAGGCGGAGCCCGGCGCCGTCGCGGTCCGTCCGCTCGCCCCGCTCTACGTCCCCCGTCCCGCCTCGCTGATCTCCGGCGGGTACGGGGGGTCGCTGAGCAAGGAGTCGACCCCGCAGCAGGTGACGCAGGCGTTCGCGAAGGCCTACGTCACGTACAACCCGGACCGGACGAAGCCGGACGAGTTCGTCGCCGGGCTGCCGCGCCTGGAGGAGTCGGCCCGCACCAAGGTGCGCGACAAGCTGGCCGACGCCTGGGAGAAGCATCTGTCGAAGCTCGGCGGTGACGCCGTCGTGTCGTCGGTCAGCGACCCCGATCCGGCGGCGCAGCAGAACGGCGAGGCGGAGACGACGGCCGTCCTGGAGGCCCTGCAGGGGAACGAGGACACCGTGAAGCTCAAGCTGAAGCTGGAGGAGGGCGACGTCGGCTGGGAGGTCACGTCGGTGGAGCTGGACGGGGCGTGAGATGGCGAAGGCATCGACGGTGAAGACGAAGAAGAAGGGCGGGGCGCGGAATCCCGCGCCCAAGCTCGCCTCGAAGTCGGCTCCGAAGCCGGCAGCCAAGTCCGCTCCGAAGCTCGCTCCGTCGGGCAAGGGCGGCGCGAAGGTCGGATCGAAGGGCGGATCGAAGGGCGGATCGAAGGGCGGCGCGACTCCGCCGGCCGGCCTGCTGGGCCGGTTCCGGGCCGCCTACCGAGGGCCTTCGCGGGTGTTCGAGCACCTCAAGGTCGCGTTCGCGTTCCTGATCTGGGTGAGTCTGCTGCGCCAGCAGGCCCAGGTCATCGTGGACTGGTGGGTGTACTTCGCGCAGGCGCTGGTGGCCACGGGAGCGATCGCCGTGGCCAGCCTCGTGGTGGTGTACGCCTTCCCGCCCCGGACCGCGCGCTGGCGCACCCTGGCCTGGACGTTCTTCGGCTCCACGGCCGCCGGCGTACTGGCCTACGCGGCCCTCGGCGGCCGCGCGGGCATGCTCGGCGCGCTGGCCGGTGCCGCGCTGGTGCTGTGGGCCAGGGCCGAGGAGCGCGGCCGGCGCGCGATACGCCGGCTGCGCGAGCGTCGTCAGGCGGGGTAGCGCGCGGAGATGTCCTTGCCCCGGGGGGTGTCGGGGTCGGGCGACTGCTGGGCCATCTCGATCAGTTCGTCGAGGTTGAGCACCAGACCGTCGTCGTCCACCACGACGTGCTCGCGCACGGCGAGGAGGCAGGACGTCCGGTAGTCCTTGGGCCAGCCGCGGTTGATGTTCCGCCAGACCGACACGGAGCCCTCCTCCCAGGTGACCCCGGGCGCGGCGGATGCGGCGGACGTGTCGGGCGGTGTGTCGACCGGCAGCGGAACGGGCGGAGCGACGGGCACGGGGACAGGCGGAGTGACGGGCGCGGGCCCCTGGTCCTCCGGCATGGGCACAACCGGTGCGGCAGGTGCGACCGGTACAACCGGTGCGGCAGGAGTCGCAGGAGCGACGGAAGCGACCGGTGCAGCAGGTTCGGCAGGTACGACCGGAGCAGCAGGTACGACGGGAGCGACCGGAACAACAGGAGCGGCCGGTACGACCGGAGCGGCAGGTGCGGACTGCTCCGCCACAGGCGGGACTTCGCGTACCGCTTCTCGTACCGGCTCTCGTACCGTCTCCGCGGCCGGCCGGTCGTTCAGGAGCAGGTCGGCGCCCGCTTCCCGCTGCCCCGAGTCGCTGATGTGCAGGATGCGCTGCGTGTCGGACTCGTCCTTGCTGACGAGCAGCCGTACGCCCTTGCCCATGAGCGACTGGGCGCGCTCCAGCACGTCCCGGGCCCTGCGCCCGGTCAGCGTCTCGGTGCGGAAGGTGTGCTCCTGGGCTTCCTCGCCCTTCTTCGCGGGCACGCGCACGACGAGCCGGGCCTCGTGCCGGCCCCCGTCGACATGCGCCTCGGCGAGCATTCCGGTGACGGCCGTGCAGGACGAGAGAGCTTCCGCCAGCCGTGCCGCGGAGCCCCCGGGAGCGGACATCAGCCAGAGGTCCAGGGCAGTGCGCTCCACCTGGGCGAGCCAGACGTCGTACGGGCGGTCGTCGGTCGGCCCGACGGCGTGGACGGCAAGGCCGACCCAGGCCGTCATACCCGGACTGCTTGCATTGCTCATCTGGTCCCCCTTGCTAGTGTCAATACACAGTCTACTGAAGCAGGGCAGCCTTATCATGGCTTGAAGATCGTCGCGAAGGGGTCCACGATGGCCGGTTCGGTAGCAGGGCCGGAGTCGTCGAACGGGCCGTCCCGGCTGGCGATCGTGGTGTACGCGGACGGCCGGGCCAGCGTCGGCGGGGTTCCCGTCACCGTGCCGGCGGGCGCGGACCTGGCCGCGGTGCGCGGGGCCGCGCTGAGTGCGGCGATCGACATGGCCGTGCGCAAGGGCGGGCCCCTGCGGGCCTCGGCGTTCGAACCGGACGGCACCGCATGGCCGTTGCTCATCCACCCGGACGGTCAGGTGGAGGAGGACGACGAGCAGGACGTCCTCGGCCGTTCCCTGGGGCAGGACGCGTCCGGCGGCTCCGAGGCGGTGCCACCGCCGGCGGCCCCCGTCACGACGCTGATCTCCCGCACGCAGACGATCGCGCTCAACTCGCAGTGGCTGAACACGGTGGAGTCCCCCAAGCCGCCCGAGCGGTTCCAGGAGCGTCTGGCGCGGATCTCCGAGGCGGGCGAGGCCGGGCGGGCGGAGGCCGCCATGGCGCTCGCCCTGGACCTGGAGCGCGAGGTCGCCCAGCACTTCGGCGAAACGCACCCGCACGCCCTGCACGCGCGTGCGGTGCGGGCGTACGTCATCTCCCTCGGCAACGACTGGGTGCAGGCGGCCGACCTGTACGTCGCCCTGGCCGCGGACTGGTTCGAGCGCGCGGGCTACCGGAGTCACCAGGCCCGGCGCAGCGCCACGAACGCCCACTACTGCTGGCTCCGCGTGACCGAGCCGGAGGAGCGCGAGCGCATCGGCGAGGCCGTGGTGCGGATGTGGTTGAGAATCCCCGGCGCGGAGCGTCAGGTGCTTGCCGCGCGCAAGTACCGTGACGACACGCGTAGTTGATGCCTTCACTTGACATTGACCGGGTCTGACCGAATCAAGATCGGCCTGGAACGAGACGGTGACATGACGTGACTGATCGACTGTCATAATTGTTTCTGCGCCGGAAGTTACTGAAGTGACTTCCGGGTCTTCAGCGGTCTCGTCGGGGGAGCTGGTCGTGAAGCGGCAGAACGCCATACGTGGAAATTTGCAAGGATCTCTGGTTTTCGACGTGCGGGGCCACGAATGGTCCGCACGTGCAACGGGTGTGTTCGACACGGTCGGACCTGCCCTGTTGATCTCCCTGCCCCATGGCTTGTTCCTGGCGCATGACCGGGAGATGGGCCGGGTGGGCGCCCGGGTGGGTCCGGCGCTGGAAAGCGATGCCGAGTACCTGTCCGAGGTGTGGGGCTTCACCCGCATTCTGGGGGACGAGGCCGCCGAGATCGTGGACACGCCGGTGATCGGCGTCCGTCCCACCCGGGAGGGACTGGTGCTCGAACTGGCCGGTTACCCGTGGTTGCTCGTCGACGCGCAGACCGCGGATCCGGAGGATTGGATGCGGATGGAGGCGGAGAGTTTCTGCCTGCTCGGCGTCTGTTTCGGGATCGATCTCGACGCACCCGATTCCGATCTCGCGTTTCTCTCGGAACTGAGCACGGGGACGGCTGCTTTGGGACAGGTGCAGGTCATGCCGCAGCCGTGATGCGCCGAAGACATGGCTGTGGCGAATGGCATGGGATAGTGTCTGTACATACTGCAACAGTGCAGATGCGCAGGATGCCCTGATCAAGTCGCCGGTCATGAGCTGGAGAGGCAATGAGTACTGCCGACATTCCTCGACGGTCGCATCGTCGACGGATGGTGACGTCCAAGCCCGCGCTCACCCGTCGCCCCGACGGCGTGATCGAGGAGGAGGCGCTGCCGGGCGAGCTCGAGCCCCTGGAGTGGACCCCCAACCGGGGTCCCATCACCGAGGACGAGGCGCTCGGCGTACTGCGCCGGCGCCGGCGCAACGAACTGAGCCAGGCCCCCAAGCGGCAGGGGGCCAAGCGCCCCGAGGTCCCGAGCGAGTTGCCGCCGGAGGACGCCCGCAAGGTGCCGGTGGTCAACCGCTTCCCGGCGCGCTACCTGGCCATGGCCCATGCGCGCGCCGAGGTCGAGGGGACCAACTTGACGGCGATCCTCGAGGAGATGCTGGTCAAGTACGCGACAGGAAAGCCCACGCGCCCGCAGACCGTGAGCCGCCGACTGCTGTCCTTGTACACTCGCACGGACGACTAGTGCAGCAGTTCGGTTGACGTTCGGGGGGCGATCGGGCCGCTGAACGGTGGGGGAGCACAGCGTGACCGAGAACAGCGCCTACGGCCCGTCGTCGGCCTTCGATCCGGACGAGGACGAACTGCCGCCGACCCATGCCCGACTGCTTCCCCCGCCGAAACCGGGGAAGCCCCACCCTCTCGCACCGGCGCCGACGCAGTCCGCGCCGCCTGCCGAGGCGACTCCGCAGACACCGGCCTCGGCGCCGGTCCCGGCACCTGCTCCGACCGCGCCTCAGGCGACTCCGCAGGCCCCGGTTCCCGCGACCGCGCCGACCGCGCCTCAGGCTGCGCCCCAGGTGACGCCGCAGGCTCCGGTGCCTGTCCCGAGCGCACCCCAGGCTCCGACGCAGACGACGCCACAGGCCCCGGCCCTGGTGCCTGCTCCGAGCGCGCCCCAGGCTTCGGCACCGACGACTACGACTCCGCCGGGCCTGACTCCTGTCCCGAGCCCGGCCCTGACGCCGTCTCCCGTGCAGTCGCCGCCACCGGCTCCTGCCCCGAGCCCGGCACCGACGCAGGTTCCCGTTCAGGCACCGACGCCGACGCAGGTTCCCGTACAGGCACCGACGCCGGCTCAGGTTCCCGCTCCCGCTCCGGCACCCACTCCGGCACCTGCCGTGGCGCCGAGCCACGCCTACACGCCTGGCCCGACCAACCCGGTCCACACGCCAGGCCCCGCGCCGAGCCCTGTCCACACGCCCGGCCCGGCACCCACTCCCACTCCTGCCCCCGCCTATACGCCCGGCCCGGTGGCGAGCTACACGCCCGCCCCGGCCTACACACCCAATCCCGCCCCGGCCCAGGCTCCCGCCCCGGCTCCCGCACCGGTCCCGGCCCCCGCGCCCGCTCCGGCCCCCGCGCCCGCTCCGGCCCCCCTCCCCACCCCCGAGAGCGCACCCGACGTACCCCGTCCCGCGCCGCTGCCACTCAGCTCGGCGGTCGATCCGGCCGCCGCCCCGCTGCCGGCCGGTGTGGAGGCCCCCGGGGCCCCCGGACACCCGTACGCCGCCGCGTCCGGGCAACCGGCCGCACAGCTGTCCGAGGACGGAAAGAGCGACCCCCGCGGGGGCGGGGGCTTCCTGCGCTGGCCCGGCCGCGGCGCCCGCGCCGCCGGCCCCGAGGAACTGCGACTCGCGCGGCTCCAGACCCCGGTGACGCGGCCCTACCGGATCAGCGTCACCAGCATCAAGGGCGGCGTGGGCAAGACGACCACGTCGGCGATGCTGGGCCTGACGTTCGCCCGGTACCGGGCCGACCGCACCGTGGTGATCGACGCCAACCCGCACGCCGGCACGCTCGCCGACCGGCTCCTCGGCGAGCGGATCATGCCCACGGTCAGGGACCTGGTCAACGCCGACCAGCGCCGGCGCGAGCTGGACGGGCAGGGGCTGACGGACCCGACGCAGATCCACCAGTACCTCGGCCAGGCCAACGGGCTGATGGTCGCGGCGAGCGAACAGAACCCGGACATCAGCGAGTTGTTCGACGAGGCGCAGTACTACACCGCGCAGAACATCCTCACCCGGGCCTTCGACGTGGTCATCACCGACAGCGGCACCGGCATGAAGCACTCGGCGATGAAGGGCACCCTGGCGAGCACCGACCGCCTGGTCGTGGTGGCCGCCCCGCGTTACGACGCCGCGCGCCGCGCGGCCAAGACGCTGGACGAGGTGCACGCGCAGGGCTATCCGCACCTGGTACGGGACGCCGTCGTGGTCATCACGATGGACGCCCCGAAGGCCACCGGGATCGACATGAACACCCTGGTGGACTACTTCCAGCAGCTCTGCCGCCACGTCGTGCGCATCCCGTACGACCAGCAGCTGTACGCGGGCGGCACGATCCACTACGACCGGGTGACACCGGCCACGCGAGGCGCGTACATGGATCTGGCCGCCCTGCTCGCGGACGGTTTCGGAAAGCCGGACCCCGTTTCGGGGCCCGGGTTTCACTAACCCCCGACGTTCGCGTTGACCAGCCACTTGGAACCGGACTTGACCAGCTCCAGCACCGTGTAGGCCTTGGAACCGTCGCCGCCGCCGGGCCACGAGGTCCGTTCCACGTAGGAGACCTGTACCCACACCGAGCGGCTGGTGCGGGGGGCCTCGGGCGGGATCACCGTGCCGATCCCGTCCGCGCTGACGCGGACCCCGCTCTTCTTGTCGGCCTCGCACATCAGGTCGCACCGGTCGCTGCTGCTGCCCCGGAGCTTCGCGATGTACGAGGCGGTGGCGTAAGGCTTGATGCGCTTCAGGTAGGCACGGGGTGCGTCCACCGCCCAGTTCTGCCGGACATAGGCGTCGACGTAGGCCGAGGCGACGGCCTCGGGATCGCCGTAGTTCAGGCCCGCGGTGCTGGCGGAGGGACTCGTCGTCGGCTTCGGACTCGGGGCCGGGGCCGTGGGCTGCCCCGTGCCGGGCGCGGAGCTCACCGACGGCGTGGCGGACGAGGCTCCTGGGGAGGGCTTCCCCTCCTGGGTGCAGCCGGACACGGCGGCGGCCAGCGCCACCAGGCACAGGGCGGCCGCCGTACGGCGGAGCGTTGCGGTCACAGGGGTCCTCCTGGCGAGACGTCGGCCGGCGGGGGCCTGGTCGGTTCCGTCGTTCTTCTGACCGGCGTTGCCGCCGGCGTCACTTCAGGAGCCGCGAGGCACCGATCCACTGAGGCATCCAGTACGTGTTCTTGCTGACGTTCTTGACGATCTCGACGTCCTTGCCGGTGCGCGGTGCGTGGATGAACTCGTCGTTGCCGAGATACATGCTCACATGGTGGATTCCGTCCACGGTGCCGTCGTCCGACCAGAACATCAGGTCACCGGGTTTGAGCGCCTTGTAGTCCTTCACCCGGGTCCCCGCGTCCCACTGGTTGCCGGTGTAGTGGCCGAGGGTGATGCCGACCTGGGCGTAGGCGTAGAGCGTCAGTCCGGAGCAGTCGAAGCCCTTGGGCTGGCCCCGCGGGCACCAGGGGGTGTTCGTCGGCCCGGTCTTGTCGCCGCCGGCCCAGCAGTAGGGCGTCCCGATCCACCTCTTCGCGGCCGCGATCACCTTGCCGACGTCACCGCTCAGGCCGACTTCCGTGCACTTGATGTTCTTGGCCCGGCCGACGATCTTTCCGGCGAGGTCCTCCCACTTGGAGTACGCGCGGGGGAAGGCCGAGACCTGGACCGCCTGCGCGGCGGCGCCCTTGTCCATCATCTGCCACCCGGGCACGCCGAGCAGTCCACGCGGGTTGGGCGGGCTCGGGTGGTTGGGGCCGCCGAAGAACGCCTTGGCGGAGTACTCCGGGTTCATGATCTCGTCGTGGGTGCCCCAGCCTGCCACCGGGCGCTGCTGGAAGAGGCCGATGCTGTCCCGGTCGCCGTAGTCGATGTTGCGCAGCTGGCTCTCCTGAAGAGCCGTCATGATGGAGATGACGAGCCCGTCGTCGGGGACCTTGGTCCGCTCGCCGACGCGGACGATGATCGCCGCGTTGCCCATCTGCTCGTCGGTCACGTTGTATTGGCCCTGCCCGGGCACATGGCCCGAGATCTTCTCGCCGCCCGGGTCGCACACGGTCCCCGGAGGGCCGCCCCCGCCTTCTTCGCCGTCTTCTCCGCCGCCGCTGCCGCTCACGCCGGTCAGGATGCTCGCGGCACCCATCACGGCGCTTCCTCCGACGACGGTCATCATGCCGCAGCCGCTGAAGAGGAACGCACAGACGACGAGTATGACGATGAGGGTCTTCTTGTCCACTGGTCGGTGTGCCCCCCGTTGACCGCACCCCTGCAGGATGCTCGTGTGTATATACCCTACGAGTAAGTGTCTATACTGCCAATCAGTCTTGGGTGCCTCGTGGTCGGGGCCAAGGCGCTGACAACGGCATGACAGGGAAGGGACCCCGTGACCGATCAGCCGCTTCCCGCCGTCTCCACACACGCCCTGGCCGTCGTCATGCGCGACTACCTCTCCTACGGGGAGAGCGGCATGGCCGACCTCAAAGAGGCGGTGCACGCGGTCCGGCGCAAGCCCGTCCTCAACGCGTTCTGCCAGCACGTGCGGCGGATCCTGGAGGGCGAGGTCCCGGTTCCCACCGACGTCATCAACAAGGAGTTCGAGCGGCGCGCCAAGGAGGACGGGCCCGGCGAGGACGGGAAGCCGCAGGAGCCGGTCCACTACGACGACCAGCAGGCGTACGAGGCCCTGGCCGACCTGTGGGAGTACCTCGACCTGAACCCCGACGGCGAGCCGGAGGGCGCGGCCACCGAGCTCAAGTCCGCCATGCGCAGCGGCCGTTCGCAGATGCTCTGGATCGAGGGCGACCCCCTCCAGGCCCTGAAGACCTGGATGTCATGGCGTCAGCTCGCCCTGTTCGTCGTGGGAACGGTTCTCTGCACGGTGAGCTGGGCGATCTACCGGAACGTGGACGCCTCGGTCGTGCGCAGCATCACACTCCTGCTGACCATCGCCGGCTTCGTCATGGCGAGCATCGGCGGCGGCGCCCTGTGGCTCCGCCGCGTCCGCTACGTCAACCCGGACGCCTTCCTCCCCAAGGAACCCCAGCCCAAGGACGACCGCCGCTGACCGGAGCCCCCAGGGGCCCCTACCGTCCGCACCCACCCCACCACACCCCGCACGCACCACCCCGGCCCCGGGCGCCCACAGCGCCCGGGGCCGACGGCACGGCTCAGCGGCACCCGCACGCAAAAAAGACTCAGGCCCGGCACTGATCTCTCAGTACCGGGCCTGAGCCCTTACTCGGCTGTCGGGGTGGCGGGATTTGAACCCACGACCTCTTCGTCCCGAACGAAGCGCGCTGCCAAGCTGCGCTACACCCCGATGTCGCTGCTTTGATCTTCTCGTCGCGGCGACATCGATTACTTTAGCCCACGCGCGCGTCAGGACGAAATCCGGTTTCGCGGGGCACCCGGGCGGCCCGGGCCGGGCCCGGCGGGGGCGGCTCAGGGGCGTGCGGTCAGGGTGAGCAGGGTCGCTTCCGGGGGGCAGGCGAAGCGGACCGGGGTGTAGCGGTTCGTGCCGCAGCCGGCCGAGACGTGGAGGTACGCGGTGCGGTCGCCGACCGTGTGGGTCGACAGGCCCTTCACGCGGTCCGTGTCCAGGTCGCAGTTGGTGACCAGCGCGCCGTAGAAGGGGATGCACAGCTGGCCGCCGTGCGTGTGGCCGGCCAGGACCAGCGGGTAGCCGTCCGCCGTGAAGGCGTCCAGGCTGCGCAGGTACGGCGCGTGCACGACGCCGATCGAGAAGTCCGCCGACTCGTCGGGGCCGCCGGCCACCCGCTCGTAGCGGTCCCGCTTGATGTGCGGGTCGTCCAGGCCGGTGAATGCCAGCTCGACGCCGCCGAGCTTCAGCCGGCCGCGGGTGTTCGTCAGGTCCACCCAGCCCGCCTCGTCGAAGGCGTCGCGGATGCCCTCCCACGGGTTGTGGACCGCGCCGACGACCGGCGCGTTGCCGTTCAGGCCGTGCCGGCCCTGCACCTTCTCCAGGAGGTAGCGGGCGGGGTTGCGCAGCTTCGGCCCGTAGTAGTCGTTGGAGCCGAAGACGTACACGCCGGGGAAGTCCATCAGCGGGCCGAGCGCGTCCAGCAGCTCCGGCACGGCCTCGGTGTCGGACAGGTTGTCGCCGGTGTTCACGACGAAGTCGGGGCGCAGCCCCGCCAGCGACTGGAGCCATGCCCGCTTCTTGCCCTGCCCGCACACCATGTGGACGTCGGACACCTGGAGCACCCGCAGGTCCCGCATCCCGCGCGGCAGCACGGGCACGGTGACCCGGCGCAGCCGGAACGAACGGGCCTCGAAGCCGGCGGAGTAGATCAGGCCCGCCGCGGCCGTCGCCGCCACACCGGCCGTGATTTTCAGGGGGAGTCCGTAGCGTGCGCGCATGCGCCCCATGGTCGCAGACCGCGGCGGAGTCGCCGGACGCGACCGAAAGCTCTTTGACCGGATCCGGAGGAAAGGGCTAAGAAGAAGCCATGACCACGCTCAAGTCCACGCTGCAGGAAGACCTCAACGCCGCCATCAAGGCGCGCGACGAACTGCGTTCGTCCACGCTTCGGCTGACCCTGGCCGCCATCCAGAAGGAGGAGGTCGCGGGCAAGGAGAAGCGCGAGCTCTCCGACGACGAGGTCCAGAAGGTCATCGCCAAGGAGGCCAAGAAGCGCCGCGAGGCGGCCGAGGCCTTCGAGCAGGGCGGCCGTGCCGAGCAGGCGGAGCGGGAGAAGGCGGAGGGCGTCGTCCTCGACGCGTACCTGCCGAAGCAGCTCGGCGACGACGAGCTGGAGCAGATCGTCGCCGCGGCGGTCGCCGAGGCGGCCGGCGCCGGGGCGGAGGGGCCGCGCGCCATGGGCGCGGTCATGAAGATCGTGAACCCGAAGGTGGCGGGGCGCGCGGAGGGCGGCCGGGTGGCCGCCACCGTGAAGAAGCTCCTCGCCGGCTGAATCCGCACAGCACGCAGGTACGCGGATGGGGCGCCCCCTGGAGTAGGGGGCGCCCCATCCGCGTGCTACCGGTGCCGGCTCCCGGCTACCTGTACCGGCTACCGCCCGCGGCCGCCGTTGCCCTGGCCGCCGCGCTGTCCGCCGATCAGGTCCGGCGGGAACTGGATGTCCGGGAAGATGTTCCCGTCGTCCGGCTTGTTGTCGCCCGGGCGGCGCCGGTCGCGGTCCTTGTCCTTGTCCTTCGGGTCCTTGGCGTCCGGGATGGAGACGCGCACGAACTGCCCGGCCGGCTTGCCGTCCAGCGCGCCCGTCATCGCGTCCTTCCAGATCGGGCCCGGGACCTGACCACCGAAGACCTTGCCGTGGTACACGCCGCCGATGGTGATCCCTTCCATCTTGACCTGCTGGCTGGCGCTGCCGACCCACACGGCGCCCGACAGGTTCGGCGTGTAGCCGACGAACCAGGCGTTCCGCCGCTCGTCCGTGGTACCCGTCTTGCCCGCGTTGTCACGGCCGGTCAGACCGGCCGCCTTGCCCGTACCGGAGTCGACCACGCCGCGCAGCAGCTCGTTGATCGTGTCCGCGGTGCGCTCCGTCATCGCCTTGCTGCAGCTGGACTGCGGCACGTCGAGCTTCTTGCCGTCCGCCGTCTTGATCGACTCGATCGCGGTCGGCGTGCAGTACGTGCCCCGGTTGGCGAAGGCCGCGTACGCCGTGGCCATCGTCAGCGGCGAGATGCCGGTGGAGCCCAGGGTCAGCGAGGAGGGGGAGACCGGCAGCTTCTTGCCGTTGCCCTGCACCACGCCCAGCTTGTCGGTGACGTCGACCACCGGGCACAGGCCGATGTCCTGGATCATCTGCACGAAGTAGGTGTTGACCGACTTGGCCATCGCCTCCTTCAGCGCGTACGGACCGACCTCCGACTCGTCTTCGTTCTCCAGCTGGTAGTTGCCGTCGTTCACCCACGGTCTGCCGTCGCAGGTCGGGATCGAGGCCGGGTACGGCATCTGGAACGGCGCGGAGTACACCTGCGTCGGCGGCCGGCCCTGCTCGATGGCGGCGGCGGCGAGGAACGGCTTGAAGGTCGAACCGACCGGGAAGCCGAAGTTCGAGCCGCCCTGCTTCTTGTTCACCGAGTAGTTGATCGTGGTCTCGTGCTCGCCGAAGCCGTACGGCTTGGACTGGCCCATCGCCAGGACCTTGCCGGTGCCGGGCTCGACCATGGTCACCGCGGCGGCGACCTTGTCGTCCTGGTTCACGTGGTCCTTGAGCGACTGCTGCGCCGCCTCCTGGGCCTGCGGGTCCAGGGTGGTCCGGACGGTCAGGCCGCCCTGGTTCCAGATCTTGGCCCGCTCCTCGCGGGTCTTGCCGAAGACCGGGTCGGAGAGGAAGACCTGCTTGACGTAGTCGCAGAAGAAGCCGGCGCCGCTGACGGCGGTGATGCAGCCGTTCTTCGGCTTGCTCACCTTCAGCTTCAGCGGACCGGCCTTCGCGCGGTCCGCCTCCGCCTGGGTGATGTGCTTCAGGTCCGCCATGCGCTGCAGCACGATGTTGCGGCGCTTGGTCGCCTCCTGCGCGTCGTTCACGGGGTCGTACCGGCTCGGCGACTGGACGATGCCGGCGAGCAGCGCCGCCTCTTCCACGGTCAGGTCGGCCGCCTGCTTGGAGAAGTACCGCTGGGCGGCCGACTCGATGCCGTACGCCTGCTGCCCGAAGAACGTGATGTTGAGGTAGTTCTCCAGGATCTTCTTCTTGCCCAGCTCCTCCTCGACCTGGATCGCGTACTTGAGCTCGCGCACCTTGCGACCGATGGTCTGCTGGGTGGCCTGGGCGACCTTGTCGGGGTCGTCGCCGGCCTCCTCGACGAAGACGTTCTTCACGTACTGCTGGGTGAGCGTCGAGGCGCCCTGTGCGACGCCGCCGGACTGCGCGTTCCGGTTGATGGCGCGCAGCACGCCCTTGAGGTCGATCGCGCCGTGCTCGTAGAAGCGCGAGTCCTCGATCGAGACGATCGCCTTCTGCATGAACGGCGAGATCTTGTCGAGCGGCACCACCGTGCGGTCACGGGAGTAGACCGTGGCGATCTTGCCGCCCTGCGCGTCCAGGATGGTGGTGCGCTGACTGAGCGGCGGCGTCTTCAGATTCGCGGGGATCTCGTCGAACCCCTCGACGGTCCCCTTGGCCGCGAGCCCCAGTGCCCCGGCGGCGGGCAGGGCGATACCCGCCAGCACCGCTCCCGCGAGCACACTGACACCGAGGAACTTGACGGCCTGCTGGGTCCCGGTCAGACCACCGCCCGAGCGCTTCTTTCCCATGGAGGGCAGCCTAATCCGTAAAGTTGTGCGTCCCGCAGGAGCGGGGGTCTATCGGAGCGTTCGAGTACCAGACCGTGACATCGCCATTCGCCGGACAGGCGTATATGCCTTGGCCTAAGCTGCTCTCAACTGTCACAGCTGTGCGGTTCTGTATCAAGACTCCGGTGGCGACTTCGTCATCAACAGCGTTATCCACACCGACTCATGACCCCGAATCGTGGGCCGGTGTGCCCGATTCCGCCGCATGCGTCATTGGCTGCCCTTTGTAAAGTCGGGCTTTATGCCCCGAATTCAGAGGGGAAGTCGTTTATGTCCTACGGTCACTCCCCTGGGTGATCTGCCGCGTACGCATAGTCCGTTCGGGCCATTCAAGATTGGGCCCGAAGGGGGTGTTGCGCTGTGCCCACCTTCCGTAACGTCCTCAACTGGCAGCGGTGAATATGCCGCTGCCGCCGTGGGGGAGCCTCGATTCGGGAGAGGACGGCGCCGGTATGGGCTGGGTAGCTGACTGGAGTGCGCAGGCGGCCTGCCGCACTACCGATCCGGATGAACTTTTCGTGCAGGGTGCGGCGCAGAACAGGGCCAAGGCGGTGTGCACCGGGTGCCCGGTGCGGACGGAATGCCTGGCCGACGCGCTGGACAACCGCGTCGAATTCGGCGTGTGGGGCGGGATGACCGAGCGCGAGCGCCGTGCGCTGCTGCGCCGGCGGCCGACCGTCACCTCGTGGCGCCGGCTCCTCGAGACCGCGCGGACCGAGTACGAGCGCGGCGCGGGCCTGCTGCCCGTCGCGATGAACGACGACGAGACGTACGAGGCGTACGCCGCGGTGGGCTAGGCCCCCGTACGCCGAGGTCGGCCGGGGCTCCGTACGGAGTCGTATGCCGCGGCCGGCGATTCGGCTAGGCCGGGCCGGGCGAGGTGCCGGTCGTGAGGCGGTCCCCGATGGCACGGAGGCCGGCGAGGTCGTGCACGTCACCGGGCAGCGCGGCCACTTCGGCCACCGCCACCTCGGGGTGCAGCGCGGTGAAGCGATCCCGCGTGCGCTGTTCACGCGCGATCACCTGCATCCGCTCTGCGTGCAGCCGGAGCAGACCCGCGGTCAACTGCTCGACCGTGGGCCGGTTCGCCGGGTCTGCGGCACCGTCGACGGGGGATTCCGACGGTTCGGGCTCGGGCTCGGGAGAGGCGGCCCCGCGGGCACCAGGGCCACGCCCACCAGCCTTCCCGGCCTCCTGATCCACAATGCGGTCCTCTTCAAGATTTTCCGCGGCCGCCCGCGCCCGCCCGGCGGACAGCCGGGCGGCCCCGCTGCCGTGCACCCGGTTGAGGATCAGACCCGCCAGCGGCATCCGCTCCGCGGCCAGCCGTTCCACGAAGTAGGCGGCCTCCCGCAGCGCGTCCCGCTCCGGCGTGGCGACCACGAGGAAGGCCGTCCCGGGCGCCTGCAGCAGCCGGTACGTGGCGTCGGCGCGCGTCCGGAAGCCGCCGAACATGGTGTCCATCGCCGCGACGAACGTCTGGACGTCCTTCAGGAACTGCCCGCCGAGCAGCTTCCCCAGCGTCCCGGTCATCATCGACATGCCGACATTCAGGAACTTCATGCCCGCCCGGCCGCCCACCTTCGCCGGCGCCATCAGCAGCTTGATGAACTTCCCGTCCAGGAACGACCCGAGCCGCTTCGGCGCGTCCAGGAAGTCCAGCGCCGACCGCGACGGGGGCGTGTCGACGACGATCAGGTCCCACTCGTCCTTCGCCCGCAGCTGGCCGAGCTTCTCCATCGCCATGTACTCCTGCGTACCGGCGAAACCCGCGGACAGGGACTGGTAGAAGGGGTTCTCCAGGATCGCCCGCGCCCGGTCGGCGTCCGCGTGCGCCTCGACGATCTCGTCGAAGGTCCGCTTCATGTCGAGCATCATGGCGTGCAGTTCGCCGCCGTCGGAGCCCTTGATGCCCTCCACCTTGCGGGGGACGTTGTCGAGCGAGTCGATGCCCATGGACTGGGCCAGCCGCCGGGCCGGGTCGATCGTCAGGACCACGACCCGCCGCCCCCGTTCGGCCGCGCGCACCCCGAGCGCCGCCGCCGTGGTCGTCTTGCCGACGCCGCCGGCGCCGCAGCAGACGATGATCCGGGTGCCCGGGTCGTCGATGATCGGGTCCAGGGCGAGGACGGGCACGGAGTCGATCCCCGACGCGTCGGGGCCGGTCTCGTACGCGTCAGAGCCGGCCTCCGGCGCCTCGGAGCCGGTCTCCGGTCCTTCTGAGCCCCCCGCCGCCTCAAACCCCTCGGTCACGCGCCGACCCCCAGCTTCCGCAGTTCCTTGGCCAGCCGGTACAGCCCGGCGATGTCCGCGCCCTCCCCGAGGAAGGGCAGTTCGTGCGTCGGCACGTCCAGGCCCCCCAGTACGGCCCGCTGTTCGCGCTCCAGGCCGACCCGCTGGGCGTGCTCCGCAGCCTGCTCCAGGAGCGGCTCGACCAGGGTCGTGCCGCCGGTGACGCCCGCGGCCGCCAGCGCGGCGGCGATGCCCTCGCGGCGGTCGCCGGCGGCGGCCCGTACCGCGTCCTCGTCCAGGACGTGCGGCCGCACCATGTTCACGATGACGTTGCCGACCGGCAGTTCGGCCGCGCGCAGCTCCTCGATGCCGTCCGCGGTCTCCTGGACCGGCATCTCCTCCAGCAGCGTCACCAGATGCACCGCCGTGTCGGGGGACTTGAGGAAGCGCATCACCGCCTGCGCCTGGTTGTGTATCGGGCCGATCCTGGCCAGCCCCGCCACCTCGTCGTTGACGTTCAGGAAGCGGGTGATGCGGCCGGTCGGCGGCGCGTCCATGACGACGTAGTCGTACGTGAAACCGCCCTGCTTCTCGCGCCGGCGCACCGCCTCGCACGCCTTGCCGGTCAGCAGCACGTCCCGGACGCCCGGCGCTATCGTCGTGGCGAAGTCGATCGCGCCCAGCTTCTTCAGCGCCCGCCCCGCGCCGCCCAGTTTGTAGAACATCTGGAGGTAGTCGAGCAGCGCCAGCTCGGCGTCGATCGCCAGCGCGTACACCTCGCCGCCGCCCGGCGCGACGGCGATCTTGCGTTCCTCGTACGGCAGCGCCTCCGTCTCGAAGACCTGCGCGATGCCCTGTCTGCCCTCGACCTCCACGAGGAGGGTCCGCCTGCCCTCGGTCGCGAGGGCGAGCGCGAGGGCCGCGGCCACCGTCGTCTTACCGGTACCGCCCTTGCCGCTGACGACCTGGAGCCTGCTCACGTCATCGAGCCTAACCACTGCCGGGGCCGTCCAAGCAGGAGGCTGCCTGTGGCAGCGGCTACAGTCGGCTCCATGACCAAGTGGGAATACGCGACCGTGCCCCTTCTCGTGCACGCGACCAAGCAGATTCTGGACACCTGGGGCGAGGACGGCTGGGAGCTCGTCCAGGTCGTGCCCGGACCCAACCCCGAGCAGCTCGTGGCCTACCTGAAGCGGCCGAAGCCGTGAGCGGGGCCGTCGAGGCGAAGCTCGCGGAGCTGGGGCTGACCCTGCCGGAGGTCGTGCCGCCGCTGGCCGCGTACCAGCCGGCCGTGCAGTCCGGCCCGTACGTGTACACCGCGGGCCAGCTCCCGATGGTGAGCGGCAAGCTGCCGGTGACCGGCAAGGTCGGCGCCGAGGTCACTCCCGAGGAGGCCAAGGACCTGGCCCGGACCTGCGCGCTGAACGCGCTGGCCGCGGTGAAGTCGGTCGCGGGCGACCTGGACCGGATCAAGCGCGTCGTGAAGGTCGTCGGCTTCGTCGCCTCGGCCTCCGACTTCACCGGCCAGCCCGCCGTCCTCAACGGCGCGAGCGAGCTGCTCGGCGAGCTGCTCGGCGACAAGGGCGTGCACGCCCGCAGCGCGGTCGGCGTCGCGGTGCTCCCGCTGGACGCGCCGGTCGAGGTCGAGATCCAGGTGGAGCTCGAGCAGAACTGACGCCCGCTCCTTCTGCTGCGGCCCCGTGCGCAAACCTCGCGCCCGGGGCCGTACGCGTACCGGCGCCGGCTCGTACGAGTACCGGGCGCGCGCCCGCAGGCGCCCCTGCGCCAGCCCGTGCAGTCGCCACGTACCGGAGATCAACCCTCGAACATCACGTCCGCCAGCGCTTACGATCCGCCCATGGCGAATGGTCAGTGGTACCCCCCGGAATGGCCCGACCGCATCCGCGCCCTCGCCGCCGGCGAGCTGGAGGCCGCGGACCCCAAGCGGGCTGCGACCGTCCTGTTGCTGCGGGACGGGACCGACGGGCCCAGCGTCCACATGCTGCGCCGCCGTGCCTCCATGGCCTTCGCGGGCGGCGCGTACGCCTACCCCGGCGGCGGCGTCGACGCGCGCGACGAGCAGCCGGTGCACTGGTCCGGCCCGTCCCTGAAGGAGTGGGCCGGGCGGCTCGGCGTGCCGGACGAGGCGGAGGCGCAGGCGATCGTCTGTGCCGCCGTGCGCGAGACGTTCGAGGAGGCGGGCGTGCTGCTCGCCGGCGAGACCGCGGACACGGTCGTCGGCGACACCACGGGCGAGGACTGGGAGCGGGACAGGGAGGCGCTGATCGCCCGGGAGCTGTCCTTCGCCGAGTTCCTGGACCGGCGCGGCCTGGTGCTCCGTTCGGACCTGCTGGGGGCGTGGGCGCGCTGGATCACGCCGGAGTTCGAGCCCCGTCGGTACGACACCTGGTTCTTCGTGGCCGCGCTGCCGGCCGGCCAGCGGACCCGCGACACCTCGTCGGAGGCGGACCGGACGGTCTGGATCCGCCCCGCGGACGCCGCGGCCGGCTACGACCGCGGCGAGCTGACGATGATGCCGCCGACCATCTCGACCCTGCGCGGCCTGGAGCGCTTCGACAGCGCGGCACAGGCGCTGGGCGCGGCGGGGGAGCAGGACCTGACCCCGGTGCTCGCCCAGGCGCGGATGGAGGGCGACGAGCTGATCCTGAGCTGGCCGGGGCACGACGAGTTCACCAAGCACGTCCCCGCCTCGGGCACGCCGGGCACACCGGGCGAGCCCGGTACGGGCACGGGCACGGCTCCGTCGGGAGGCGCGGCATGACCGACGCGGCCTCTCTGCCGGGCCAGCCGCGCGGCGCGGTGGTCTCCGGGCCCGCGACCGCCCGCGCGGTGAACGTCCTGGCCCCGAACCCGTCCGCGATGACCCTGGACGGGACGAACACCTGGATCGTCTCCGAGCCGGACTCCGACCTTGCGGTGGTCGTCGACCCGGGGCCGCTGGACGACGCCCATCTGCGGAACGTGATCCGTACGGCCGAGGAGCTCGGCAAGCGGGTCGCGCTCACCCTGCTCACCCACGGCCACCCGGACCACGCGGAGGGCGCGGGCCGGTTCGCCGAGCTCACGAAGACTCAGGTGCGGGCCCTGGACCCGGCGCTGCGCCTGGGCGACGAGGGCCTCGCCGCGGGCGACGTGATCGCGCTCGGAGGTTTGGAGCTGCGTGTCGTACCGACGCCGGGGCACACCTCGGACTCGCTCAGCTTCCATCTGCCCGCCGACCGTGCGGTCCTGACGGGCGACACGATCCTCGGACGCGGCACGACCATCGTGGCGCACCCGGACGGCCGGCTCGGCGACTACCTGGACTCGCTGCGGCGGCTGCGCTCGCTCACGGTCGACGACGGGGTGCACACGGTCCTGCCCGGCCACGGGCCGGTCCTGGAGGACGCGCAGGGGGCCGTGGAGTTCTATCTGGCGCACCGGGCGGGCCGGCTGGCCCAGGTGGAGACGGCGGTCGAGAACGGCCACAGCACGGCCGCGGAGGTCGTGGCGCACGTGTACGCGGACGTGGACCGGTCCCTGTGGCCGGCGGCGGAGCTCTCGGTGCGGGCGCAAATGGAGTACCTGAAGGAGCACGGCCTCATCTGAGGCGGCGCGGGCCTTGAACCGGCCCGTCGCCGCCCCCGAGGCCCCCGAGAAGTAGATCTTTCCGGCCGTGCTTTACGCTCCGCTTACTTGTGGCCTTAGTTCTCGGGGGGAAGCCCGGTGTTCGTCATATCCATCCTGCTGCTCATCGCCGCGGTGGTGCTGTTCTTCGTCGGTCGCGGAAACGACAGCCGCGGCCTGAAGCTCGGCTCGCTCGGCGCCCTGCTGGCCGGCGTGTTCTCGCTGATCGGCAGCATGCTGTACGTCATCAGTGCGTACGAGGTCGGCGTCCCGGTCGCCTTCGGCAAGGTCGGTGCGCCGATGACCTCGGGCATGCACGTCAAGTCGCCCTTCACGGACGTCACGACCTTCTCGACCCGCCCGGTCGACCTCAATCTCTCCGACAAGGACGTGATCGAGGTCCGCTCCTCGCAGGGCGGCGTCATGTACGCGGAGGTGACCGTGAAGTGGGCGGTGACCCCGTCGAAGGCGGTCGAGCTCTACAAGCTCGCCGGCACCGAGGAGGCCATCCAGCAGCGCCTGGTCTACCCGGACAGCCGTGAGATCGTCCGCAACGTCTTCGCCCGCTACTCGAGCGAGCAGGGCTACGCGAGCGACCGCGAGAAGATCAACGCCGAGATCGCGAGCCTGATCAAGGAGCGCCTGGCGCCCCGCGGCATCGACGTCACCACGGTCAACCTGCGCAACGTGAAGCCGTCGGAGAAGCTGCAGGACCAGATCGACAGCAAGATCCAGCAGCAGCAGGCCACCGAGCGGGCCACCGAGGCCGCCCGTACGGCCAAGGCCGAGTCCGACCGCCGCCGGATCGAGGCCGAGGGCATCGCCCGCGCCAACAAGATCCTCAGCAACTCGCTGACGGACAAGGTCCTGATGAACCAGTGCATCGAGGCGTACAAGCAGGCCGCGGCGAAGAACCCGGTCTACGCGGTGCCGTGCGGTGGCGGCAGCGGCAACCCGCTGATCGTGGACACGAAGAAGTAGCCCCCCGGGCACGTCGTACGCGAAAGGCCGCCCCGGTCCGACCGGGGCGGCCTTTCGCGTACGTACGAGGGGGCTGCTCAGCGCGAGCGCTTCGCGAGGCGCTCCACGTCCAGCAGGATCACGGCGCGGGCCTCCAGGCGGAGCCAGCCGCGCTGGGCGAAGTCCGCCAGGGCCTTGTTGACCGTCTCGCGGGAGGCACCGACCAGCTGGGCCAGCTCCTCCTGGGTGAGGTCGTGCACCACGTGGATGCCCTCCTCCGACTGCACGCCGAAGCGGCGCGACAGGTCGAGGAGCGCACGGGCGACACGGCCGGGCACGTCGGAGAAGACCAGGTCGGACATCTGGTCGTTGGTCTTGCGCAGCCGGCGGGCGACGGCGCGCAGCAGCGCGGAGGCCACCTCGGGGCGCACGTTCAGCCAGGGCTGGAGGTCACCGTGGCCGAGGCCGAGCAGCTTGACCTCGGTCAGCGCGGTCGCGGTCGCGGTGCGCGGGCCCGGGTCGAAGAGGGACAACTCGCCGATGAGCTCGCCGGGGCCGAGCACCGCCAGCATGTTCTCGCGGCCGTCGGGGGAAGTGCGGTGGAGCTTCACCTTGCCCTCGGTGACCACGTAGAGGCGGTCGCCGGGGTCGCCCTCGTGGAAGAGCGCGTCGCCGCGTGCGAGCGTCGCCTCACTCATCGAGGCGCGCAGCTCCGCAGCCTGCTCGTCGTCGAGCGCCGCGAAGAGCGGGGCGCGCCGCAGAACGTCGTCCACGAGTTCTCTCCTTGTCGACCTGCTCAGGGGACCGTGGTCCCCATGATGCCGCACCGCAAAACAGTGCGATCGATCACAAGGATCCACCACAAGTCTGACGTACCGGCGACCGGGACAGTGCCCGAGGGCCGGATTCGTGTGCTGATCGGCCTTGGCAGGGGCCAGTTGCGGGGCCGGGACGCAGGTTGCGCCGGTTCCGGACGACGGAATTCAGCCGTAGGCGAACGTGGGCATTCGGAGTGGCTGAAAGTGTGGTGAACGGGATGAAACGGACCGCTCGGCCCCGACTGCCTGTGGTGTGGGCGGCTGAGGCGGGAGGGGGCCCAGCGGGGGCACCTCGCGTGAACGCAACTGCTCCGAACGCGTCCCGGCGTAGCCTTCAGGGCATGGCAGAGAGCAACGTCACGACGGCGAAGCCGAAGAAGGCGACCGTGAAGCCGGCCAAGCCCGAGTCGCGGCTCGCGATGGTGCGCCGGGCGCGCCGGATCAACCGGGAGCTCGCCGAGGTCTACCCGTACGCGCACCCCGAGCTGGACTTCCGCAATCCCTTCGAGCTGCTCGTCGCCACGGTCCTCTCCGCCCAGACCACCGACCTGAGGGTCAATCAGACCACCCCCGCGCTGTTTGCGAAGTACCCGACGCCCGAGGATCTGGCCGGGGCGAACCCGGAGGAGGTCGAGGAGCTGATCCGGCCGACCGGCTTCTTCCGGGCCAAGACCAAGTCGATCATGGGGCTCGCGACGGCCCTGCGGGACGACTTCGGCGGTGAGGTCCCCGGCCGCCTGGAGGACCTCGTGAAACTCCCGGGCGTGGGCCGCAAGACCGCCTTCGTGGTCCTCGGCAACGCCTTCGGCGTCCCCGGCATCACCGTCGACACGCATTTCATGCGGCTGGCGCGCCGCTGGAAGTGGACCGAGTCCGACGATCCGGTGAAGATCGAGGCCGAGGTCGCGACGATCTTCCCCAAGAGCGACTGGACGATGCTCTCGCACCGCGTGATCTTCCACGGCCGCCGCATCTGCCACGCCCGCAAGCCCGCCTGCGGCGCCTGCCCGATCACCCACCTCTGCCCCGCCTACGGCGAGGGCGAGACGGACCCGGAGAAGGCGAAGAAGCTGCTGAAGTACGAGAAGGGCGGCTACCCCGGCCAGCGGCTGACCCCGCCGCCGGACTACCCGGGCCGGCCCGCGCCGCCGCTGGGCGCCGCATGACGTACGGCGCAATGGCGGATGCACGCCACACGCGGCGCGCCGGAACGATCCCGGGCGCCGTGGGCGTTGCACAGGACGGACGGGGGTGCCTATGACACGGGCCGGAGAGACAGAGACGTACGACGGCGGGATCGCCGTGACGAGCGAGGGCCTGCCCGACTGGCTCGCGCCGGTCGACAGAGCCGCGCGCACCGTCGCGCCCGAGCAGCTGAGCCGCTTCCTGCCGCCGGCCGGCGGCTCGGGCCGCCAGTCCGCCGTGCTGATCCTGTTCGGCGAGGGCGAGCAGGGCCCGGAGCTGCTGCTCATGGAGCGCTCCGGCAGCCTCCGCTCGCACGCCGGCCAGCCGTCCTTCCCGGGCGGCGCCCTCGACCCCGAGGACGGCGACCCGGAGCGCGGCGGCCCCCTGCGGGCGGCGCTGCGCGAGGCGCAGGAGGAGACCGGCCTCGACCCCTCCGGCGTCCAGCTCTTCGGTGTGCTGCCCCGGCTCTACATCCCGGTGAGTCATTTCGTCGTCACGCCCGTACTCGGCTGGTGGCGGACCCCGTCACCGGTCGGCGTGGTGGACCCGGCGGAGACCGCCCGGGTCTTCACCGTCCCCGTGGCGGATCTCACGGACCCGGCCAACCGCGCCATGTCCGTCCACCCGAGCGGTCACCAGGGCCCCGCCTTCCTGGTCGCCTCCGCTCTGGTCTGGGGATTCACCGCCGGAGTGATCGACCGGATCCTGCATTACGCAGGCTGGGAGCGCCCGTGGGACCGCTCGAAGCAGGTCCCGCTCGACTGGCGCTCATGACACCCTGACCGGGGTCGACCGAAGACGAATCTGCGAGGCTATTGACGGTGAACGTGCTGGACATCCTGCTGCTGCTCGCCGCCGTGTGGTTCGCGATCGTCGGCTACCGCCAGGGATTCGTCGTCGGCATCCTGTCGGTGATCGGTTTCCTCGGCGGCGGTCTCGTCGCCGTCTACCTGCTGCCGCTGCTGTGGGATCTGCTCACCGACGGCTCGCAGGCCTCGATGACCGCGGTGATCGTCTTCGTGGTGGTCGTGATCGTCTGCGCCTCCGTCGGCCAGGCGTTCACCACCCACCTCGGCAACCGGCTGCGCCGGCACATCACCTGGTCGCCGGCCCGCGCCCTGGACGCCACGGGCGGCGCGCTGGTGAACGTCGTCGCGATGCTGCTTGTGGCCTGGCTGATCGGCTCCGCGCTCGCCGGAACGTCCCTGCCGACGCTCGGCAAGGAGGTTCGCGGGTCGAAGGTGCTGCTCGGGGTCTCCCGGGTGATGCCGGCTCAGGCGTCCACCTGGTTCACCGACTTCTCCTCCGTGCTGGCGCAGAGCGGCTTCCCGCAGGTCTTCAGCCCGTTCGCCAACGAGCCCATCAAGGAGGTCCGGGCGCCCGACCCGGCCCTGGTGAACAGCCCGGTGGCGGCGCGCGCCCAGCGGTCCATCGTGAAGGTCGTCGGCACCGCGCCGAGCTGCGGCAAGGTCCTCGAAGGCACCGGCTTCGTCTTCGCCGACCGCCGCGTTATGACCAACGCGCACGTCGTCGGCGGCGTCGACGAGCCGACCGTCCAGATCGGCGGCGAGGGGCGGCTCTACGACGCGAAGGTCGTGCTCTACGACTGGCAGCGCGACATCGCGGTCCTGGACGTGCCGGACCTCGAGGCCGAGCCGCTCAAGTTCACCGGCACGGACGCCCTCAGCGGCGACAGCGCGATCGTCGCGGGCTTCCCCGAGAACGGCGCGTACGACGTCCGCTCGGCCCGCGTGCGCGGCCGTATCAACGCCAACGGCCCGGACATCTACCACCGGGGCGAGGTGCGGCGTGACGTGTACTCGCTGTACGCGACGGTCCGTCAGGGCAACTCCGGCGGACCGCTGCTGACCACCGACGGCAGGGTGTACGGCGTGATCTTCGCGCGGTCCCTCGACGACGCGAACACCGGCTACGCCCTGACGGCGGACGAGATCCGCGACGACATCCTGCGCGGCGCGACGGCCACCCAGCAGGTCGACAGCCAGGGCTGCGCCCTGTAAGCCCGAAGGGACCGGCCAGGGGGCGCGTGGCCCGTCCACGCGCCCGCCTCGGCCGTGTAGGTACGTCTCGGAGCCGCGTACGTCTTGGAGCCGCGTACGTCTTGGAGCCGCGTACGTCTTGGACGTGCGTACGTCTCGGAGCCGCGTGCGTCCCTGAGGAGGCGTATATGCCTCAGCCGCGGGTATGCCTCAGCCGCGCCGAGACCCAACGGGCCCTGCGGCGGAGGATGCGCGGGATCCCGATGCCCTGCCCGGGATGCGCCTGTCCCTCGTCCTGCGGACCGCCTCTGTCGTGCGTGATCGGCCCACCGGCCGAGCGGCGGTTGCGTGCTGTGTCACCGTAGTCGTGCGTCCAGCCCATACCCCGACGTCTGCCCGGGGCCCAAGGTCGGTAACCGCCCGGAGGCCCGCCAATTGGAGTATGCGCCGGGCACATGGCCGTTCCTGGAACGGCAGTTCGGAACGCCGGGCCGACGGCGTTCCTACCGGTCCGGCTCGGGGTCCTTCAGCCAGTTGACGAGCTCCGAGGTGAACGCCACCGGGTCCTCCTCATGAGGGAAGTGCCCGAGACCGTCGAACAGGCGCCAGCGGTAAGGGGCCTCCACGTACTGGCCCGAGCCGGCCGCGCTGCGGGTGCGCATCACCGGGTCGAGCGAGCCGTGCAGATGCAGCGTCGGCACCCGCACCGGGCGCTTCATGCGCCGGTTGAACTGGATGCCGTCCGGGCGGGCCAGCGACCGCACCATCCAGCGGTACGGCTCGATCGAGCAGTGCGCCGTCGACGGGATGCACATGGCCCGCCGGTACACCTCGATCGCGTCCTCGTCCGGAATCCGCGGCCCGGACCATTCGTGGATCAGCCGGCCCACCAGCGCGCCCTCGTCCGCGACGAGCTGACGCTCCGGCACCCAGGGCCGCTGGAAGCCCCACACATGCGAACCCGCCCGCGACTGGGCGAAGTCGGAGAGCATCGCCGAGCGCCAGCGGCGCGGATGCGGCATCGAGGAGACCGCGAGCCGGCGCACCAGCTTGGGCCGCATCACGGCCGCCGTCCACGCCAGATAGCCGCCGAGGTCGTGCCCGACGAGCGCCGCGTCCGGCTCGCCGAGCGAGCGGATCACGCCGGTGATGTCGAGCGCCAGGTTGGCGGGGTCGTAACCGCGCGGGGTGCGGTCGCTGCCGCCGACCCCGCGCAGGTCCATCGCCACCGCGCGGAACCCGGCGTCGGCGAGCGCCGGCAGCTGGTGCCGCCAGGTCCACCAGAACTGCGGGAAGCCGTGCAGCAGCAGGACCAGCGGCCCGTCGCCCATCTCGGCGATGTGGAAGCGGGCGCCGTTGGCGGCCACGTCGCGGTGGGTCCACGGACCGTCGATCCGTACTGGACCTCCGCCGTTGCCGTTGCTGCTCTCTGGGACGGTCATGCGGACGAGCGTGCCACAGCCGCGGCCTTGTCCTCGGCCGGCAGCTCCTTGGCGGCGGGCCGCGGATGCGGCTTGACGTTCTGCAGCATGGCCGCGGTCTGCTTCGCCGACGCGAGGGACTTGGACTGCTCCGGCGCCTTGATCTTGCGGAACTTCGCGTACGCCGCGAGCCCGAGCAGCCCCGCGATCAGCACGTTCGCCGCGAAGGACAACAGGAAGCACCAGGCGAGGTTCCAGCCGCCCTCGCCGTTGTGGCCGCCCGTCCAGGTCTGGATGCCGTACGCCAGCGCGAAGCTCAGCATCGGCAGCGAGAAGAGCAGCACGGTGAGCGCGGCGATTCCGGCCGCACCGCCCATCACGCCTCGCTTGACGTCGTCGCGGATCTCGGCCTTCGCCAGGGCGATCTCGTCGTGCACCAGCGCGGACATCTCGGCGGTCGCCGAGGCGACCAGCTGACCGAGGCTGCGCTCGGTACCGTCGAACGGCTCGCTCATCGCTGCTCCCTCTTCTCTTCTACGGTCCGAACACAGATCATGCCGGACTGTCGCCGTCGTCGCGCGATGCACCCGTCAGTTCCGCCTCGGAACGTCGTCGGACGGCCTCTTCGGCCCGGGCGCGGTACTCGGCGGCCTTGGCCTCGTGGATCGCCGCCATCCGCAGATGGTGCTCCGGGTCGTCCTGCTCGTACACGTCCGGGATGCCGTCCCCGTCCTCGTCGCGCTCCTCCTCGGCGAGCAGCGCCTCGTACTTGCGCACCCGCAGCTTGAGCAGGACGGTGGCCAGCAGGGCGGCTATCAGGGAGCCGGCGAGCACCGCGGCCTTGACCTCCGCGGTCAGCGCGGCGTCGCCCTCGAACGCCAGCTCGCCGATGAGCAGCGAGACCGTGAAGCCGATGCCGGCGAGGGAGGAGACGGCGAGGACGTCCGGCCAGGTGAGGTCCTCGTTCAGCTCCGCACGGGTGAACCGGGCCGTCAGCCAGGTGCCGCCGAAGACGCCTACGGCCTTGCCGACGACCAGGCCGAGGACGATGCCGAGGGTGACCGGCTCGGTGAACACGTCGCCGAGGGACTTCCCGGTGATCGTGACCCCGGCGGAGAACAGTGCGAACAGGGGCACGGCCAGTCCGGCGGACACCGGCCGGACCAGGTGCTCGATGTGCTCGCCGGGGGAGTACTCCTCGTCGTCGTGGCGCGTGCAGCGGAGCATCAGGCCCATGGCGACGCCGGCGATGGTGGCGTGGACGCCGCTGTTGTACATCAGGGCCCAGATCGCCAGGGCGAGCGGCACGTACACGTACCAGCCCTTGACGTTCATGCGCAGCAGCAGCCAGAAGAGGGCCAGACCGGCGAAGGCGCCGCCGAGGGCGAGGAAGTTCAGGTCGCTGGTGAAGAAGATCGCGATGATCAGGATGGCGAAGAGGTCGTCGACGACGGCGAGGGTCAGCAGGAAGGCGCGCAGCGCGGACGGCAGCGAGGTGCCGATGACGGCGAGAACGGCGAGCGCGAAGGCGATGTCGGTGGCGGTGGGCACGGCCCAGCCGGTGAGGGAGCCGTCGCCGAGGACGTTGACGAGCGCGTAGACACCCGCGGGCACGGCCATGCCGCACAGGGCGGCGACGACGGGCAGGGCGGCGGCCTTGGGGTCGCGCAGTTCGCCCGCGACGAGTTCGCGCTTGAGCTCGATGCCGGCGACGAAGAAGAAGATGGCGAGCAGGCCGTCCGCGGCCCAGTGCTCGATCGAGAGATCGAGGCCGAGGGCGGCCGGGCCTATGTGGAAGTTCCGGACCGTGTCGTAGGTGTCCTGCAGCGGCGTGTTGGCGCAGACGAGCGCCACGACCGTGGCGATGAGCAGGAGTACGCCGCCGACGGTCTCGGTGCGCAGGGCGTCCGCCACGTACCGTCGCTCGGGCAGCGGGAGCCGTCCGAGAATCCTGCGGCGGGTGGGGATGGGCGCGGCCACGATGGGGAACCTCCGGTCGGTGGGCAGCACAGAGCACATGCCGACCAGACTTCCCGGCGCACCTTGGTTTTCTTGTCGCGTTGCTGACGCGTTTCTTACCTTACCTAAGGATGCGGGCGGCCCGTCCGGTGGATTTTCACTTTAGGGGCATAACGGAAGCGGGGGCCCCCCCCCCGGGGGGGGGGGGGGGGCCCGCGGCGTGGGGGGGGGGTGGTGCCGTCCACACGGGGGGCGGCGCCCCCCATGGGTGGGGTGGTTGAACAATACAACGAGGCGCCAC